>NZ_JAENGN010000012.1:0-166269 GCF_016533505.1 Parapedobacter sp. ISTM3 | reverse complement strand
ATCGAAGACGAGATTCAAACGCGGAAATTCCGTAACGAACGACAAAAGGCGACGATAAATGTCGTATTCACAAGCAATTGGATTACCGGCATTCTGGAAAAGCGGGCGAATAAACAACACATTACATTGCAACAGTTCAACGTCTTGCGTATCTTAAGGGGGCAGCACCCGAACCCGGTTACGAACAGCTTGCTTAAGGAGCGGATGCTGGACAAAATGCCCGATGTATCACGCATTATTGACCGTTTGGTGGGGAAAGGGCTGGTAACCCGTGGCGTCTGTGACCGGGATAGACGGGCTGTTGACGTAAAAATCACCCAAAAGGGGCTTGACACATTGGCTGAATTGGAAGAGGATATGATGATGATGGATATTCTCGGAGACAACATCAGCGAAGACGAATGCCGTGTTCTTAATGAACTGCTTGACAAACTGCGTGGATACCGACCGTCGGCTGTCGATCACTGATCATCAATGCGTATGCGAGTCAAACAGGAAGTTAAGTAAGGAAATGGCTATCCCCAAGGCCACCGCAATCATTTTTTTCCGGTTAAAGTTATGATGATCTGCCGATCCCGACTCAAACAGTATCGTCGTTGAAATATGAAGGAAAATACCGATAACTACCGCCATAATACGGTCAAAATACTGTTCGACATGACCTATTTGACCCATACTTATCGCCTGGCTGACTAAGTATCCAAAGGGCGTCATCGCGGCAAATACCGCTAATAACGTGATAATATACCGTTTGGAAAGCGCGGTATGCAACAGTAGGCTACCCAAAGCGAAAGCTGCCGGGACGTGATGCAGCGCGATTCCAAAGGTGAGCTCATGCCGGTGGTGCGAAGCAAGGGGCATCCCTTCAAGGAAGGCATGTAGGCAAAGGCTAAGCATGATGCCCAACGGAAAGGCCCCGCCAGGCTTCTTCAAATGATGGATATGCCCATGCTCAATGCCGTGGGAGAACTGCTCCAGACCCAGCTGAAAAATAAAGCCGAGAAGCACAAACAAGCCAATAAACTCACTGGACGCGCTATGTGTATGATATACGTGGGGAATGAGGTGTAATACCGTGATGGAGAATAGGTAGGCACCACTGAAGGAAAGGACTAACTTTAAGGCATTGGTATTATCGCGCTTTATGAAAAAAACCGATACGCCACTCGCAAATGCGGAAACAAATAAAATCGCTATAATCAGCACTGAACTCATAAGGTAGGATTTGCCGGAAGAGGATTGGGGTTTGCAAAACGAAAAATTAGGCCGGTAAAACAGCCGATAAGACAACCGAGGATCGCACCGCAGATGATATCCAGCGGATAATGTACGCCCACGTAGACCTGCGCGAAGCTGACAGCTGCGGCCCACAAAAGCCCCAACCCCAGTATCGGCTTCCACCGGCTATAAAAAACCATGATTAGGACCATTGCGATGGCAAAATGATTGGTCGCATGCGAGGAAGTAAAGCTGTACCCACTGCCACACCGGACCCGGACGTTGACTTCTTCCTTAAACTCCACATCGTTACATGGCCGCACCCGCTGAACGGATTTTTTAATGACGGAAGACGAAAGCGCATCCGCTATGCCGAATGTAATCAATACCAGGAAAACAACAAGTACACCTTTCTTTTTATAATTTTTAATACAGAAAATAATAATGAAAAGGTACAGGGGAGCCCACGTGTATGGGTTCCGTAATATAGGCATTAGCCAATCAAAGAACGCGTTGCTCAACCCTTGGTTGATGGCTAAAAAAATCTCCTGATCCAGAGAGATAAGCTGATCGATCATGTAAATTACACAAAGTTGCAACAAAAGTAAGAATAAATTTGAATTTTCAATTAACCGCGGGGTAATTTTAAATCCAGAACAATATTCCTACTTTTATGGCCTCGAAAATAAACATTATAAACAACATAGTCAGCAGCCAAAAAACAAGAAAATGACATTAATCAAATCCATATCAGGTATCCGCGGTACCATCGGAGGGAAACCCGGAGAGGCGTTTACACCCATTGACATTGTTAAGTTTACTGCGGCATTCGGAAAGTTTATTCAGCTTCGGACAGGGAACAGCCGAATAGTCATCGGTCGTGATGCACGTATTTCCGGTGATATGGTACGCAACTTGGTCGTCGGCACACTCCAAAGTATCGGTGTCGACGTCGTCGATTTAGGGTTGTCTACTACACCTACTGTGGAGGTGGCGGTACCCGGGGAAGGGGCAGGGGGAGGAATCATCCTTACGGCGAGCCATAATCCTATCGAATGGAATGCCCTTAAATTATTGAATGAGAAAGGCGAATTTATCAATGATGCAGAGGGGCAGCAGGTATTGAAGATAGCCGAAAGCCTGGATGTCGACTTTGCTGACGTACGCCATTTGGGAAGCGTGATGCACCGGGATGATTATTTACAGCGACACATCGACCAAGTGCTGGCATTACCTCTGGTCGATGCCGACGTTATACGGCAAGCGGGATTCAAGATAGCGGTGGATGCCGTTAATTCCACCGGCGGGATAGCGGTTCCCGCACTGTTGAAAGCACTAGGGGTGGATACCGTATATAAAATCCACTGCGAACCGAACGGCGATTTTCCACATAATCCTGAACCCCTCGCCGAAAATTTGACCGACCTTGCGGCGCTTGTCGTCGATACCGGGGCCGATTTGGGTATCGCGGTTGATCCCGATGTCGACCGACTTTGCTTCATGATGGAAAATGGCGAGCTTTTTGGCGAAGAGTACACACTGGTGGCAGTGAGTGACTATGTGTTGCAGCATACCCCCGGCCATACGGTATCCAACTTGTCATCGACGAGGGCTTTGCGTGATATAACGGTCAACCGGGGCGCCCAATACCACGGGGCTGCGGTAGGCGAGGTCAATGTGGTCACAAAAATGAAGGAAGTAGGCGCGGTGATTGGCGGAGAAGGCAATGGTGGGGTGATCTATCCAGCATTGCATTACGGCCGTGACGCACTTGTCGGGATTGCGCTTTTTCTTACGCACCTGGCCAAAAGCGGTAGGCGTATTTCCGAACTTCGGGCTGCGTATCCGCAGTATTACATGTCTAAAAACAAAATTGTGCTCACTCCGGGGTTGGATGTCGATAATCTATTGGCTGCGATGCAGCAACGATATCGCGATGTACCCCACAGCACCATCGACGGGCTGAAGATCGACTTCGAAAATGAATGGGTGCACCTGCGGAAATCGAACACGGAGCCAATTATCCGGATTTATTCCGAAGCACCTACGCCGGAGGAAGCGGTATCCATCGCACAGCGAATCATCCGTGAGATCGAGAGCATTATGGGATAACCGTTCCAAAACCCTGTATAATTTTGTATATTGCCTTTTTTGACGCGTTATGGATATGGCTGTAGAAA
Source organism: Parapedobacter sp. ISTM3 (assembly GCF_016533505.1). Classification (NCBI taxonomy): domain Bacteria; kingdom Pseudomonadati; phylum Bacteroidota; class Sphingobacteriia; order Sphingobacteriales; family Sphingobacteriaceae; genus Parapedobacter; species Parapedobacter sp. ISTM3. The sequence continues at coordinate 162,871 of NZ_JAENGN010000012.1, read as the reverse complement.
ATCGGATTCATGTAACTTCTGAAACGGGCAAATTACGGCGGGTGTTGGTGCACAGCCCGGATAGTGGATTGGGGAAAGTCGTACCTTCTAAGGCGCAGGATTGGCTCTTTGAAGACATCGTCCATTTGGATACCATCCGGCGCAATGAGTATGACTATTACATTAAGCTATTGCTGTATTTCCTGGATGAAGAAAAAATAAAGGGACGCTTAGCTGAGATCGATGATCCGGCAAGCAACCGTGGGTTTTATAAGCCAGGCCATGGTGATTTTTACCGGTCGGACAAAGTCGTTGAATTGCAGGTACTGCTTACCGAAATCCTGGAAAATCCATCGATAAAAAGCCAGTTGGTCGCTTCCGTCTGCGCCATCGAAGCGTGCAGTTACGACATCCAGCAGAAGATGATGGGCTACGCGCCAGCAACATTGGCGAGGGTCTTTTTCAGTGGCACGTACAATGAAACGGAATTTATCTTCCCGCCAATCCCCAACTTTATATTCACGCGGGATATCGGTATTGTTGTCAATGACTATATTTTGCTCAACAAACCAAAAAAAGAAGCCCGGAAACGGGAGGCGCTGATTGCCAAGTACATCTTTCACCATCACCCGATTTTTTCGGGGTATAAAGATAGGATCATCGAATTGACGGACACCCAGCATCATTTTCTTCTGCCAAAGGATTCGGCGACCGAAAAGGTCACGCTGGAAGGAGGCGATGTCATGGTGGTCAGTAAGGAACATGTCCTTATCGGCGTAAGCGAGCGTACCAGCAGGGTAGCTGCAGCCCAGGCTATAACGAAGTTGTTTGAGCACGGTGTTGTCAGCAAGGCTACCATCGTGAAAATACCCAGCAAACGCGATTATATGCACATTGATACGGTCTTTACGCAAGTGAAGAAAAACGTTTGGGTTATGTTGGGCGATTTTTCCCGAGAACGCTTAAAAGGGTTACAGGTTGATGAAGTACATCGTGCTTTGCGCATCCAGACACACAAGGCCGACCGCCTGGAAATCATTCAATTCGAAAAGAACAATATAGCGAACCCGCGCCGTTTTGAAAGCCTGGAAGATCTGCTTGTTGACATCAGCGTGTCGGACTTAGGGTGTTCCGCCGCCGACGTGCGGATAATTTTGTCGGGCAACAACGAATTTCCGTATGACGCACGTGAGCAGTGGACGGATAGCTGTAACCTATTGGCTATCCAGGACGGGGTGGTGCTGGGGTACGACCGCAACGACCGGACCACAGCGGCATTCCGGGAGGCTGGCTTTGATGTAGTGGACGTAAACACATTGTTGGCAGATCTCGAAGCGGGCCGGTTATCGGCCGACCGGCTGGTTGACACGCTGGTGCTGATGCCGTCGGCGGAGCTGTCCCGTGCACGGGGGGGCTTTCATTGCATGAGCATGCCCTTGCTGCGGGATGATAAGTTTGGTTAGTGTTAGTTATAGCGACCGATGACTGTATTAATGATTCGCCCGGTACATTTCGGGTATAACGCGCAGACCGCTGTAAACAATGCCTTTCAGCGGCCTACGGCAGAAAGTGCCGGGCGGATTCAACGCCTGGCTGTAGCAGAGTTTGATGCATTTGTCGAACAGTTGCGCGGTCATGACGTCGATGTGCTGGTTGTGCAAGATACGGCGTATCCTCATACGCCAGATAGCATTTTCCCCAACAACTGGGTTTCTTTCCATGAAGACGGTACGGTGGTCTTGTATCCGATGTTTGCGGAAAACAGGCGTTTGGAGCGGAAACAACAGGTCCTTGACGCCATCAGCAGCCGCTTTCTTATCCGTCATTGGGTAGACTATACGGGCGAGGAGACAAAAGGGAAGTTCCTGGAAGGCACGGGCAGTATGGTGCTTGATAGGAGGCATCGCTTAGCGTATGCCTGCCGTTCTCCCCGCACTGATGAGGTGTTGCTCCAAGAGTACTGCGCAAAGATGGCCTACCGTCCGATCGTTTTTGACGCAAATGACGGCAACGGAATGCCGATATACCATACTAATGTGATGATGTGCCTGGCAGACGGCTACGCCGTGATTAATCTGGAAAGTATCGTGGAGGCCGACAGGGCAACAGTTGTAAATGCGTTGAAAGAGACGGGAAAGACCATCATGCCGATTAGTCAAGCGCAGATGGACGCGTTTGCCGGCAATATGCTGCAAATCGAAAACCGGGCGGGCATGCGTTATCTTGTTATGTCGTCGCAGGCATACCGGTCGCTACGCCCTGAGCAGGTGGAGCAGCTAACGGCTTTCAACCCGATTATCCATTCGCCGTTGGATACCGTTGAGTGCCACGGCGGCGGCAGCGCGCGTTGCATGATGGCCGAGGTGTTCCTTCCGCTCAACTCGAATGATCAGCGACAATGACCCATTCGCCTTCGATCTGCTCAAACAGCAGGGTGAAATAGCCGGATGCATCGCCGATTGTACGAGCCAAATGCCATCTGCCCAACACAAAACAATGGGTAGGCGATAACTGCTTGATCCGTAAGCGATCGAAATGAAGTTTGCCCATGGCGGCGGTATCCGGGTAGGTTTTGAGGTAGCGGTCCAATGTAGGCTGCCAGCCGAATACCGGACCTTGGCTTCCTACAAACATCAAGCTGTCATGACGCCAGTAGGTCTCCATGAAGGTGTGGATGTCTCCAGCATTCCATGCGTTTTCCTGTTTCTTCATTGCTGCCAAAATCGCGGCCTCCGGGCCGGCAGACGAACCCGTGTGCGCCGGGTTCCGGCAAGAAACAACGGAAAAAAACAGGGCGATGGCCAGTAAGTTGATGGTTTTTATCATTGGATTTTTTATCGCTATGACAACGATATCCGTGTTGCGGATATCCCTATCAGCTATGTATCCATTTGAAGCTGTAGCTTTTTTCAGGCATTTTCATCCGGTCCGCCAAGCGCAGGAGCCGGTCCGGCAGTCGCACCAGGTAGTCCCGCGCACGCTCACCGGCCTCGTTGAGCTCCCGGATGGATTCGACTTTCCATTCGCGGATCAATTCCTTCAGAATGTCGACATAGTCAACAGCTGTATAGACGCCAAGCCGTTGCGCTGCATCGGAGAAATGAGCGAACGCTTCGCCTTGCGGCTCGCCTGATTCGCGCAACAAGTGGGCAGGCATAACGATCTTTTTGCGCATCATGTCTTCGAATGCCAACATGACTTCACTGGCATCCACCTCCATGGCTTTGGAAATGAATGACATGTATGCTTTGGCATGCCGTGCTTCATCCGATGCGATAACGCCGCACATCTTGGCCAACAGCTTATCGCCATCTTTCTTGGCCAATCCGGCGACGCGCCGATGTGATATGTTGGTGGCCAATTCCTGGAATGACGTATAAATAAAATTGCGGTAGGGGTCATTGCCGGTGCCAATATTGATGCCATCCTGCAATAGGTACTGCGTGGACATCTCCATTTCACGCATATTGATGCGGCCGGATAGATAGAGGTATTTATTCAGCAAATCCCCATGGCGGTTTTCCTCGGCCGTCCACGCCCGTACCCATTTCATCCAGCCACCCTGTTCATTCTTATTCACATCCTCCACCATGGTCAGCCACGATTCATAGGTCGGCAATGCCTCCTCGGTGATGGTGTCACCAATCAGTACGGCAACTAAGTCATAAGGCAATTCCCTTGCACTTTCCTGCAATTCTTTTACTTCCTGAAAAAACGTGTCCCGCGAAGCGTCGGGTAGCAAGTCGGCAGGTTGCCACATTTCTTCCACGGGCTTCAGGTACTCACTCATTTCATTGAGCATGAATGGCTCTAAATACGCCATCACTTCTTTTCGAGATCCTTCGGGTATCTGTTGTGTTAATGCTTGCATAATGTACCGCAAAGGTAATCAAATGCGTTGATAATCGTTTTTTAACAGTCCGATTATATTTAAAATATGACAAGAATCATATTTTAAAGCGTAATTTTGGACTTGTTAATCCTAATGCAAATAACGGATGAAGCTCCGTCTTGTTTGGAAAGAGGTAATAATTTAGCATGAATAAATTTAACATACGCGTGTACGGCATATTGATTAATGACAGACAAGAGGTGCTGATCAGTGATGAGCGCGAATATGGTATGGAGTTCACAAAATTTCCCGGAGGCGGGCTCGAATATGGCGAAGGGCTACGCGAGGGACTCGACAGGGAATTTAAGGAGGAATGCGGTGCAGGTATTCAGATTTTGCGTCATGTGCATACTACCGATGTTTTTTTCAAATCGGCATTTAACGACAGCCAGGTAATCGGTGTTTATTACCTGGTGAAGAACAACGATTCATTAGTTTGTCGGTTCAGCAAAAAGCCATTCGATTTTGAAGAAGGGAAGGCGCTTGATCAGGTGTTCCGCTGGGTGCCGGTGAGCGACCTGAAAGCGGAAGATCTGACATTCGAAATGGATCGGGCCGCTTGGCGGGTGCTGGTGTCGGAAAAAAGCTACGGATTGGAATTTTGATGGGGTTAGGCAAGCCATTCAGGGCGAACAAGCCCCGATAATTAGCTACATTCGCACCTGTTTTGCGAGGACCTCATGGAATATATTTTTTGGATTAGCCTGTTTTTTATCGTTTACACCTATGTGGGTTACGGCCTATTACTGTACGCACTGGTGATCGTCAGAAGATTTTTAGGACGGAAAAGACTCATTCGGCATACCGATCCGGGCGCGCTGCCTTCCTGTTCTGTAATTGTTGCTGCATATAATGAAGCAGCAATCATTGAGCAGAAAATAGCCAATACATTGGCGTTATCGTATCCGAAAGAAAAGCTTCACTACTTTTTCGTGACGGATGGCTCTACGGACGAAACCCCTCAACGCGTCGCGAAATACCCGCAGATACACTTATTACATACAGACGAACGACGCGGCAAGATTGCGGCGATTCATCGCGTCATGGAGCAGGTCACAACCGATGTTGTCGTGTTTACCGATGCCAATACGTTGCTTAGCAACGACGCCCTCCTCGACTTATGCAGACATTACGCAGACGAGCAAATCGGTGCGGCAGCTGGCGAGAAGCGAGTATATTCGGGCGAGGAGGCCGACGCCAGTGCCGCGGGCGAGGGTTTCTATTGGAAATATGAATCTGCATTGAAAAAATGGGACGCGGAATTATATTCTGTGGTCGGCAGCGCCGGCGAGTTGTTCAGCATCCGCACAAGGTTGTATGAAACCGTGCCCCCGGATACCATATTGGATGACTTCATGATATCCATGCGGATTGCCGAAAAGGGATACCGTGTGGTCTATGAACCCCGCGCATGTGCTACGGAGCTGGCTTCGGAAAATGTAAAGGAAGAGCTAAAGCGCAAAATCCGGATAGCTGCCGGCGGAATCCAGTCCATTATGCGGCTTAAAGGGGTGTTGAATCCGTTTACCAATCCGGTGCTGACATTCCAATACATCAGTCACCGGGTGTTGCGGTGGACCGTTGCGCCCATACTGCTGCCTGTTGTCTTTGTCCTCAATGGCTTGTTGTACCTTATGGACAAAGGGGATCTCTACACCCTGCTGTTTTTGGGACAATTGTCGTTTTATGCGTTAGCATGCATCGGCTTCTTGCTTGAGCGGAGAGCACTGAAAATAAAGGCGACGTTTGTGCCGTATTATTTCTGTGTAATGAACTATGCTGTACTTGCGGGAATAGTCCGGTATTTCAGCGGTCAGCAGGGGGCCATTTGGGAACGTGTCAACCGTAAACAGGAGACGTTTGCCGACACGCCGATCCGTTAGCGCTTGCTCTTCGCGCCAAGTTTCCTTACGCGCATCCAGCGTGAACTTACGGATGGAGAGGAGAAGCGAAATCCCTGAGAAAGGCACAGAAAATTTTTGGTTTAACCGGGGAAATAATAAATTTGTGACATTCGTACCGATTCGGAATCACAAAATATGAAAGAAAAAAACACCTCCCGTCGGGAGTTTATCAAGAAATCTTTGATGGGGGCAGCGGCGTTCAGCATCGTTCCCCGTTTTGTATTAGGAGGGGCTGGGTACTTAGCCCCCAGTGATCACCTGACCAAAGGGGTAATAGGTGTAGGAGCTATGGGCCGGGGGCATTTTGGTTACGCCGGTACCAAGACGGTGGCAATCTGTGATGTAGATACACGCCATCTCGCCATTGCGATGAAGCAGCTTAAAGACAAAGGGATTAAGCAATTTGCGGATTTTCGTGAGCTGATTCAGTTGCCCGAAGTGGATATCGTTCATATCGCCACCCCTCCGCACTGGCACGGCATTATGGCGGCGGAGGCGGCACGTATGGGAAAGGACATCTGGTGCGAAAAGCCAATGACTCGCACCATCGGCGAAGGTAAGCGGGTGGTCGAGGCTGTTAAGCAGCATGGCAATATTTTCCGGCTGAATACGTGGTTCCGCTTTGAAGCCAATTTCTATGGAATGAATGTGCCGGTAAAACGGATTAAGAAGCTGGTCGATTCCGGCATGTTGGGATGGCCACTTAAGGTCACCATCAGCAAACATACTGGATTTGACTGGAAGTTCTACTGGGTGGGCCAGGAGAACTTGCCTGTGGAGCAGGTGCCTAAAGAACTTGACTACGACATGTGGCTTGGTCCTGCACCATACAAACCATACAGCACGCACCGCGTGCATACCACGTTCCGGGGATATTGGGATTACGATGGCGGAGGCCTGGGCGACATGGGACAACATTACATCGACCCGGTGCAGTATTTTCTTAATAAAGATAATGAGAGCCCCGTTTCCGTGGAAGTAGATGCCCCTCAGCAGCACAGCGACGCCGTAGGCACCTGGCGACGCATCACGTATACCTATGCAGATGGGTGCCAGATTATTCTCGATGGTGAAGGCAAAGATGTGGGCATGCCTTATATCGAAGGTCCCCAGGGAAAACTTTATCGTGGCTTTAGGTCTGATATTCCGGATATGGAGCGCAAGTTAGCCGCGTTCCCCGATCCGGATCCACAGGTGACCGATTTTGTCGAAGCGGTTAAAACCCGGACAAAATTTGCGCTTAATGAAGAGAATGGGTATCGTTCGTGTACAATCGTCAATATGGGCTTGGTGGCTTTGCGTCTAAACAGGTCGTTGCAGTTTGATCCCGAAAATCAGGTTTTTATAAACGACGAAGCGGCCAACAGACTGTTGGACCAGCCTATGCGCGGTCAATGGTCTATCTAATTGCTTATATATAACGCTATTACCGATGATTAAATCAATATATCCATTTTTTGTGCTGCTGATTCTGCAGCTTCCTGTGTACGCCCAATTGGACAATACGCCGGCGGACCAGAAGATAGCCGCGCTATTGGCGAAACAACCGGCCGAAACAACCGATGCGCTAAATGAAGCGATGGCGCAGCTCGAACGGTTTTCCGAGTCGGATATTTCTGCATTGCTTCGTCAGCTCACGCCTCCGGGCAAGGGGGATAACGCCGGTGTCGAATATGCCGCCAATAGTTATAGCTACCATGTGCTTACGGCCGGAAAGGCTGCCCAGCGGGTGACTTTTATCAAAGGTGCATTGGCAGCGTTAAATGCCATTACGGACAATGATAATAAAGGGTTCGTCATTCAACTGCTGCAGAATGCAGGGGATGATACGGCCGTGGAGGCATTGAAACGGTATCTGAATGACGATTACCTAAATGAAAAAGCCGCCCGCGCATTAGCCCGAATCGGTACGGAATCGGCAGGTGCCGCACTAGTGGCCGCGTTGCAGGATGCTACCGACCAGTCCGCCGTAAACATCGCCAACGCATTAGGATTCATGGCGTATAAGCCGGCAGAGCAGGCTTTGCTGGCACGGCTACATACGTCAGATAAGTCTTTGCGTAAGGCTGTGCTTTACGCGCTTTCGCGTATCGGCGGACCAGGTACTGAGCCGTTTTTGCGTGAGGCTGCCGATGAAGTGGATTATGTGTATGACGCTACCGATGCAACAGCGGCTTATGTCAACTATGCTTACCGCCTGGCCGCCATCGGAGAGACGGCAACTGCCGAGAAAATTGCTGCGCGGCTATTCCGGTCGACAAAACAAGATTACCAGGTACATACGCGCATTGCGGCGTTGCGGCTACTTACCCAAATAGACGGAAATAAACGCGTGAACACGTTGGTAAAAGGTGCAAAGGACGACAACAGCATCTATCGGAATGCAGCATTGACATTGTTGGTACCACACCTCGATGAGCGGACTTCACGACAGCTTGCCAAGGGCATGTTCAAGGCCGATGAATCGGTACAGGTAGCTATCCTACGGTATTTTGGCGACCATCGTTCCACATCGGTGCTTCCGGAGGTCCGGAGAGCGCTGGATGTCGGCACGCCTGAAGTGTGTGCTACGGCTGTCAGTACCTTGCAGAAATTAGTCGGAGATGAGGCAACGGGTGAGCTGATCGGCATGCTCCGTGAATCTGATAAGGAAACAAGGGCGGCTATAAAGGATGCGTTACTGATAACTGAAAACCCCGAGCTGCCCGCGCTGCTGACCGAAGCATTAGCTGGGGAGAATGATCCCGAGCTCCAGGTGCTGCTTATCGAACTATTGGCACAAAGGGGAGTAGGATCGAGTGTTCCGGTTATCTTTGAGATTATACAAGGGAATGCCCCCGTGCAGGTTAAAACCGCAGCGTATCAGGCGTTGCCGCAGGTTGTCCGGCCAAGTGACTTGCCGGATTTGCTGGATCTGCTTCCGGCGGCAAGCAGTGAATACGCAAGCCAAGTACAGCAGGCCGCTGTTGTTTCCGTAAACCGCAGCAGCAACAGGGCAGATCAGGTGGCAGCGGTAATCGCGCGGTGCCGGAAATCGGACATGACGTCGCGCTCCCTTTTTTTTCCGGTCTTGTCTGGAATCGGTGGGGAAGAGGCCCTGGCCTTGGTCGCCGGTTATGCGGACCATAACGATCCGGGGATGCGTCGTGCGGCTACCAGCGCATTGGCAAAATGGTCTGGCGCCGAAGCGTTGCCTAAGTTAATTGAACTTAGCCGCAGGAAAGTCATGGATTCAACGCAGCGGGATGCCGTATTCAAGGGTTTGATACGCATCGTCGGCCTTGCTAATATTCCTATTGAGCAAAAAGTGCTTCACCTGCGTGACCTGTTTAATAGTGCAGAGTCTGTCGAGCAAAGACGGTCGGTATTAGCCGCCTTGGAAGCCAACAAGACCTACAACGCGCTGTTATTTGCAGGTAAATTTCTCGATGACGAGCAATTGAAGGCCACTGCGGCCAATACAGTGATGAATATTGCGCTGGAAAATAAGGAACTTTACGGGCCGGATGTCACCCGTTTGCTGACCAAGGTGATGGCGCTTTTGTCCGGCAGCGAAAGCAGCTACCTCAGGGAGGCCATCCAGAAGCATATCGACGAGCTACCGCGTGACGGAGGCTACACGTCGTTATTCAACGGCCGCGACCTGACCGGTTGGAAAGGTTTGGTAGCAAACCCTATCGAGCGGGCATCGATGCGTCCGGAAGCGCTCGCGGCAGCCCAGGAAAAGGCAGACGAAATTATGCGGCAGGGCTGGTATGTCGAAGATGGGGTGTTGCATTTCAATGGCAAGGGTGACAACGTCGCGACGGTAGGCCAGTACGCCAATTTCGAGCTATGGGTTGATTGGAAGCTTGCGAAAGAAGGTAAAGAAGGGGACGCGGGGATATACCTCAGAGGCACTCCCCAAGTACAGATATGGGATACCTCGCGCGTAGACGTTGGTGCGCAAGTAGGATCCGGAGGACTCTACAACAACGAACGGAATCCCCGTGATCCACTTAAAGTAGCTGATAACCCTCTGGGCGAGTGGAATACGTTTCGTATTATTATGGTGGACGATCGTGTGACGGTATACCTGAATGGCGAGCTCGTAACGGATAACGTTGTGCTGGAAAACTATTGGAACAGGACGTTGCCGATATTTCCAATGGAACAGATTGAGCTGCAAGCCCACGGAACGCATGTGTCTTACAGGGATATCCACCTTAGGGAGCTTCCTTAGGTACGGCTCCCCGGTTTTCTATACGGCTTCTTCCAGCAGCTGTTTTTCGTGTAGTTCGAAATAGCTGCCCTGCCGGGCAAGCAACTCTTCGTGGGTTCCTTGTTCGATAATCGAGCCTTCATCCAACACCATAATGTGGTCGGCATTTTTTATCGTTGATACCCTGTGGGCAATAAAGATGGTGCTCTTGCCTTGCATGGCCGTGCTCAGGTTGCGTAGAATTTCTTCTTCGGTCTTGGTATCCACAGCAGACAAGCAATCGTCAAAAATCAGGATTTGAGGATTCTTGATGAGTGCCCTGGCGATGGATACCCGTTGTTTCTGCCCGCCGGATAGCGTGATGCCGCGCTCACCGATGGTGGTTGAAAACCCTTCCTCAAATGCGGTGATGTTGTCGTAAACGGCAGCATGCCTGGCGGCGTTCTCCACGGCATCCATATGAACCTCGTCCAGCCCAAATGCAATATTGTTTGCTATCGTGTCAGAAAATAAGAATACGTCCTGGGGGACAAAACCGATTTGGCTTCTGAACGCCTGCAAGGGCAATTGCCGGATATCAATGCCGTCAATCGTAATCGCGCCCGAATCCACATCATACATGCGCATGAGCAGATTCGCCAGTGTAGACTTGCCTGATCCGGTCTTACCGATAATCGCAAGCACTTCACCGGGCTTTACCTCGAACGACACGTTTTTGACGGCTTGGATCCCTGTGTCCGGATACGTAAAGCTCACCGCCTCAAAACGAATATGTCCCTGAGCCCGGAAATGACCCTGAGCGGCCGACTGAATCACCGGTGTTGTGCGGAGAAATTCGTTGATGCGCTTTTGAGATGCTGCAGCACGCTGGATAAGCGAGGTTACCCAGGCCAGCGCCATAGCCGGAAACGTCAGTTGGTTGACATAAATGATAAATTCGGCGATGTTACCCGAGGTGATGGTACCTTTGGCCACTTCCAGTCCACCTACATACACGGTGATGACCGTACTCAGCCCGATAAGCAATAGGATAAGCGGAAAGAAAATGGCTTCCGTTTTTACCAGTGCCAGTGACGCTTGCCGGTAATGATTACTTTCGTCCGTAAAACGATCCATTTTATCGGCTTCGCGATTGTAGGTTTTTATTACGCGGATTCCGGAAAATGTCTCTTGGACAAACGACGAGAGCGTGGATAGCTGCTGTTGGATACGCTCGCTGCGGCGATTGATGATTTTGTTGACGAATAGCAGGATGATGGACAGTATGGGTATAGGCATCAGCGCGTAGGCAGCCAACGAAGGGTTTACGCTGACCATCGCGGCAATAACCATGACGGAAAGCACCACCGTATTGATGGAGTACATGATGGCTGGCCCGAGGTACGAACGTACCCGATTGACATCTTCTGTTACCCGGTTCATGAGGTCTCCCGTGTTGTTTCTACGGTAAAACGCCATATCCAGCTGTTGGTAGTGGTTGTAGATTTCGTTTTTCAAATCATACTCGATGTGCCTTGATGTGAGGATGATGGTCTGACGCATCAAAAAAAGGAAAATGCCTCGGATAAGCGAAAGCAACAATACCAGCACACCAAACAGCAATAAACTGTATCCGAATATTTCGTAAACAAGCTGCTGGCGCTCAAACCCGTCAAATAAGCGGTACATACTGATGTTTTCTTTGACCAGGTCAAAAGCAATGCGGATAACCTGCGCGGGCAATACACCGAAATAATTGGAAACGATGACGAAGATGACGCCGGGAATCATTCGCCAACGGTATTTATAGAAATATTTGTTGAGGTGCGCAAGGTGTTTCATATGAGCATTATTAGCCGACGGCCAAAAAAGAACATGCACGGAAGCGTCATTATTCAGCCATACGAGGGAAGCAAAAATACGAAATGTTTGGCCGTGCTGGTAACATGCATCAATATTTTTGCTAAGTTTGCCCCAATATTGCAGTTCATAGTTCGTGTTATAATTTATATGTCCGTACCTACCAAAGATAATTCGTCCTTTAAGTTAATGGCTCAATTCGGCCATCAAAAGCTTGTGTTCTGTAATGACGGTGAAGTAGGGTTGCAAGCGATAATCGCTATCCATGATACTACGTTGGGCCCTGCAATCGGGGGAGTCAGGATGCTTCCGTATCAAAACACCGATGAAGCGATTGACGATGTACTTCGGCTTTCAAGGGGAATGACGTATAAGGCTGCCGTGGCGGGGGTAAACCTGGGAGGTGGCAATGCAGCCATCATCGGTGATCACCGTACTCAGAAGAATGAGGTGTTGCTCCGCCGGTTTGGCCAGTTTGTAGACGAACTTAGCGGTACGTTTATCGCTTCCTTGGATATCGGAACAACACCAAAGGATATGGAATACCTGCATATGGAGACCAAGCATGTGGCCGGGTTACCCAAATCACTCGGAGGGAGCGGCGATTCCGCACCGTTTACTGCCAAAGGGGTTTATTACGGGATAAAAGCAGCGCTGAAAGAGCTGTATGGCAACGACAGCTTAGCCGGCCGTACCGTAGCTGTACAAGGAGCCGGTAATGTGGGCGAGCAGCTGATTGCTTTATTGCGCGAAGAAAATGCCAAAGTATATGTCAGTGACATCGTCGAAGAGCGTCTGGCCGAAGTCGCCAACAAGTATAAGGCGGTTGCGGTATCCAACAACAACATCTATGACTTGGATGTCGACGTTTACTCACCATGCGCCTTGGGGGGAACGGTCAATAAAGATACCATCTCCAAGATGAGATGCCGCATCATCGCGGGCTCTGCAAACAACCAGCTAAGAAACGAGCAGGAAGACGGACAATTGTTGATGGAACGGAAGATTTTATATGCGCCCGACTACTTGATAAACGCCGGTGGGCTGATCAGTTGTTACTCCGAAATTGCGGGCCATAGTGCCTCGCGCACGGCGGCACTTACAGAAAATATTTATGAAGTTACTCGCTCGGTATTACGCAAGTCGATGACGGAAAATGTGGCTTCTTACCATGCCGCAAATCAGATTGCCGAATCACGGATAGCCGATATGCGTAAAATCAAATAATAAAGCGCTATCATTTCATCCAATCGTTCTTTATATAATTTATGCTAAATAGAAGACACCTAAGGGTCAAAGTATTACAAACATTGTACGCCTACCAGTTATCGGAAGATAAGCAGGTGGGTAAGTTTGAAAAAGCGCTGCTAAAAAGCGTAGATCAGGTATACGAGATGTATATCTGGACGCTGAACCTATTGGATGAAGTATCGGATTATGTGCGCATCGACGCGGACGAACGTGCAAATAAGTTTTTGCCTTCAGCAGCGGACTTGTCGCCCAATACGCGGTTATACAACAATACGTTTATCGAGTTATTGCGTCATAATGAGAAATATAAAGCGGGGCTGAAACAGTATAAAGTATCCTGGAGCTTTGACCCGGAGATCGTGCGTATGGTCTTTTTCCAGTTGCGCGATACAGAGGCCTATGCGACGTACTTGAGCCAGGATGATCGTTCGATCGCGGCAGAAAAAGATATTATCAAATTCATTTTCAAGAAGATTATCCTGAAGGCTCCGGCGATTGAGCAAGTGTTTGAGGAAAAATTTATTAACTGGCAGGTAGACAAAGAGGTGTTGCAAGCGATGATCGCAAAGACCTTCAAGAATTTCATCAGCGAAAACCCGCATCAAAATGAACTGGCGGAGCTGACACCTAACTGGCAGGAAGACAGACAATTCATTCTCGATTTGCTGGGGCATGCTATCCGTTATGCAGATGAATATCAACAGTTGATAAGCATGAAAACCAAAAATTGGGAATCTGACAGAATTGCGTTGCTGGACAACCTGTTGATGCGCATGGCGATTTGTGAGTTGCTTAATTTTCCGACCATTCCGGTCAAGGTAACTATCAACGAATACATCGAAATATCCAAGGTGTTTAGTACGGCCAAAAGCAATACCTTTATCAACGGCATCTTGGATAAGATCCTGAATGAATTACAAGCCGCCGGGCGCATACGTAAACACGGGCGGGGACTCGTACAATGACAAACAAGTGTGGTTATACCTTGTTTAATGATATAGTTAGTTTAGTTGTCAACTTTAATTGCAAGAACAATGAAATGGACACCCTTATTTGTTTTAGGACTGATGGTAATCACATCCTGCAACACCGGGAACAACCAAGAACAGGACGCCGAGGAAATACCTTTGGAACAGCAGGGTGAGCAACCTGTTGGCCAGACCATCATACCAGGGGGCGATTCGGTCAGTGCGGTATTGGAAGTCGAAAATGATGCCTATGATTTTGGTAAGATCAAAGAGGGAGAGAAGGTCGAACATGAGTTCAAATTCACCAATACAGGTACATCTCCGCTCATTATATCCAATGTGCAGGCATCATGTGGATGCACAACCCCTGAATATTCAAAAAACCCGATAGCTCCGGGTGATGAAGGCATGGTGAAAGTCGTGTTTAATAGCGCCGGGCAATTGGGCAAGCAGCACAAGGTGGTGACGGTCATGTCGAATGCATCAAGCCCGAACACATTGCTGCACCTACGTGGTGAAGTGGAGAAATAGACAACAACATACAACAACCAATAATTACAAAACAAATGATCACATCAACAATTCTATTGCAAGCTGGGGGAGCAGGTGGGGCAGGAGGAATCATGGGATTCCTACCCATGATTTTAATTATTGTCGTTTTTTATTTCTTCATGATTCGGCCACAGATGAAGAAGGCCAAAGATCATAAGAAATACATCGAGGAATTAAAAGTAAACGATAGGGTAGTGACAACGGCAGGTATACACGGACGTATTGTTGAAATATCCGAAACGACGTTTCTGGTTGACGTTGGCGGCAGCGTAAAAATTCGCTTTGATAAGTCAGCGATTGCCCTGGATGCTTCGAAGGCGCAAAACGCGGCACCGAAGGCTTAATTCGGCTTCCGGTAAAGCTACAAAGGCCATAAAAGGAAAAGGATATCCGGCGACTTTGTGGCCTTACCGGGACCCGTTAGTTATAAATTTAACCGTTGCTAAGCTTGTTTGGTATGCCGATTCTGAAGCTCAATAAAACACAGCGGCGCAAACTAAGCATTTTCGTTAAATGCATCATTTTCTCTTTCCTTGCCTGGGCGCTTTTTGCGATATCGAATAGCTACGTTTATACCGTAAAATCAGGCGTGCAGTACGTAAATGCGCCGGATAATCGGGCTTTTCATCCCCTCCAATCCGATACGGTAACTATACGGCTGGAAGCCACCGGATGGCAGTTGTTGTTTAGGACGCTGCAAACAACGCGGCAGGGCATTCAAGTCGATCTCAGCGGGCTCCAAAACCGTAGCTGGATTGTTGTTGCCAATCAACTCGGATTTATAAATCGCCAGTTCCCTGCCAATCAGCGCGTGATTTCCGTGTCTCCTGATACGCTTTATTTTGATTTTTCGAAGCAGACAGAACGGAAGGTCCCTGTAAAGGCCTTGTATAATCTGCGGTTCAACAAACAATATGACGTCATCGACGAATTACGCATTTCACCCGAATATGTGACCATAACCGGCCCGCTTGAAGACGTCGTACAAATAGAGCATTGGGAGACCGACACCATCCGGTCTGAAAGCGTTAACAGTGATGTCCATACGGTAGCTCATCTGAAGCAAAATCGACGTGCCAACATCAATGTCTATCCCACTGCTGTGGAAGTGACCATTCCCGTTGGCGAAATAACAGAGAAAATCCTTGAAGTGCCGCTGAAGGCGGAGAACGCTCAGCAGTTTAGTTCGGTGAAATTATTTCCGGGCAAGGTGAGACTTACCGTGATGGTTTCGCTGCGCGACTATATGAAGGTCACCAATAACGCGTTTGAAGCGGTCGTCAACATGGACGACTGGGTTGATAACGGCGTAACGAGCTTACCCGTGATTATCACGCAAATGCCTAAATTTTGCAAGCTGGTGAAAGTAGAACCGCAGAATGTCGATTTTTTTGTCAGGAAATAAGGTAATGGAATCGTTGAAGGTAGGCATAACCGGAGGAATCGGTAGCGGGAAATCCACCATCTGCCGGATATTTGAGGTTTTGGGGATTCCCGTTTTTGACGCGGACAGGGAGGCCAAGCGGCTGATGACGACAGATAGCGGGCTGGTCCGAGCTATTCAGGCCGAATTTGGGGGGGAGGCTTACCATGACGATGGTTCGCTAAACCGCATGTATATGGCAGCACAGGTCTTCAACAACGAAGATAAGTTGAAACGATTGAACGCTTTGGTACATCCTGTGGTTATCCAGGCAGGGGAGGAGTGGGCGGCCCGCCAGGACGCCTCCTACACGATAAAGGAGGCCGCCTTGCTTTTTGAAAGTGGTTCCTTCAAGTTAAATCGGTATAACATATTGGTGGAGGCGCCTGAAGCAGTGCGCATCGAACGGGTAGTTAAGCGCGATAACGTCACGGTTGAGCAGGTGAAATCCCGCATTGCCCGGCAATGGCCCGATGAGGAGAAGACGAAGCTCGCTGACTACGTCATTGTCAACGATGGTATACAAGCTGTGATTCCGCAGGTGCTGAAGCTCGACCAATTTTTTCGCTCTCAACGGTTGTAATGGCATCGATTTTAGCTGATTTCCTCGTTAAACGGCCGGAAGGCTATTATTGCCGGTATGGCGATTTTTTTGTCGATCCGCTGCTGCCTGTGAAACGGGCACTGGTATCCCATGCCCATGGTGACCATGCTACGCCGGGACATGGGCAAATTTGCTGTACGGCAGCCACGGCAGCATTCATGCGCCATCGTTACAACAGGCAACCCGGGCATACCTACACGACGTTTTCATACCATCAACCTTTTAAGATCGGCAATGTAGCCATCCGGTTGATTCCCGCCGGGCATATGCTGGGGTCTGCACAGATTTTAATGGAGTATGATGGAGTTCGATACCTGTACACGGGCGACTATAAAATGCAGGCCGACAGCACTTGTGAACCGCTCGAAATTGTGCGGGCGGATGTATTGATTACGGAGAGTACATTTGCGGATCCCGGTATCAGTCACCCCGATCCGGTGGCCGAGATAGTCAAGTTGAACGGAAAGCCCCATCCCATCTTGCTTGGCGCTTACGCCTTAGGAAAAGCGCAACGGTTGACGGCCTTGATCAATGAACATTGTCCTGAACGCGCGGTATTGTTGCACCATAGTATACTGCCATTGCATAGGCTTTATGCATCGATGGGAATCACACAGTTGCGATATGAACCCTATAACCGGAAAGCGATGAAAGTTGATGGTGTCGACCCGATTTACATGGTGCCCCCGATGACCTTCAACAGCTATTACCGGGCGACGAATGTGCTGCGCGTTTTCGCATCGGGGTGGAAACATTTGCAACATCGGAACGACATGGAGCTGTACATCTCTGATCATGTGGACTGGCAGGATATCCTGCGTTATGTGGAGCAGGTGGGGCCGAGGGAAATATGGACGATACACGGGGAGGGCAGGCATCTGGCAAATCATTATAAACACACGTTGACAGTGAAATCGTTGGGATAATGGTGGTTGCCAAACCAGAACGGCATGCAGCTTTTTTTTGACAATGTAGCTGCATGCCGTTGGTTAAGTCGACTATCAATCAATCCGTTGGGCTTAGTAATTCTGGTATATGGCAAAATCATCTACCCCCAAACGGCCGTTCCTTACTGCGGTGCCGCTGCTCGGACCTAAGCCGAGTTTATGGATACGGAACCGCACCGGCCCTTGAATGTCCATCGTGTAAGTCGCAAGTTTGGCACTAGCACTTTGACTTCTAGGATGTGCATCGCTGATGGTTTCGCCTATCTTATGCCAAGTTCGTCCTTCGTCGGTAGAATATTCCAAATCAAATGAACAGCTTACGTCATTGCCGTACGACCCATACCAAAACGTAACTTTGGTGGCTCCGTTTGGTACGTCATAGTTCATTTGCAGGTAAGACGGAACGGACAGGTTTTGCTGGAACCTGACGGCCTGTCTGCCAGAAACGACGCGGTCGTTTGCCAAATTGCCCAGCAGCGATTGTTCAAACTTCCAGTTCCCGGTTCTCAGATCCACATTGTTATCGATGACGACGGTTTGATCTTCATTGTCATACTGATGTTCACCGGTGACATTGTAGTTTTGTTTTCCGTCAAACGGAAATTCGAAGTCCTCGGGGTATCCGGGATATACGGGGCCGCTCGGATCCATCATGTCTTCCAGTTTCTGCAGCCGCAATTGCGGCGTGTTGCCTCCTCCCATAAAGAGGATACCTTGGAAGCTTGCGCTCGGTGCGATGTGTTCATTGGCGAAAGCGGCTCCGGGATCTGTGACAACGTCGAGCATATGGTCAGGACCATCGGTGATTTTTTTGGTTCCCGCAAAAGTTTCCCCGGTTTGAGGGAATGGCTCGACATCGGCCGTAACGGCTACCAAGGTACTTTCGTATCGATCGGGCCATCGCTGAAGGTTGGAAATAGCAACGGTCTGGACGATAACCGGATTGCTGGACGAGACCTTGGAGATCTGTGTAGGCGAAAGGTTGGTTATCGCTAAAGCACCGTCGATTCTCGTCAGCGTTGCGCCGTTGAGGTCTATAAGTAACGAGTCGCCTTTTGCGAAGGAGGGAGCAAGCGCTGTACCTACCTGGAGGATTAGCCCCCGTATTTGGTTGCGCCAGTTGTTTTGGATGACCACAAAGCCAGGAGGAAGGTTATTCCCTGCGTACTCTGATATGACGACGCCGCTTGTCTGATGGGCGCCGCCAAGTGCTTGCGGAGAAAGTCTTACATCACCGGCTTTATATACACTTCGTACAGCCGGTATCCCTGTCCATGCAGCGGGGGGGCCTGCTGCCGGATTTTCGTCTTCTTTTAAGCACCCTCCAAAAAAAATTCCTGAAAGGACAAAAATCAATAAATATATCGAGTTCTTCATCGCTGTTGTTTTTATATGAATCTTCTAATCAGGTGTATTCCACCATACTTTCACATTAAGATCGTCTCCTCCCATAGCTTGTACGGCTTCAAGGTAATTAGCTCTATTGAGGGTTTGCACGTTTATGGGGTACATCAGCCGCGAGGGCATGCGGCCGTCGTTCATCAGCCCTTCGCCTTTCGGGAGTACAGGATGGCCGGTTCGACGATGTTCATGCCATTGCTGGAAATCGGTAAAAAATAAGGTGTAATATTTTTGCAGATGAATGCGCTCCATTTTTTCGTTGAAGTTGAGGTTGTCGTCCCATTTTAGAGCGTTTTTTTCGAGATGGCCTTCGGGCACTTCAAGGCCCCAGTGGGTGATAGCGCTGACAACGCCTGCTTCATAGTAACTGCGGGGATCTCCCGTTATATAGCCTTTTAGGGCAGCCTCTGCCAGTATGAACTGGAGTTCGGCACAGTTCATTATATTCCCGAGGAGCGGATCCTGCTTGAGCGATACGAGCAAGGTAGACATTCGTTCAACCCCTCTTCCTGGCGCATATCCGCTGGGCATTCCAGCGTAGATGCCGGAAACCTGAGTAGCCCATCGGGGCAGCCGGGGGTCCTGCCATTCGTTTAGGTTGTTGATAAAAAACTCGGAATATCCCTTGTCGCCATTGAAGTCCAGATCGCGCCATTGGAAAAATTCCGATGTAATGGGCTGTGTTGCACCGGTTGGTAGAATGGCAGAATGACTATTGTCGGTAAATATCGGATAATTTCCGCTGTTCGTGTCCACTATTTCGGCTATTTTGGCAATCGCGCCCGATGCAGCTTTTCCGGATACACGCAGCAAGAGGCGGAGGTAGAGCGAATTGCCAAACCTGCGCCAGGCGTCGGGTGCTCCATTATATAGTGGATCCAGGCCTTTGATGTGTTCAGGCAATTCAACGTCGGCTCCAAGTAGTTCATTAGCTTCTTCCAATTTACGGAAGATATCGGCATAAATGTCTTGTTGCCTATCGAAGTGGGGTTGGACGTTGCCCTCATGGCCTTTCGATGCTTCGAAATAGGGTGCATCACCAAACATATCGGTGATCATGGAACTAACCCAAGCATCGAGGATAAGCGAAATACCCAAAAACGTCTGATAGCCGTTTTCTTGCGAAGTGTTGGCGCTGGTATAGATGTCGCGGATATTGTTGAGCTGCAGGTACCAGTGGCGCCACATCCAATCGGGCTCGCTGGGCCTGATGAAATACCGATGAAATTCGCGGCTTTCAACGACGGTGACATGTACCTGCATGAGTTCGTTCCCAATACGAATGCCTCTGTTTTGGTTTCTCGTGACTACTTGGTGCAAGGCGGGGGCCAACAAGGCCTCTGGCGATGCGTCCTGCAATGCATTAGGGTTTGTGTTTTTCTCAATAAAATTCTTGGTACAGGAGAGACTTGCTGCAATACTTACAGCGATTAGGCTCCAGTATACTATCTTCTTCATTTTCATTGGAAATATTGTTAAAGACCAATAATTAAATTAAAGCCAATTGTCCGGGTTGATGGGAACTGCGCGGTTTCTGCGCCGGGTATAATCACACCGTCGCCAAGTGTTCCAAATTCGGGGTCGAACGCGGGCCAATTGGTAAATACCAGGAGGTCGCGTCCGTATACGCCTAAGGTAGCTCGTTGCAACCGCAGTCGGTTTGCCAATGCCGTTGGCAACGTATAATCGAGTCTCACTTCACGTAGTTTAATAAAGTCTGTGCTGAACATGTTGGATTCCTGATTATCGCGGTTAAAGTGGAGGTAATAATAGTCGCGTATGTCCGTGGCTACCACATCGTTTTTTCGGAAAGTGCCATCAGGATTCCGGATGACACCATCGCCGATGATGCCATGGTAGCGCCCGGGCAATGATTTCTTCAACTTGCCTTCTTCCATTAATACCGCATGGGTCAGTGAGAAGGCCTTGGCTCCAAACTGGCCGTCAAACAGCACATTGAGTCTAAATCGTTTATAGCTGAACTCATTACCAAACCCGAAACGCCATTTTGGCGTAGGATTACCCAGGTAGATCAGTGAATCGCCTTGCAACGGGTATCCGTTTTCATTGTAAATGATTTGGCCATCTGGCGATCGCTGGTACCCTATACCATACATATCCCTGAAACGTCCGCCAGGTCTGGCCTCGATGGAGCCACGCGAGCCGAAGATCGTGGATAATTGCATGGACGACATGCTGTCTGCCAGCGAGACGACACGATCGATGTTCGTAGCATATGTACCATAAACTCTCCAGTTGAAGCCGCTACTCGTATTCAGTGGAATTCCATTGGCTTCTATTTCCAGTCCCTTGTTCTGCACACTTCCGGCATTCAATGTTCGGTTGGCGTAACCACTGGCGGGATCGACCGGCGAAATAAGGATTTGGTCAAACGAATTGCTATGGTAAGCGGTAATGTCCACGTTCAACCGGTTTTTAAACATCCGGATATCAGCGCCTGCTTCGTAGCTTACCGTGCGCTCGAAACCGAGATTCAAATCGGGTATCGTCGTCGGATTTGCTAATCCCGAGGGAAACTCTTGCCTGGGCGAATAGGCATAGGATGTTAGATACGCTGTAGTGCCGCCGCTGCCAACCGATGCAACCGAACCTCTCAGTTTAAGATAAGAAACGACGTCAGGTAGCTGGATGATATCAGACAGTATGGCACTTACATTCAGTGCTGGGTAGAAGAATGGCGTGACCCTGTTGTGCACGGGCTGTGCCAGTGTGCTCGCCCAATCTTGTCTGGCTGTCACATCTACATAGAGAAAGTCTTTGTAGCCAACTGTTGCCATTCCATATAGGCTATTTACGGCATATTCCCGCCGATACGGCATGGAGATGAGCAGGTCACGGCTATTTGCCAATGTATAGATGTTCGGCCGTGCAAGGTTCTCTGCACGATATTCATCACGGATGTACTTATTATTCATTAACGCGCCGCCAAAGGAGAGGCTATAGGAAAACCGATCGTTCCGTCCATTATTGTATCGTAGAAGGAAATCCGCATTGGTTTCCTGACTATAAATGTCCTGTTCGCGATACATACCATTGGCATACTTTTGGGTGCTCCAAGGCCGCTGCTGCGAGCGGGATTCGTACTGGAAGTCCATCGTGGTACGCACTATCAAGCTCAGTTCGCTGGTGAAATCGTAGCTTGCCTGTACATTGCCGATTATGCCATTCCTATTGCTTTTGTTCAGCATTTCATAGGCCTGGAGGTAGGGATTATCCAATTGAAGGCTGAACGGGCGGCGTTGTTCGATGCCCTCTCGTCCCTGAATCCAGTAGTCTTTGAACCAGTTGATATCGAAATTGGGCACCAGGCCGCGTATGAAATACATGATGGTCTGGTTGTTATAACCCGTGGTGGGCAGGTTGTCACTATGCCGGTTGTTATAGTTTACCCGTGAAGAAACTGTCAGCTTGTCTGTCAATTTCTGATTGACTTGCAACGCAACTGTATTGCGGGCGTAGCCCGTGTTAGGTACAATCCAGGAGTTGGTGGCATTGGTAAACGATAGCCTGGCCGTTGTCCGGTCATTCCCGCCTTGTAGGGTTAAGCTATTTGTATACGTATATGCTGTTTCAAAGAAATCTTTCCGGTTATTGGGGTAGGCGACCCAAGGAGTTCGTTCAGTAGCAGGCTGGCGATAATTATCGGGGCTGTATTGATAAAACAGTTGCCCGTCGAATTTAGGTCCCCAAGCCGAACTCGTGCTTAGTGTAGTTGGTCCATCTTCGGTCGCGCCATAGGAATAATAAAAATTATTGGCTGTTAATCCCTGCCCATATTCATGCTGGTAATCCGGCCAACGGTTAATAGTGGCCAAAGAAAGGTTGGAGTTGAAGGTGATGCCAACGCCTTGTTGCTCCCGCTTACCTTGCTTGGTCGTAATGATAATCGCGCCATTTGCACCGCGAGCACCGTAGAGGGCCGCAGCTCCAGGGCCTTTTAATACGGATACGCTTTCGATATCTTCAGGGTTTAAATCCGCTAAGCTTGAACCGAAATCCACGGGTGATTCCTGGTTTAGGTAGGGATTGGAGCCTGTTCCGGTAAGTTGGCCACTGCTGCCACTGATAACGACACCGTCTACAACGATCAGTGCCGCATTATCGCCGCTTAACGAAGTTTCTCCGCGTAGGATAATTTGGTTGGATCCGGCCGGACCGGCACCTGATTTTAGCATGTTTAGCCCAGCAACCTTACCCGACAATGCCTCTGTCCAGTTATTTGATAAGGCTTCGGTTAGATCTTCCCCGGACAGTTCGGTGACAGAGTACCCCAGTGATCTGCGCTCCCGTTCAATGCCAAGTGCCGTCACCACGACTTCCTCGAGGTCTGCGACAGCTTCTTGCATTACGACGTCCAATGTCCTGCGGTTGTTGATCGGCACTTCCAAGGGATCAAAGCCGATACTGGTGATTAACAACACATCGTCGCTATTTGCATCAATAGTAAACCCGCCACGTTGATTGGTGGACGTGCGGGAAAGGGAATGATCTTTGACCTGCACCGTTGCTCCCGAAATCGGATTGCCTGATGCGTCTTTAACGGTGCCTCTTACGGGAGATTGTTGAGGTATTGGGTCAATGACGACGTAACCCGAAATTACTCGGTGACGAAGCCCTGTTCCGGCGAGAATCTGGTCGAGGGCGTGCTTTACGGTGAGTTCTTGAGCCGTTAAGGTGATTTTTTTTTCCTGTGCAGCCAGTGCTTCTGTAGAATAGGTAAACGGGATACCGCTGAGTTTCTCTACCTGCAAAAGGCTCTCTTTGAGCGTTGTCTGCTCAAGTGTCAACGAGATTTTCTTATCGGTAGGCTGTCCTGCCGATACATTGGCATGGCATATAGCCAGCAGCGTGAACAGCAAGAATAAAACCATTCTGGCTGCTTTAAGGTGATAAATTTGGTTTATGGGGATAGTATATGATTGCATTTGCATAACTTTGTCCTTGATTTTTAATGGAAATGGCAAATTGTATGTGGTTTGCCACATACACGTTTCCTTACCGTCGAGGCCATCCGGCGACCAACCACAGGCTTCGACACATTTTCGTATTTCAAGGGCTGCCTGCTTCAGGTGGCCCCTTTTTATTTCTGTAAGCTTTTTCTATGTTTTCATATCCACTTTTGATGAAGACCCGAATTAATAAATCCTAACAGTTCTGTTATCCAAAACGTAACGGAACCCTCCTGATGCTGAGAGAACGTCTAGCGCCGTTTTCAGGGGGAAGCTTTTCTCGAGCGTGATACGGATACGCTTATTGACTAGTGCATTGTTCTGTATAGTGATATCGATATCGTAAGTTCGTTCCAGGATATTGGCGATTTCGCTGAGGGGGTGGTCGTCGAACATCAGTTTACCGGCTTTCCAAGCCAAGATGGCCTCTGGATTCGCCATGACGGTCACGGCACCGCCTGCATCCTTGTTCCAAGTGAGCTGTTGTCCGGCAGTGAGATCGGCGATCGCCTCCATCGATTTGCCGGCCATTTCCCCGACCCGGACCTTCCCCGAGCTGACGGCGACCACGACCGGTGAATTCATAAACGCGTCTATCTTGAATGAGGTGCCCAGCACTTGGGTGACTATATCGCCACTGTGCACCAGGAATGGCTTGTGTTTGTCTTTTGCTATTTCGAAGAAGGCTTCACCTTCGAGCCGTATTTCCCGCTTCTTGCCCTGGAAGCGTTTGGGATAACTTAGGCTGCTGCCGGCACCGAGGTAGACTATGCTGCTATCCGCTAAGCGGATCTGCGCACGCTGGCCTGGGGGATTATTACGCGTTATCCATTTACTGTCATGATCCTGGCCGTTGTTTATATGCAACAGACCCCAGAAAATGGTGCCCAATATTATGATAGACACGGCGGCATAACGGAAAAACACGATACGACGTTCCTTTTTTTCCGCCTGGTGTGCCTTCTCCTGTACAATCCGTTGGCGGATAGTGGCTTTCCAGGCTTCCATGCGATTGGGGTTGCTGATTGTGTCTGCTGCAGGTGTTTCCATCTCACCGTGCAATTCTTGCCAAACGCTATCAAACAACTGCCTGCTTTCTGGTTGCTGGAGGCAGCGACGGACAGCCGCTATTTCCTGTTTGCTGGCTTGTCCGGTCAGGTATTTTTTTATCAGTTCCCTATTGACTTCTGACGTATTCATTTGGCGTCTCTATTGGTTAAGGCGAAAAAAATGGATAGTACCCTTGCTCTTTTTCTGATTAATGATATGTTTTTTTGTAAAAGGCTGGTTTTTAGAAAAATAATATAATCCAAATGATCGGTTCGTGCATGCAGGTCAGGGCTCAGCGTGTTATCATCGAAAAATGTGTAGCTGAAGCGCTATATCACAACAAAGGCGAATCTATGGCAACAACAGGAGGAATAGGGAGCAAGCTACGCCGGTGGAAGAGGGGAGGTTTCTTCGCATTATTTTGAGGGCGTTGGTAATATGTCCTTCCACGGTTTTGACGGAAATGTTTAAGATGGAAGAAATTTCGGCATGCGACAGTTCATTTTCGCGGCTCAGTTCGAAGACCTTTTTGCACTGTGCCGGCAGAGATTGGAGCGTCCGTTCATAGCTTTCCCGCAATTCGGCTAAGTCAAGGGAATGGTTGGTCGGTGTAGGGTCAACGAGTTGATTTCCCCGTTCGGGAAGCGCATCCAGTGGTAAAGTATCGATAGTGGTTTTGCGTAAGTGATCGAATACTTTGTTGCGTATGGCTTTGGATAGGTAAGAGGCGGCCTGCTTGATGTTGTCCAGACGTTCGCGACGCATCCATACCCAATGCATTACATCCATCATTAGTTCTTCGGCAATGGCCGGATCCTGGACATACCGGAGCGCAAAGTTATACAGGCGTTCAGCATAACGTTCAAAAAGCGCTTCAAACGCCCGAACATCGTTATTGCAAATTGCTTTGAGCAGCATCTCGTCTGTACAGTCTGGTCTTGAGTGTGCCATAACTTATGTCACTTTTACAAGGCCAAAATTAGCTAAAGGCACCGCGCCTATATGTTATGTTTTTATTAACTTTTCTTTTATAATTAGTTACTTAGGCTTTACAATACGGTATTATTTTGGCTTATGCGGTGGCATTATCGATCTACGCAGTGCCCAGCCACAAGAAAATCGCCGTGGCTAGTGTTGCGCCGATAAGCGGCCCAATGACGGGTACCCACGCATAAGAAGCGTCGAATCGTGCCTTGTTCTTGATGGGCAGCAAGGCATGCACGATGCGCGGTCCCAAGTCGCGCGCTGGATTGATGGCATAGCCCGTGGTACCGCCCAATGATAGGCCGATGACCCATACCAGAAAGGCAACCGGAAGCGCTCCGAGCGAACCCAGGCCAATCGGTATTGCCCGTTCGTCCGTAAGTTCGGCATCGGTGAAGTAGAAGATGGTAAGGATTAGCACAAAAGTACCGACGGCCTCACCGATTAAATTTACGGGAAGGTTGCGGATAGCCGGTGCTGTGCAGAATACGGCCTGCTTGGCTCCGGGGTTTTCCGTGATGCGAAAGTGATCTTGATACACCAGCCAGACGATAAAGGCTCCCGCCATGGCACCGATGAATTGACCAGCAACGTAAAGCACGGAGCTGGCAGCATCGATATTGCCGGCGATGAACATGGCTAAGGTGACTGCCGGGTTGAGGTGCGCACCGCTGTAGGGGGCCGCGATGACCACCCCGGCAAACACAGCCAATGCCCATGCCGTGGTGATGACTATCCAGCCACTATTGTGGCCCTTCGTGCCATTAAGCACGACGTTGGCGACCACGCCGCCACCCAATAAGATAAGGATACCGGTACCAATAACTTCTGCAATAAATGGGGTCATAATTGTTTTTTTGATGTTCGATGGTCAGCGGTCGATAGCCGGTGATCCGTGATTACCAGCTACCGGTTATTTAAACGTTTTTGCTGTTTCGACAGCTCGATGCCACCTGCTGATGGCCGATGCGGCATCATAACTCGCATCGGGCGCGAATGTCTGGTTAATTTGCCATTGGCTTTGGATATCATCCACACTTTGCCAGAAGCCTACTGCCAGTCCCGCCAGGTATGCAGCGCCGATGGCGGTGGTTTCCGTGATTTGCGGTCTTACTACCAGTGCCTGCAATATGTCTGCCTGGAGCTGCAGCAGTAGGTTATTCGCGGTGGCCCCGCCGTCTACGCGCAACTCCTTGATGCCGACGCCCGCATCAGCCTCCATGGCGCGAAGGATGTCGACCGTCTGGAATGCGATGCCCTCCAAGGCTGCCCGTGCGATATGCGCTGCCGTGCTGCCCCGGGTAAGCCCGACGATGGTTCCCCGGGCATAGGGATCCCAATGGGGAGCGCCCAGCCCGGCAAATGCCGGTACGAGGTATACGCCATCGGTATCGCTCACGCTCTTGGCAAGGGTTTCCACATCGGCCGAATTGCGGATGATGCCCAGCCCATCCCGGAGCCACTGCACGATGGCACCACCGATAAAAATGCTGCCTTCAAGTGCGTAACTCACCTTGTCACCCAATTTCCAAGCAATGGTAGTAACCAGGTTGTTTGCCGAGAGGATGGGCTTGTCGCCGATATTCATCAGCATGAAACATCCGGTACCGTACGTATTTTTCACCATGCCTGTTTTGGTGCACAATTGCCCGAAAAGCGCGGCATGTTGATCGCCGGCAATACCGGCGATGGGAATCCTCGTAGCCAGCATGCTGGCGGCTGTTTCGCCGTAAATTTCCGAAGAGCTTCTCACCTCCGGCAGTAGGCTCCTCGGTATGTCAAAGAGCTCCAGCAACTCGTCGTCCCATTCCAACGTATGGATATTATATAACATGGTGCGCGACGCATTGGTTACATCGGTAAGGTGCTTTTCGCCTCCCGTAAGGTTCCAGATCAGCCAGGCATCGACGGTACCGAAAGCCAATTGACCATTCTTGGCTTTTTCGTATGCGCCTGCTACATGTTTCAATATCCAGTGGATTTTACTGGCAGAAAAATACGCATCAATCAATAGCCCTGTTTTTTGCCGGATGGTATCGCCAAGTCCTTTTTCCTTGAGTTCGTCGCAATAGGCCGCTGTGCGCCTGTCCTGCCAGACAATCGCCGGATAGATGGCCTGTCCGGTACGCCTGTCCCATATAATGGTTGTCTCCCGTTGGTTCGTGATGCCTATCGCTGCGATGGACGACGCTTTTAGCCCGGCGTTCGCCACCGCCTCGGTCGCCACGGAAAGTTGCGTCGACCAGATTTCCTTCGGATTGTGCTCTACCCATCCCGATTGGGGGTAATATTGGTTAAATTCTTTTTGCGCCAACGCAACAATTTTGCCCGATCGGTCGAAGATGATGGCGCGTGAACTGGTCGTACCTTGGTCTAAAGATAAAATATACTGGTTCATTATATTGGTTATTTTCATTCGTTGTAAACACCTAACGGTAGTGTTTATTTACGTTCTGGCAAATAATTTGCCGCAAGCATTGTATACTGTTCGATTTGGGCGGCTATCCATGCAGTATCTTTTCCCAACTCTGCGGCCATGATACCGGCTACTTTCGGGGCCATTTCCAAGGACTTGGCAGCATCGAGAAACAATATCCGGAGTCGCCTCGCCAGCACATCCTCCAGGGTTCTTGCCATCTCATGCCGCACAGCCCACACCGCTTGGGCGGCGATGTGGTCGAATCCGGCATGCAGTTTTTCCGCCAACGCCGGCTCACTGTCCACCAACGCTTGGATGCCGGAGGCGTCGCTGCCATAATACGCCCAATGCCCCTTTTGAACTGGTGTCTGGTGACCATGTATTTTGACGGTTTTCGTGCGGCAAGCCCGCGGTGTTAATCCACCTGTTTCCATCGCTTTGTCTACCGTTTCCTCGGCCATTTTGCGATACGTTGTCCATTTGCCCCCCGTGATGGTAATCAGCCCCGATGGATTAACCATCAACTTGTGGTCGCGCGAGATTTCTTTGGTCGATTCGTTCGTTCCGGTAGGGGCGGCGAGAGGCCTCAACCCAGCGAAAATACTGAGGACATCTTTTCTTTGCGGCGGATTAGCTAAATACGTCGCTGCTGTTTCGAGTATAAAGTTTATTTCCGTATCCAGGGGGCGGGGTTCCAGGCTATGCGTCGCGATTGGCGTATCCGTGGTTCCGAGTAAGAGATGATCATGCCAGGGAATGCCAAAAAGCACCCGGCCGTCACTGGTTTTTGGAATCATCAAGGCTTCGCTGCTGCCCAGGAAAGCACGATCAACGACAATGTGGGTTCCTTGGCTGGGCCTTACCAATGATCGGTGTTCGTCGGTGTCCAGTTGCAGGATATCATCGACAAAAACCCCCGTGGCATTGACTACCACCTTAGCATTGAGTGTAAATCGCCGGCCCGTTTCTTCGTCGGTAAATCCTACACCTGCGACCTTGCCCCGGTCATCTTTAAGCAGTTCGGTGACCTTACAATAATTGAGTACGACGCCCCCGTGTTGCGCAGCCGTTTGTGCAAGGTTGATAGCCAGCCGGGCATCGTCAAATTGTCCGTCAAAGTAACGGACCCCGCCTTTCAGGCGGTTAGTCTTAATTCCGGGGATCTGATCCGCCGTCTCCCTTTTTGACACCGACTTTGATATGCCGATGCGGTAGCGCCCGGCTAACCAATCGTACACTTTTAGCCCAATCAGATATTTCCATTTGTCAAAAAATGAGTAACAAGGAATGATAAACGATTGAATATGGGCGAGGTGAGGGGCATTCTTGAAAATCAAGCCCCGTTCATACAGTGCGTGATAAACCAGTTTGATGTCGCCCATGGCCAGGTAACGGACACCGCCATGTACCAATTTGGTGCTTCTGCTGGAGGTGCCTTTGGCAAAGTCATGCTGTTCCAGCAGTATCGTGCTGTATCCCCTTGTCGCGGCATCCACCGCAATACCCAGCCCCGTTGCGCCACCACCGATGATGGCGAGGTCCCATTGGGAAGGGGCCGCGGCCCGCTGGAGTGCGGTATTTCTGTCAAGTCGTGGGCTATTCATGAACGGCGGAGGAATAACGATGTCTAATAGGCGTGCTCATTTGTTTGTTTCAAACTTAGCGAAATTGCCTTTCATATGCAAATCCCCATCACCGAGCGATGAAGTCAGCGCTGCCTCGTGTACAGCCGGCCGAGGTTATACTGCAAGGTAAACTGCTGTTGATTGTCGATTGCCCCACGTGTAAAGTGGAAGCTTAGCGTAAATCTACTTTCCAGGCCTTTGTACTGCAACGGCTTCCAGCCCAATTCAAGCCGATCGTAAAAATCTGCAGTATAAAATCGATCGCCATACGCTACATCCAATTTGTCGCCTACGTAGAAGGTGTTGGCGATGAATATTTTACGGTATTCTGCATACAGGTCAGTGATAAACCCCTTCGGGATGCGCCACCCATAAATACCGCGTAGCCTGTCATAACCCACCAGAATGCCACCATTGATATCCAATGAATCGAGCGATGACAAGCCGGATAAATCAATCCCCGCCTTGGCCATGGCTGCCCCGTTGTCCCGTACGGGCATCTCGTTTTCATCTGTGTTATTTTTTCTGCCTGCGTCATGCCAGAGCATGGCGTTGTGTGATAGGTAGAAGCGGCCCATGTTTAGGCGGCCCGAAAGGCCGACCATGAATTGCTCCCGTGCGGTTTCGGTTTGCCGGCTCGTCCAGTCGATCCACAGTTGTTGATGGAAGGCATTTTTTTGGTACCGCCACAACATGCCCTCAATGTTTGGGCGGTAGTAATTCAGCGTGTCATTCAATATCGCACGGTGATAACCGCTTAATAAGTCCCTACGGGGAAACATCCCGATATAGAAGTCGTGGCCCTGTTGCTTGTAGTTATAATAGATGGTTGGCGCAAGCTGCTTTGCAACGGTTCCTTTGCTGCCGAATTCATGCAGAAAATTTACCCCTCCGTGCAAAAAGTGGATGCTATCCAGCGATAAGTAAATTTCAGGCGCTATCCGGACGCCAAGAATCGACTGCGAGTACTGATCCGACTTGCCATACTCCCGGTTATCGGCAAAACCATGGAAGTAAGTGTTCCACCCGACATCCTGCGCATGTGAGCCGGCGATGGTCACAAATAAGAGAAGGCTTGTAACAAATATACGATAGCAAATAGCCATAATTACTCAATTAGTGGTTGTGATAGTTACCGGTATTTTCTTACTGTTCCTTGAGCCGGCGAACGGTGCTGTCCTTATTGAAAAAACCAAGGCATAGTCGCCAGGGACGTCCGGCATGCGAATATGCGTGGCGAGGGAAGCCGATTCACCGGGAGCGATACGGAGCTGGTGGTAGTCGCCGTTGATGGCGTTATAATCAACGTGTTCGAAAAAATGTTTAATAAAGCCGTATTCAATGAAACATGCCCATTTTTGCTGTTCGTTGGAAAACGAGATGGTATCACCGTATGGATTATATATTTCGAGGGTTACTGCCTGCCGTTCGCCCGCAGCGGCCTGCTCCTTGACGCCCTTCACGGCGATAGTCACTTTTTGATATGTCCTTACGGAATCGATATACGCGAAATACAGACGTCCACGCTCGGTATCAAGTGAATCTTGCTTGTCAACGTTGAGACGACCAAACGACGCGAAATAGGCGCCCCGGTTCCGGGTACTGTCTTCGATTGGCCAATAATCATACTGGGTTTTCCGGTAATGCCGTGTGTTATAAGACAACCCCTTGACGGTATTATTCATGAAGTTATAATACGAAATATCCTGGAACCCATTGTCCATGATCAGGCGATCGTCCCCTACGATACGGTGCAACTGTTCAGCAAATTGCTCTTTCCCCCAAAACTGCTTAAGCCCTTTTATCGTTGATAATGCAGGCACGGGAACGATCAATAATACCCTTACCAAAAGGATCAAAGCGATGTTGGCATAGGACAGTCGCCTGAACCATGGCGGTAAGGCAGGCATCCCGGCAAGGTAAGTATACGCAAGTATAAAGAAAGGGATAAACGCCAACAGCGTCCAGTGCGCCTGAACGCGGCTATTGAAAGCACTAAGCAAAAAGAACAGCAGAAATCCAAAGCAATTGAATTTTAAGATGCGGAGAAACGTATCAGTTGTTTTTTGCTTATAGACGTAGTAATACAGAAAAACGCCCGTCAACGGGCCAACGATGAGCAGTTGCCCCAGGATGAAGTCGCTGATAAATGAGAAGCGATAAACCTGCGACGTACGGTCAAGGAGGTGATAAAACAGGGAAGGGAAGTCGTTATTGACCTGCCACAGAATATGGGGCAGGAAAAAGACGATGGCCAGCGCAGCGATAAGCCAAAAGCTTGGGCGCTTGAGCAGCTTCCAGTGACCAAGCACGGTGAACAGTATGATCAATAGCGCATGGTACTTGCTGTACAACATGCAGGCGATAACCAGTGCCAACAGGACCGCATATTTAGGACGATCATCCGAGAGATAACGGCGCAAGACATAATAGAAAAGCACCGTAAAGAAGAACAGGGGAGTATCCGGCGTAGTGATGAAACTATACACGTGCAGGATGAGCATGCTACTGTACAGCAGCACAAATAGCCTGGCATTGTCAGCATAATTCTTCGCTATCTTCCACAACATGAGCACGGCGATAACGTTGGAGATCACGCTCAGCACCCGGGTTCCTAAAGGAGATTGCGTCAGCAGCGTTCCGACCTTGATAAATAGGGCCACCATCGGAGGATGATCATAATACCCCCAATCCAGAAAGCGGCTATAAACCCAGTAATACGCTTCGTCGTAGTGCAGTTCGGAAAAAGCAGATTGCACGAGGTTGATGGCCAGCCACACCAACAGAAAATAGAAAATGACGGTATTCGCGGATTTGGACATAGGCCGGCGTTAAATTAAGCTGAAAAAGTATAAATATAATTGCCTAAAAAATTCCATATCGACACGATGGCAATGGCGATAAGTTTGGAAAGATAAAAATTGAGTTTTGATTTTCCGTGTAAGATAATGACCACCAAGTTGTTGATTAACAACCCAACCAGCGCGAATCCCAGAAACTTAGAGAACTCCAGGAACATGCCTTGGTTACTTATCACTTTAAATGTCCAATATTTATTGAAGAGGTAATTGCTTACCGTTGCCACGCAGAAACCAAGTGAATTGGCAATGTACTTATGGAAGCGTAGTTTTTCTTTGCAGGTCCATGTAACACCAAAATCGACTACAACACCGGATAAACCAACGATACCAAATCGCAGGAATTTGGCGAAAAACTCGGAATCGAACACCATATGGGCAAAGTTTTGCCAAACATAGATAAACTTGCTTTTTTTTACAAATGTTTATTGTCATCAGCGTCGCCGCCATGCATGGGCATTCAAGCACCTGCGAAACGCGCAACTCGGGTAAGCTCAAAAAAAAAGCGCTAAAGGAACTTCTTTCCAATAGCGCAATGATGATTTCCGAACCGGTACGGTCTGCGGGTGGCCGTTAGACCTCCAGCAAGAGCCTTGCCGGGTCTTCAAGCAGCTGCTTGACCCGCACGAGAAAGCTGACCGACTCACGGCCATCGATAATCCGGTGGTCATACGACAGGGCGATGTACATCATCGGCCGGATGACGACCTGCCCGTTTTCGGCAACGGGGCGTTCGATAATATTGTGCATGCCGAGGATGGCCGATTGAGGGGCGTTAATGATGGGCGTAGACATCATGGAGCCAAATACCCCACCGTTGGTAATGGTAAAGGTACCTCCGGTCATCTCTTCGATAGACAGTTTGTTGTCGCGTGCTTTGGTAGCCAGTTCCACCACAGCCTTTTCAATTTCATGAAGGGACAAGGTGTCTGCATTCCGGATGACAGGTACCACAAGTCCTTTGGGCGCCGATACGGCGATGGAGACATCGACAAAATCGCTGTATACAATTTCGTCGCCTTCAATGCGTGCATTTACGGCGCTCCATTCTTTCAACGCGGTGCATACCGCCTTTGTGAAGAAGGACATAAAGCCGAGGCCAACACCATGTTTTTCTTTGAATACTTCCTTGTATTTGGCCCGTAAATCCATGATAGGCTTCATGTTCACCTCATTGAAGGTGGTGAGCATGGCGGTTTCATTTTTTACAGCCACCAATCGTTTGGCAATGGTTTTACGCAACGAGGACATTTTTTCGCGCCGCTCATTTCTCGCACCGCTGGCAGCCTTAGGCGTTTCGGTGGCTGCTGCCGGCTTACCGGCTTCCGTCGGTTTCGCTTTGGGAGCCTCCGACTTCACTTGAGCCTTCTCGGCATCTTCTTTGGTTATACGGCCATCTTTGCCCGTACCCGTTATGGAGGCGGGGTCGATACCTTTTTCCCTGAGGATTTTTGCCGCAGCGGGGGAAGCCGTTCCCGCGGCATAGCTCACCTCACCGTCGGATTGCGCGGCCGGTGCATTATCAGATGGACTGTTGTCCGCCGTTTTGGCCGGCTCCTGCGTATCCGCTTTTTTGTCGCCGCTGGCAGCGGAAGCTTCTCCTTCCTCAATCGTGGCCACCAAGGCGCCGATTTCCAGGGTATCACCTTCCTGGGCTACTATTCTCAAAATACCAGCCTTTTCTGCCGGCAGCTCAAATGTGGCCTTGTCCGATTCCAATTCGGCGATGTTCTCATCCATTTCTACGTAGTCGCCATCCTGCTTTAGCCATTGGGATAAGGTCACTTCTGAAATGGATTCGCCTACGGTCGGTACTTTTATTTCTACGCTCATATGTTTGACTGTGTTAAGTGCTTGGATCAATCTACCTTAGACGCAACTTTGACATTGGTTTTCACTTTCTCTTTCACTTCCGGTCCTGCCTTATCTTCAAACGCCCTGCCTACCACGGCCAGTTGCTGGGTGATATGCTGTTTGGCGTATCCCGTAGCCGTGCTGCTGCTTTCCTTACGGGAAATAACCTCCAACGAAATGTTCCGATTCCTGAATTTGCGGCAAATATAAGGCCATGCGCCCATGTTTTCCGGTTCTTCCTGTACCCAGAGGAACTCTTTGGCATTCTTGTATTTATTCCGTACTGCACGCAGTTTATCCATCGGCGTGGGGTAAAGTTGCTCTACCCGAACGATTGCTACGTCCTTGCGGCTATCTGCCTGCTGTTTTTCAAGCAAATCATAGTAGATCTTGCCGGAGCAGAAAAGCACCCGTTTTACATCTGCAGATTTTACGAAACTATCATCAATCACCTCTTGGAACTGGGATTTCGTCGTGAACTCCGCGATGTTGCTTACGACCTTTGGATGGCGAAGCAGGCTTTTGGGGGTGAAGGCAACGAGCGGTTTCCGGAAGTCGCGCTTAAGTTGTCTGCGTAGGACATGGAAAAAATTTGCCGGTGTGGTACAGTTCACGATTTGCATGTTGTTTTCGGCACAAAGCTCCAAAAACCGCTCGATGCGAGCCGAAGAGTGCTCCGGGCCTTGCCCTTCCAGCCCATGCGGCAGGAGCATTACCAAGCCGTTGGAGCGCCGCCATTTGGTTTCAGCGCTGGAGATGTATTGGTCCACGATGATCTGTGCCCCATTGTAGAAATCCCCAAACTGTGCTTCCCAAATGGTCAGTGATTGCGGATTGGCCAGTGCATAGCCATATTCGAATCCCAGTACGCCATATTCCGACAGGTGCGAGTTGTAGATATTGAACCGCTCACCGCCGGTAATTTGCTGCAACGGGATATATTCTTCCTCGGAGTCTTCCAGCGTCAGCACCGCGTGGCGATGGGAGAATGTACCACGTTCCACGTCTTGCCCGCTAACCCGTACGCGTGCCCCTTCGTTGAGTAGTGTGGCATAGGCCATCAGCTCACCCATTGCCCAATCGAAGGTTTTGTTTTCAACCATTTTGAGCCGTTCTTCAAAGAGGCGCGATATTTTACGGAAAAACTTTTTGTCTTTTGGCAGCGTACTGATGGCTTTCGCAAGGCTCAGGAATGCCTTTTCGTCAACCCCGGTTTGGGCAGGTACAAAAATATCTTCATATTTTGCTTTACGGAGCCCTTTCCACGCGCCCGAATACATCGGGTTGTCTTGTGTCAGATTTTCTTCTTCTTTTGACTCGTCCAGACGTGCTTGTAGGAGTTTCCGGAAATCCTTTTCCATTTCCTTGGCCAAGTTGGCATCTACGCTCCCTTGCTCAAGCAGCTTTTTGTTGTAGATCTCACGCGGGCTGGGATGTTTTTCAATAGCCTTATAAAGCAGTGGCTGCGTAAATTTCGGCTCATCGGCCTCATTATGTCCATACCTTCGGTAGCACAGCAAGTCGATGAACACATCGGTATGATACTTCTGGCGGTATTCGACGGCCATATTTATCGCATAGACCAGTGCTTCGACATCGTCCCCGTTGACATGAAATACCGGAGATAACGTTACCTTGGCAATGTCCGTGCAATAAGTCGACGAGCGTCCATCCTTGAAATTTGTGGTGAAGCCTACTTGGTTATTGACGACAATATGGATGGTGCCCCCTGTGCGGAAGCCTTCTAGTTTTGACATCTGGATAACTTCGTACACTATACCTTGCCCCGCTATCGCCGCATCGCCATGAATGAGTATCGGCGCGATACGCGTAGCATCCCCTTCATATTTCATGTCAATCTTTGAGCGCACAATGCCTTCGACAACCGGATCCACCGTTTCCAGGTGAGACGGGTTAGGTACCAAGCTCAAATGAACGCTGGAACCATTATCCGTGGTGATGTCTGTCGAGTATCCCAGGTGATATTTGACATCCCCGCCAAAATCCTGTTCTGCCTCTTCAGCATACGTTTTGCCTTCAAATTCAGAAAAGACACTTTCATATGATTTACCCAGGATATTGGTCAACACGTTGAGGCGGCCACGGTGTGCCATACCAATCACGAACTCCCGGATACCGAGCTCTGCGCCTTTCTCGATGACCGAATCCAGGGCTGGGATCAAGCTTTCGGCGCCTTCCAGCGAGAAACGCTTTTGGCCGAGGAACTTGGTGCCGAGGAAACTTTCAAATACTACGGCCTCGTTGAGCTTTTTCAATATCCTTTTTTTCTTCTCGATCGGAAAATTGGGGGTATTGCGCTCACCTTCCATACGGTCCTGCAACCACTTTATTTTTTCCGGACTGCGGATATATTTAAACTCCGCACCGATGGAGCGGCAGTATGTGTCTTCAATCAGCTGGCGTATATCACGCAATTTAGCTGGGCCCAGCCCTACTTCCACACCCGCGTTAAATACGGTATCCATATCGGCTTCACTTAAGCCGAATGTTTCCAATTCTTTGCCCGGGTAATATTTTCTGCGTTGACGTACCGGATTGGTTTCGGTAAATAAGTGACCGCGGTCCCTGTAGCCGTTAATCATGTTCAGCACATTGATTTCCTTCAGCACATGATCAGGCGTGGTGTCGGTGGTTGAGGCGGTACCGTTTTGGCCGAAATCAAAACCTTCGAAGAATTTTTGCCAGCCAAAATCAATCGAATTGGGATCTTCTTTATATGCTCTGTATAACGAGTCGATATAGGCCGAATCTGCGTTACTAAGATAAGAAAGCTTGTCCATTTAGTTGTTTAATGCAATAATGCGTCAAAGTTATAATTATTAAATTGTTTACCATAGCAATATCCCACAATTTTATAGCCAAATTTTAGTAATAATAGGATTTTTACGATTTGACTTGGAGATTTATCATTCAAAAGCGAATGCCTCCTTCGGATGAAGTTGCGCGGTCAACTTTTTAACGTCTATCGGCTTGTTGTCTTTCATGCTGCTTCCGACCCCGGCGAGGTGCGCCCAGTTGCCATAGTTATTGGACGGCCCGTAATCAAGGAGCTTTTCCTCAAACCAGGCCGCGCCTTTAAGCCAATTGACTTTCAGCTCCTGGATGAGATAGGCTGCGACGATAATCCGATAATTATAGGGAATATGTCCTGTATCATTCAATTGGCGTATACCCTTATCCACAGCAGGATTCCCCGTGTTTCCAGCTTTCCATTGCTCAAAAGAAGCCCCGTCATCTTCAAGCATTTCCGGCGAATGGCCGGTCAGGCCGTCGATCTGAAAAAAGCGGTTGCCGTGTTTCTTGAACATAAACCGGTAATAGTCGCGCCACAATAACCGAAGTATAATTTGTTCAACCCGTTTTTTCGCCATTGCGTGTTCCGCTTCTTTCGCTGCATGGTACAAGGTATTAGGTGATAATGCGCCGACAGCAATGTAGGGCGATAAGCGCGAAAAGTCGGGCTGCGCCGGCTGATCATATAAATAGGTATGCATTTGCTTCAATGCAACGGACTCACCTCCCTTAAACGTTAGCTGGGAGGCCTGTCGAATCTCTTCTTCATCAAAACCGAGCTCCGTCAGGTCCGGGAGGCGGCCGGTGTCCAGCCCTTCAGGCACGCGTACCGCATCGGGATTACCCAGTTGAGGCCTGATGGCGCTTTCCCGTTCGGTCTTTTTTTTGAAAACCGCAAAAGCATCCGGAATGTCTTTAATCGGAAAAGGTAAGTCTTCTTTATGGTATAATGTGTGGCCGATAAAATGACGTAGATTGATCTGCATTTTCCACAATGCTTCCTCCACCAGGGCGGAGATGTGCGTTTCCTCGTAAGCCACCTCCCGATGGTGATAAACTTCATCGACTTGGTATTTCTCGGCAATTTGAGGCAGCACCACTTCGGGATAGCCATGGGCGATAATCAGATCGCCCCCTAACTGCTGAAGCATTTGCTGTAAGGCCAGGACATTTTCACGTAAAAATGCGGCGCGCAACACGCCGGTTTTTTTGGTACCGTATTTGGTAGAAGTAAAGTAACGCGGATCAAAACAATAAACAGGTACAATGCGTTGGCTACGTTCGATTGCGCGGAGTAGAATTTCATTATCATGAATGCGTAAATCATTTCTGAACCAAACCAAAATTGTCCTGTTGTCCATGCTTCAAAGGAGATTAAATTCTACAAATATAGGCTTTATTGTTTATTATCGCCATAATCTATACGGCCAGCAACGGAATATTGACAATAAAACCACAATTCGTTTTATAAACAAGGAGAAATGTTAAATTTGCACAAAATTATCCACAACCGGAAACATAAACTGGTTTCAATTGTAGTTGCTATAAAAATAGCCAACCCGCCTAAGTGGTATAAATAGCGTATGAAAGTCCTGATAACCGGCCTTAATAATTATTTAGCGAGAAATATAGCCGTATGCCTTGCCGAAGAGGAACATCAGGTGACGTGCCTGATTAGGAGTAAGAAGTTTTTTTATAAGCACGTACCTGAGCGGTATGGCATCAATTTGATTGAAGGCGATTTATTCCGGGGTACACTGCCCGCAGGGTTGGATAAAGAAACCCAAGTGGCGTTGTATTTTAACCAATCGCCGGTAAACGAAATTGACATCCGGCTGGAAATG
Source organism: Parapedobacter sp. ISTM3 (assembly GCF_016533505.1). Lineage (NCBI taxonomy): Bacteria > Pseudomonadati > Bacteroidota > Sphingobacteriia > Sphingobacteriales > Sphingobacteriaceae > Parapedobacter > Parapedobacter sp. ISTM3. The sequence continues at coordinate 123,492 of NZ_JAENGN010000012.1, read as the reverse complement.
GAGTTAATTGCGTTGCAGAAATACGTCAGCGCGCTAAAGCTTACGACCTGCCGGCATTTGATTTATGTGACCAAGCTTGCCGACGAGAGCGTCAGCAAGATTAAGTCGTATATCAGCAAAAGCGGATTGGACTACACCGTGGTACGGATCAGTAATATTATAGGTAAAGGTTCTGCATTGATGAATATCATGTCGAATCTGGCGAAGCAAAAACTGGTGGTTCTTCCCAAAGAATTTGCCACGAGCCGTTGCCAGCCCATTCATTTATTGGATGTATGTGCCTATTTCAATAAGATGCTGCTCGACCCCGATGCCTATGGGCAGACCTTTGATGTGGGAGGGCCGGAAGTCATGACCTACAAAGACGCTTTTGAACGTTACTTAGACGTAGCCAAGTTAAAAAAGAAAGTGTGGGCATTGCCGAGATTGGGCGTGCCCATGTCGGTTTTTTTGGGGCGGCATATCTATAAGTTTGAACAAGACGTTACGGCCGCATTTATCGTTTATATGGGGAGGGATTTAGTGGCATTGAATAACGGTCTGAACCGGCTCTATCCGGTGAAGTTGGCACCGTTCAGTGCATCGCTCCGCTATGCGCTGGGCTTGCCATAGGCTTTGTTTGCACTTTAACTGGCTTGATTATGGAAAAACGTGTGTTGGTCACTGGAGCAAGTGGTTTGGTGGGCCGGGCGCTGGTAGCAGCATTGGTCCGCCGTGGTTATGCGGTCAATGTACTAAGTAGGCAGAAGCAGCCTTCCGGTTTGCCGGATGTGCGGGTTTACGAATGGGATATCTCGGCGGGCGAAGTGGACGCGCGCTGCGTCGATGGAGCGCAAGCTATCATCCACCTGGCCGGTGAGAACATCGCGCAACCCTGGAGCAACAAACGGAAACGGGCAATCCTGGAAAGCCGGACACACAGTATCGTGTTGCTGTATGACTTGCTGAAAAAGCAAATCGGGCACGAGATCAGGACCGTTGTATCCGCATCTGCTTCAGGTTATTATGGCGACATGGGGGATAGATGGATAAGCGAGGATATTGCCCCCGCTAACGATGTCCTCGGACAGACGTGTTTGGAATGGGAGCGGGCGGTGAGCAAAGGGCGCCACCAGGGAATACGGGCGGTTTCATTAAGAAGCGGGGTTGTATTGTCATACGATGGCGGCATATACCGCAAACTCGTCGGTTTTGTAAACGCGGGTTTGGGAGCGGTGCCCGGCACGGGTAAACAATGGATGCCATGGATACACATTGATGACGCCGTGGCGATGTATATTTTCGCCCTCGAACATCCGGGGATACAGGGCGTTTATAACATGGCAGCGCCTGAACCCGCTACGTTCTCGGCGTTTATTCGCCTCATCGCGAAGCAACAGGGGAGACCGCTGTGGCTACCTAACATTCCCCGCGGCATCCTGAAAGCAGTTTTAGGCCAAATGAGCGAGATGTTGCTCAGCAGTGCCCGGCTGTCGGTCGAAAAAATCCGCAATGCGGGGTTCCGCTTTACGTATCCCGAAATCGGAGGAGCAGTAAAGGCGCTAAGCGGTAAGCGATAAGCTACCGTTACTCCCTTGCCTTCACGGTACTTTTGCCGTCTCGTCCGGGAGAGCCCGAATATACCGTACCCTGTGCCAGGTTGCCCAGCGGCCTTCCCCGCACGCCCAGATTAATCAGGCTATAGATGTTGTTGAGGTCATTCTGCGGATTAACACGATATCCACCCGCACGGGTATCAATTTGCAGGTAGTGGGACGCTTTTTTATCGCCTGTCTGCGGCACGATGCCCGTGCTGTCGTAGGTGAAATTTACATGGCCGCCATTCCCGTTTGGAAACGTGCGCGACCCATTGTTATTGGCGTCATGGCCTCCGGCTAAAACATACAATGCACCCAGTTTTTCCAGCCGCATATCGATGTCAAAATCGGTGCCGTTGTTTTTGCCATCGGTGCCGAATATGTAGGCGCGTTTGCCTATCTCCGCGTGCGCTACGTGAAGCGCTACGTCCTTTTTGCCGTAAAACACCAACTGACTGCGATCGTTCATGATCAACGTGTCGATACGCACAATCAACGACGAATCCCTTCCTGTAAACACCTCTTTTTTCTTCTTGCCGATCTCCAGCTTCGATATATGTATGGTCTTATTTTGACGTGTAGTATCTTCTGTCCGCTGTGCGAACGCGGCAATTGTACTGCCGATTAAGATAAAAGCAAGGATTGTTCTCATGATTATCTTTCCCTCCATTCCGATGTGTGCTTATTGATTAGACCATTTTCGCGAAATAAAGTTTAATTCATGTTACAAACGGCAGCACACGTACATGATGTGTGCATAATGATTAACTTCGTCCAAACTTTGGATACCCATGATGATACGTGCCATCACCTTTGTTTTCATTGCGTTTTCGTTGCCAGTTTTCGCCTGGTCAGCCCAAGACACCACAACCCACCTTGAGGAAGTAACGGTACGGGCATATTTTGTTGAGCAGCCGTTGTTGCGGCTTACCGCTTCGGCGGGGGTCGTCAGCCGCAGTACACTTGAACAACAGAGCGGCCACACCTTGCTGCCGGCTTTCAATATGGTGCCGGGCGTCCGGATGGAGGAACGTTCACCGGGCAGTTACCGGCTTTCGCTTCGGGGCAGCTTATTGCGATCGCCGTTCGGTGTGCGGAATGTGAAAGTGTACCTGGATGAAATACCGCTTACCGACGCGGGGGGGAATACCTATTTAAACCTGTTGGATGCGGACGGTGTGGATCGTATAGCGGTTTTGAAAGGGCCCGATGGAAGCCTTTTTGGTGCCAATTCGGGCGGTGTCGTACTCATCAGGCCAGTGGGCATGTCCAATGAAGCTGGCGATCGGGCCTCGCTGCGTATCAACGGAGGTTCGTTCGGGCTGTTTCAAGAACAACTGACAACCGAGCTCCGCCCATCATCGACGTACCGGTTTGGGTTCAGCCAGGCCTACCAGCGTGCAGACGGGTACCGCCAAAATTCGTCGATGAAACGGGCTGCCTTTCAGACCGTACAACGATGGAACTATACGCCGGCCAATGAATTGCGTTTGATTGCCTTGTATTCTGACTTGCGATACCGCACCCCGGGGGGATTGACGGAGGCGCAATACCATGAAGATCCGAGGCTGGCCCGTCCGGCCACGCCGGCAATACCCGGCGCATTGGAACAACAGGCCGGCATTGTCAATAAAACGTTGGTAGGCGGAATCGTGCATGAGGCACAAATCAGCGCGAAGCTCAGGCATGTGGCCAGCATTTTCGGTACGCATACCGATTTTAGCAACCCGTTTATCACCAATTATGAAATCCGGGATGAATACAACATCGGGCTACGGACTTATATCGATTATGCTGATGGCGATCCGGAGACCTTTTCCTGGCGATTCAATGCTGGGCTCGAATGGCAGCATGGCGGTACAGATATCGCCAACTACGATAACCATGGTGGCATGCGCGGCGATGAACAGGCCATCGATGCCTTGAAGAGCCAACAGCACTTTTACTTCGTGCGCCTTAGCGCCGACGTACGCAGCCGACTGACGATGGAAGCCGCGCTCAGCCTTAATGATTACCGCTATCGGTATCAATCTATTTTTCCAGGAAATGAATCTTCATTCAATGATCGGCAATTTGACGCGGCATGGATGCCACGGGTGGCGCTATCCTATCTGATCACGCCGCGGTTGGCCAGTCGGCTGTCTGTTTCGCGTGGGTATTCGCCGCCCACAATTGCTGAAATACGGCCATCGGATAACATCATCAATACGGCATTACGGGCGGAAACCGGCTGGAACTATGAGGTCGGTTTCCGTTGGCAGACCAGCAATCGCCGGGCTTTTGTGGATGGCTCACTATTTTATTACCGCATGGATGATGCAATTATCCGTCAGTTGCGGGAGACAGGTGCGGAGTTTTTCGACAATGCCGGCGAGGTCGATCAACGGGGCGCCGAACTTTCGGCTGTACTATGGGCTGTGGAACCCCGCTATCAGGGCGGCTTGCGCGGCTTACAGGTGGGAACCAACCTTACATTGAGCAGGTTCCGTTTTGGCGACTACCGGGTGGGAGACGACAATTTTACTGGCAACAAACTCACAGGCGTACCAGCCAGTACGGTGGTCAGCAGCATATTGGCGCAGTTTCCATTGGGAATCAGCGGCTATATCATGCATAATTACACGGCATCCATCCCGTTGAATGACGCCAATACCGTATTTGCAGACGCGTATCACCTCTTGCAGGCTAAAGTAAGCTGGGACACCGCACTGAACCGGAAATTGAGATTCCAGGTGTTTGTTGGCGGCGATAACTTACTGAACCAAAAATATAGCCTTGGCAATGATATCAATGCGTTCGGCGGCCGCTTTTTCAACGCTGCCCCAACACGGAATTTTTATGGCGGGATAGCCCTGCGTTATTGAGCGAAAGCCGCACAGAAAGACAACGGAATTACGTATTTAAAAAAATTATCCCTACTTTCGAAGCCATAAAAAAATAAAATAATACCATGAGTTTGAAAGATTTTAAAGGAGTTGTCACCGGTGATGCCGTACAAGAACTTTTTGAGGTAGCTAAGGCTCATCAGTTTGCGTTGCCAGCTGTCAACGTAATCGGTACCAATTCTATCAATGCCGTGATGGAAACCGCCAAAGCGGTCAATTCTCCGGTAATAATCCAATTGTCCAATGGCGGTGCCCAATTTTTTGCCGGAAAAACCTTAAACAATGACGGATTGAACGCTTGCATACTGGGCGCGGTTTCGGCGGCACAGCACGTCCACTTACTGGCCGAGCATTATGGTGTGGCCGTTATTCTTCATACAGATCATGCGGCAAAAAAACTGCTTCCCTGGATCGATGGCTTGCTTGACCACGGTGAGCGCTTTTTCAAGCAATATGGCAAACCGTTATTTTCGTCACACATGCTCGACTTGTCTGAGGAGCCTATTGAGGAGAATATCGAGCTATCGAAGAAATACCTGGAGCGGATGAAGCCTCTTGGTATGACCGTAGAAATCGAACTCGGTGTAACAGGAGGCGAGGAAGACGGCGTGGACAACACAGATGTTGATAGTTCAAAGCTGTACACACAACCAGAGGAAGTTGCGTATGCATACGAAGAACTGAGCAAAGTAAGTGATAAGTTTACGGTCGCCGCAGCGTTTGGCAACGTACACGGCGTATACAAACCCGGTAACGTGAAATTGCAGCCTGTCATCCTGCACAATTCACAGGAATATATCCGCAATAAGTTTGGCCTGTCGGCCGAAAAGCCGGTCAACTTTGTTTTCCACGGCGGTTCAGGCTCTGCGCCCGAAGAAATTACCGAGGCCATTTCATACGGTGCCATCAAGATGAACATCGATACCGATATGCAATGGGCTTTCTGGGACGGTATACGGGGGTATTACCAATCCAAAGAAGGCTACCTGCAAGACCAGATTGGCAATCCGGAAGGACCGGATTCCCCCAACAAAAAATACTATGACCCCCGCGTATGGTTGCGTAAGGGAGAAGAGAGCTTCGTGAAACGCCTTACGCAGGCCTTTGAAGAATTGAATGCGTTGGATGTAAACAGCAAGCTGTAGCTTTTCGCCCAACCCGCATAACAGCCCTTGTCTCACGCTTATGTAGGACAAGGGTTTTTTATTTAAACGATTCGATTGTTCGGCATTTGACGACAATGCGGCAGGTACTGAAAATAACGTTGATTAAATCTGCAGGCACGGAGAAAGGGAAATATGTAACAGGCACATTTCACTTTAAAGTTCGGGCAGTCATGGATTGACGTTGATAAAGATTTTACCAAATCGAAGCGGGATACCGCAAATCTCAGTGCTAATCCGTACCTTTGGCCCATGCCAGAAAAGATCATTATCCTTGATTTCGGCTCCCAATATACCCAATTGATCGCACGCCGGGTACGGGAGCTGAATGTGTATTGTGAGATTCATCCGTATAACCATCTGCCTGATTTCGACGAAACCGTAAAAGGCGTTATTCTTTCCGGAAGTCCCTATTCGGTGCGTCAGGATGACGCACCGCAAGTTGATTTCCGCGCATTGCAGGCCCGCTTTCCGGTATTGGGCGTTTGCTATGGTGCACAGTATATCGCCCAGCATTCTGGCGGTGAAGTCATCGCATCCACCATCCGTGAATATGGGCGTGCGAATCTTCATTTCGTGGATCACGGCAATCCGTTGCTGGCGGATATCCCGATAGATTCGCAGGTGTGGATGTCCCATGGCGACACCATTTCGGCTATCCCCGAGGAGTTCGAGGTGATTGCCAGTACGGATAAGGTGAAGGTAGCCGCTTACCACATCAAAGGCAGCCAGACTTACGGCATACAATTCCATCCTGAGGTGACTCATAGTACAGACGGCACGACGTTGCTGAAGAATTTTGTCATCGATATTTGCGGTTGTACACCGTCGTGGACGGCCGATGCATTTGTCGAGACGACAGTCGCGGCGCTGAAGGAAAAACTGGGTAATGACCATGTCATCATGGCCCTGTCGGGCGGCGTGGATTCTACCGTAGCTGCTGTATTGCTGCACCAGGCCATCGGTAAAAATCTGCATTGCATTTTTGTCGATCACGGGCTGCTGCGCAAAAATGAGTATGAGCAGGTGTTGGAATCTTACCAGCATATGGGGCTCAATATCAAAGGTGTCAACGCCAAAGAACGGTTTTACAAAAAGCTGGCCGGTGTAAGTGAGCCGGAGCAAAAGCGTAAGGTCATCGGTGCTGCATTTATCGATGAGTTTGACGAGGCTGCCCATGCGGTGCAGGCCGAACTACCTGAAGGCGTGGAAGTAAAATGGCTTGGCCAGGGAACCATTTATCCCGACGTCATTGAATCCATCTCGGTGAAAGGACCTTCCGCCACCATCAAATCCCACCACAACGTTGGCGGTCTGCCTGACTTTATGAAGCTAAAGGTGGTGGAGCCCTTGAATACACTTTTCAAAGACGAAGTGCGCAGGGTGGGCAAGGCGCTTGGCGTCGCACCAAATATATTAGGCCGGCATCCTTTCCCGGGCCCCGGGCTTGCGATACGGATATTAGGCGAAATCACGCCCGAAAAGGTACGGATATTGCAGGAAGCTGATGATATCTATATCCGCAACCTGCGCGAGTCCGGCTGGTATGATCAGGTTTGGCAAGCCGGTGCCATCTTTCTGCCCGTGCAGTCGGTGGGTGTCATGGGAGACGAGCGTACGTACGAGCACGTTGTGGCACTTCGCGCGGTCGGCTCGCTGGATGGCATGACGGCGGATTGGGTACATTTGCCGTATGATTTGCTGGCAAAAATATCAAATGAGATAATCAATCATGTAAAGGGGATAAACAGAGTTGTATATGATATCAGTTCGAAGCCTCCGGCTACCATCGAGTGGGAATAAATATCTCATTGGCATTGTGATAGCACTGTTCATCATGGGATGTACGCCCAAAGTGCGCGTACTGCGTGGCTCGGGAAGCAGTGCTCCCCCTAAGACCGACACACCTGCTGATAAGGATAAAAAGGAAGCGGACAAAGCCGTCACCGACGCGGAAAAAGTGGATGTAAAGCGGATTGCGCTGCTGTTGCCTTTTGAATTGAACAAGGCCAATCCGCATGCACCAAGTGCCGAAGATATTAAACGGTCCGCGTTAGCGCTGGATTTTTTTCAGGGCTTTAAATTAGGCTTGGATGCACTTGCCGAGCAAGGGGTCAATTTCAGGCTGGATGTGTTGGACACGCGGGACGACGCCAATGAAAACGCCCGCATTGCGAAGCTGGAAGAAGTGCAGGATGCCGCGTTGGTCGTGGGTCCTGTGTATCCAAAAGAAATACAAGTCTTTGGCTTCAATGCCGGGTTGTCAGACGCGTTGCAGATTTCGCCGTTGGCGGCCAGCATGCCCTCTGAGTTTAACCTGCCCAATTTGGTGACCATCACCGCACCGATTACGGCACACGTACGTGCCTTGGCCGCGCACATCGCGGGGCAATACCAGACTGGCGATGTCATTGTACTTTATAACACACAGGATGCGGCAAGCCGGCAGTTTTTATCGCCCCTTAAAGCAGCGATACAGCGTGTCAAAAAAAATGCTAAGGTGGTCGAAGTGCAGGATGAAGCAAGCTTGGAAAGCAACATCCACCTTTCGGGAAAAAACCTGGTGGTTTTGGGCACCGCGAATAAATACCAGATTTCGCCGATTATCGCGCATTTGCACAAATTGCAGGATGAGCTTTCTTATCGGATTAATTTGTTTGGACACCCCAACTGGTCCAAATTGGCGTTTGATGAACATGACGGATTGAGCAACTTTCAAGCTGCCATCACCACGTCATACTATATCGATAGCCAGGCATCGGACGTCCGCAGATTTGGTCTGCGATATCAGCAGGAATTCGGGATAGCACCCACCGAATTTGCCTACAAGGGGTACGACGCTGCCTATTATTTCGGCGGGTTGTTGGCTAAATATGGCGCCGGATATAAAGAGCACATCGTTCAGGAAGAATACGTCGGGTTGCACAATGCATTTAAATTTGAGTATAACCCATCCTGGGGCTATGTAAACAATGCGATAGCAATCCTGCAGTACCGGGACGGCGATTTCCGGCCGCTGAAATAACGTTGTGCCGCAATGTCTACGGAGAAACGGACAAATCAGCAAATCCGTACAGTTGACCGGCTATTGTCGGCATTCCGGCAGGAGCGCATGGGATTGCCGTTGGCCCGATTCCTTACAGGATATTATAAACAGCATCCCGAGATGGGAAGTAAGGACAGGCGTGCGGCTTCCCGCTTAGCTTACCACTATTTCCGCTTAGGCAACGCGGCCCTTCAATCCGAAACCTCTTTACGGCTGGCCATCGCTGAGTTTTTATGCAGCGACGAAAGTGCCGTTGCCGAGCAGTTATTGCCGGCGCTTTACCCGGCTATTCGTAGTTCTTTGGAAGAAAAGATATTTCTGTTGGAGCAGCATACGTCCTTCCGTCTGGCAGACGTCTTTCCTTTCCGCGAGCACTTATCAACGGGTATTGACCCACATAGATTCGTCACCAGTTTGTTTGAACAGCCGGCCCTTTTTCTCCGGTTGCGTCCGCATACCCAGGCCGAGGTACTTGCTGCGTTGGAACGAGAAGGTATCGATCACCGAAGCTTCGGAACGGCTACCGTTGCATTACCTAATGGTACCGCATTGGCACGTGTCGCCGGTATCGCCGGTAAGTACGAAGTGCAGGACTACTCGTCCCAGGAAACCGGCCGGTTTTTCAGGGCATCTGCCGGCGAAAGCTGGTGGGATGCCTGTGCGGGGGCAGGAGGGAAGTCGCTCCTGTTGTTAGACAACTACCCCGGCGTGCGACTCCTGGTGTCTGACATCCGCGGGAGTATCCTGCGCAACCTCGATGAGCGCTTTCAGGCCGCGGGCATTAAATCGTACCGGCAGAAAATCATCGATCTCAGCAAAGGGAATACAACCGCAATACTTGGACAGGAGCAGTTTGACGGTATTATCCTCGATGTACCGTGTTCCGGATCGGGTACGTGGGGGCGGACTCCTGAGATGATTACCGCTTTCCAGGCGGGGAGCATCCAGCGTTTCAGTGCGTTGCAGCGTCAAATCGCCGGGCAAGTAGTGAAACACCTGAAGCCTGGTAAGCCACTAATTTACATCACTTGTTCGGTATTTGCTGACGAAAATGAGCATGTCGTGCAGCATTTATTGGCGCATCATTCGCTTCATCTTGAACATATGGAAATCCTGCGGGGTTATCATCATCGGGCAGACAGTATGTTTGTGGCACGGCTGGTAGCGTTGTAAAGTTTATGAATAAAATAAGACAAAAGAACCTGTTTTGTGAACAGTATGACCTGGTAAGAAGTTCCAGACGCGTGCTGCTAGATTATTGCGGTACACTGCATGCAGCAGATTTTGTCAAGCAAGTTGTTTCATTCGGCCATGGTGGGAGCATCAGAAATACGTTGGTGCATATTGCCAATGTTTACGAACACTGGATTGCCCGCTTTACCCTGAAAAAAGATATTGCTTATTCGGCCCAGGACGCTTTTGTCGATACTTATGCTGTCGCTGGCTTGTTCAGTACCGTCGACGACTTTGTGAACGAGTTTATCAATATCATCAGCGAAAGCGATATGCGTACAATCGAAGGGCAAGTTAACGGCGAGTTACGGAACTTCACACCGTTGGCATTGTTTACCCATGTTATCACCCACGAATATCATCACAAAGGACAAGTTTTGTCGATGAGCAGGCACTTGGGTTACACGCCGGTAGATACAGACATGATAAGGTAATTCGCACTATATTCAAGAGGAGCTGGTGAGGCGCTTATAGACATTCTTTCCGGATTTCCTGCCATGCCAGATAACCTCCATCCAGCTCAATTACCTGGACAAAACCCATTTCGTTGAGTAATTGGGCGGCATGGTGGCTTCGCTTGCCACTTCTGCAATAGAGGAACACTGGCTTGTTCCGATCCAGCTTAGCTACTTGTCTTTTGAAGCGCTTTTCGCGGAGCACATCGCGATTGGTAAAACCTTCGATATGGCCTTGCTGGTATTCTTTTTTTGTGCGTACATCTACCCGTTGTGCGTGGGGGAAGCTATCGATCAGCGATGCGAACTCCGCAGCAGGGATGGTTTGTATGGTATCGGGTGACTGAGCATATCCCGTAATGCCGATTACAAGCAGCAGTCCTATCAACGCGATGTTTCGTCTCCAAATCATAGTTACAAAGCTTGTTTATACGTTTTCCTTCAGCAGTCGCTCCAGTTCATTCGCCGGAAAAACGCCCGACTGCCGCCATTTGATGGCGCCGTTTTTAAACAATATCAGCGTGGGCACCCCGCGGATTTGGTATTTGGTAGCGACCTGCGGGTTTTTATCCACATCTACCTTGATGATAGATGCTGCATCGCCAATCCGTTGTTTTACTTCTTCAAGTATGGGTGCCTGCGTTTGGCAGGGGCCGCACCATGTGGCAAAAAAATCCACTAATACAGGCTTTTTGCCGTTTATCAATTCATTGAATGTACTCATTGCTTACATCTCCTTGTAGTCAACCTGTTTTTTTTCCGATTGTTTTTATGATTCCATATGGCTTTCCCGTATATGGCAGTTGATACATGCCTGTACTGTTAACCCTACAAATATGGATAATTTTGTTGATTGCAGGAACAGGTTTGGATACACTTCTAAATTTAAATTATCAGCGATACTCCTTATCTTTACCGGTGAATTTGTGTATGTGTGCAACTGTCGCATCCGCAAGTGTTAGTTTGATGAATAAGGATCTGATTTTACGCGAACGACTTGCCTTGCAACGCACGATACTGGCTAACCAGTCGACATTCCTGTCTTTCCTGCGCACAGCCATGTATTTTGCGATAGCCGGTATTTCCATAGATCGCTTGCTTGACGTCCCCGGCGGTCATATCTATGAATATGTTTTTTTCGCTATTTCCATTACGGTGCTGATCGTCGGCGTAGTTAATTACTTCGTCCACAAGAAGAAAATCGCGCGAAGTGAAAAGCACATCGGTGACTACAAGCTTGATTACGAAAGACAGGACAACTGATGTTTGTGTCAATGCGGTAGTCTGTCCCTCACTTTGCCGTATACCCAAGTACCCGCTATCGCACTCAATAAAGCAACGGCCACTACGGTTGCCCCTGTGCCAATTTGGACGAATAACGGCCCTGGACAGGCGCCTGTAAGCCCCCAGCCCAGTCCGAATAGCAGTCCACCATAAATCTGTCCTTTATTAAACTGCTTTGGCGAGAAGGTAATGGGTTCACCGTAGATGGTTTTGATATTAAATTTCTTGATCAACCACACCGAAAGTGTGCCCACGATGACGGCCGATCCAATGATGCCATACATGTGAAACGATTGCAGGCGGAACATTTCCTGGATGCGGAACCAGCTGATGATCTCCGCCTTTACGAATATAATGCCGAACAGGATACCCACGATAAGGTACCTGATGTTGTGGTATCCTTTGTGCTGCAATTGCGATTCATTGACGTACATCGTATCCTGTGTGCGTACCTCAAAATCCGTGTTTGGAACGTTTGAATTGTTCATGATTATCCTAAAATAAAGGGAAGTAGTACATTCGCCATTAAAAAGCCACCAGCCATGAAGCATACCGTGGCCACCAAAGAAGGCCATTGCAATGTGCTCAGTCCCATGATGGCATGTCCGCTGGTGCATCCACCCGCATAACGGGAACCGAACCCGACAAGGAAGCCACCGCCAACCATCAGGATAATGCCTTTCACTGAAAGTAAGTACTCCCAGTTATATAGCTCCTGGGGCACCATATTCGAATAGTCGCTGATGCCATATCCTGCAAGCTCTTCGGCCAAAGCCGGATCGACCACGACGGGGTTTGGATTGGCCAACCACAAGCTGGCAATCACACCGCCGCCGAATGCGCCAGCTACAAAAATGAGGTTCCATAGCTCTTTTTTGTAGTCATAGTTAAAGAACTTAATGCCCGACGGAAAACATGCCGCGCATATATGGCGGAAATTCGCAGAAATGCCGAAGTGTTTATTTCCAAGTATCAAAAGGGCAGGAACAACTAATCCTACCAGGGGGCCGGCTATGTACCATGGCCAGGGTTGTTTAATAAAATCGATCATATACTTTTTAGTTACCGAGCATAAAAGCGCATTTTCAATGCCCGATTTGCTGTTTTTGATTTTAACGCGGTTATCATATTGTACCCGGACAAACATAATCGCTTATTGCAAATTTACCTGATTCTTTGATAGTTTTAATACGTCCTTTTATTTCGATGCGATTTAATATCCTCTTGCGTGCATATATCCACCGCGAGCAGGATGGAGCTGAAAATCATGGAGCGGTATCCACCTTGTGGTATTTGAGCCGGGGGTATACTAGGCAAGCCTTTTTTGTGATTCAATAAAAAATAAGGTAGATTTACCATTCATTCAAGTATTACCTTGGTTTGCTTAAGTTTGATAATTGTAGTCCTATTCGTTTTGCTATGAAACAATATTACATCAGGTTAACTCCCGTATTACTCATTGCGCTCGTGCTAAGTTCCTGCCAAAAAACGGCGATGCTCGAAACCGAACCCGACACTTTACAGCTTGAGATTGCCGGGGAGGGTGGAGAATCGACGGTGGAGCTGGGGGAGGGCGATTGGCAGATCACCCGCGTCGTCAATAACAATGGTAACCTGCGGATGTTTGGCGACATATATGCACTCGATGGCAAAATTATCCAACGGAATCAACTTTTGGAGTTGGCTGGATTAGGCGCATTGGCTTCATCCGGACCGTACAGTGGATTCCGTATCACGCACGAGACACCTGGCACTATCAACGTGTCGTTGCAGGAAAATGGCTTAAGGCAGCCACTTAATTTTGTTATCGTGGTCAGCAACGGTAGCGAAACGCGAGAAATCGTCATTAGCCAACCCCAGTCGGCAGGATACAGCTTTGATAGCATTGTGTATTTTTTGAATTTGGAAGACGGAGACGGGGATTCCATTTATGTTCGAAAGCAGATCGTCCAATATCAATTCAACCTTCTTGAAGCGAGACCGGTCGAGATTTCGCCATTTAACGGGCCGGATGTGGTTATCAATTCCAATTTTTTAAGCGACGACCCGCACGCCTTTGTCTGGTTGGCAGGAGACTCGGTCAAAGTCCCCGTACCATCCGATATCGTCGATGGCGAAATTCAGCTTTCTGATCATAAGGAGGTTTACGGAGCTATTTCCAATCAGCCGTATGGGACGGGTGCTGCCGTTACGATATTGGCACCAGCTGGGCAATCCATATATGCGGCCGATGTCGAAACGCGCAGACGAGCTGTGTCTTATAAATTGATCATGACCAATAACCGAACAGGTGAATCCAAGCAAGTCCTTGGTAAATGGCTCGAAACCAGCCCAACCGGTATTTATGAAATCAGGGAGATACGTTAAACTCCTGAATTGTTCCGGTTATATATGGCGGTTTTATAACGGGGATTTTGGTTTGTGGTGGAAATTCCTATTCATTTTCTTTTCTCCATTAGTTTTTCCATCGATGTCGTATAGATTTTATCATGTCCCCAATCCGCACTTTTTTCGGCGGGACTTTTGGTGGGATTTTTTTTCATGATAAAAAAAGCGCGATTCTGATATAGAATCACGCTTTTTTCCGTGCCCGGAGAGAGACTCGAACTCTCAAGGGACTGCTCCCAACGGCTTCTGAGACCGCAACGTTTACCAATTTCGCCATCCGGGCGGGCAAAGTCCCAAACCACGATTAGTTTGGGACTGCAAATATATACTTTTAGCGGATAATAAAAATCAAAAATATAATTTAACGACTATCCGTCGTTGATTGCCGGTCACCGGCCACTTACCATTACTCTTCTTCATCATCCGTGTGCAGCAAGTCTTGATGTTCTTCGGGCTTGTAGCTGGCTTGAAGTTCCGCTAATTTCTTTTTGCCGTAAGCCATCTTGGTAATCAAGACAAACAGAACAGGCACAATAAATATTGCAAAAAGTGTAGCAATCAGCATACCGCCGAATACCGTCCAACCGATTGTTTGGCGGGCGATAGCTCCGGCACCTGCGGAGTACATGAGCGGTACAATCCCCAGAATAAAGGCAAACGACGTCATGATGATGGGACGTAGACGCAGTTTGACCGCTTCCAGCGTGGCTGTGAGCAAGCCCATTCCGATATCCACCCGCTCTTTCGCAAATTCTACGATAAGGATGGCATTTTTGGCCGCTAAACCGATGATGGCAACCAACCCAATCTGGGCGTAAATGTTGTTGTCCAGCCGCGGAAGGAAGATGAGCATAAGAATGGCTCCAAACACACCGAGCGGAACGGACAGCAGGATGGAAAACGGTACGGACCAGCTTTCGTATAACGCCGCGAGCAACAGGAATACGAAGATGATACATAGGGTAAAGATCATGATTGTCATATTGCCTGCTTCTTTTTCCTGCAAGCTTAACCCTGAAAATTCGTAGGTATATCCTGCACCCAGTGTCTCCGCAGCGATTTCTTCCAGTGCTTGCAGTGCATCGCCACTGCTGTATCCCGGAGCCGCGCTTCCCATCACTTCGATTGAACGGAAGATGTTGTGGTGATTGATAATCGAGGGACTCTCGATTATCTCATGTGATACCAGCGTACTCAACGGAACGGCATTGCCCTGCTGATTTTTTACGTACAATTTGTTAATATCGGCGATGTCCATGCGGAATGCTGTGTCTGCCTGAGTCACCACCCTAAAGCTCCGCCCATAACGTGTAAAGTCGTTGACGTAGCTGCTGCCGAGGAAGGAGGAGATGGTACTGTATACGTTTGAGACCGGAACGCCCATGCGCTTTGCCTGTTCACGATCCACTTTCACCAGGTAGTTCGGGGTGCGCGAATTAAACAATGTATAAGCCATTCCGATTTCGGGACGTTGATTGGCGGCCATGAGGAACTTGCCCACCTGTGCTTCAAAATCCTTGATGTCGCCGCTGCGCTGGTCGATAAGCTGGATGCTGAATCCTCCACTCGTACCCAACCCGGGAATCGCTGGTGGCGAGACGGGCAAAATGGTAGCCTGTTGGAACCCCGCGTATTTTTGCTGGACGCCGGCGATGATTTCCTGTGCGGTACGGCTCCGTTCTTCCCACGGATGCAACTGGATGAAGAAAGTACCCCCGTTGGGCTTGAATGAGCGGTTCAACAGGTTGATGCCCGCGATACGCATCACGTTCTTGATCTCCGGATTGTCTTTGCGCAGGGAGTCGGACAATGCGTCAAGCACGTTGGCTGTGCGTTCGGACGATGCACCCTCAGGCAGCGTGACACCCACCATCATGACACCTGCATCTTCCGTGGGGATAAAGCCGGTAGGTTTAGCCGAGAACAGCCCGATTGTGCCCACATAAATGCAGACGAGGAGAATGATAACCAGTGGTGCCCGCTTGATCGCTACCCGTACGCCGTTTGAATAACGCTTGGTCACCCGCTCAAACCACGTATTGAACTTATAAAATAGCCGATTGAGGCCTTTCGATTTTTCGTTGAACTGCGACGGCTTCAACAACAATGAGCAGAGCGCAGGGGTAAGGGACAGGGCCACAAATGCAGAGAGCAATACAGACACGGCAATGGTGATGGCGAACTGCTGGTATAGCTGACCTACCATGCCCGGTATAAAGCCTACGGGTACAAACACTGCTGCCAAAATCAATGCGATGGCAATGACAGGCGCGGTGATTTCCTTCATTGCGCGCCGCGTCGCCTCGGGTGCGGGCAATTTGTCGTGATCGATATAATGCTGTACGGCTTCCACCACCACGATGGCATCGTCTACCACGATCCCGATGGCTAACACGAAGGCCAGCATTGTCAGGTTGTTGATGGAAAAGCCGAACAGGTTGAAGAAGATAAACGTGCCAATAATCGAAACCGGGATGGCGAGTACGGGAATCAAGGTGGCTCGCCAGCTCTGCAGGAAGATGAACACCACCAGTGTCACCAATATAAGGGCCTCTACCAACGTATGGAGTACGTTGCTGATGGACTCTTGGATAACCGTCACGGTTTCGTAGTTGACCACATAGTCCATGTCGCTCGGAAAGTCGGCCTTGAGCTGCTCCAATGCGGCATAAATGCCTTCGGCAGTTTCCACGGCGTTTCCGCCGGGCATCTGGTTGACCATCATGCCTGATGCGGTTAATCCATTAAGCTTGTTGGTAATGGAATAGGCAAATTCACCCAGCTCCACGCGTGCCACGTCCCTAAGGTAAACGATTGAACCGTCGGCATTGGTCTTGACGATAATCTGTTCAAATTGCTCTTCGAGGTTGAGATCGCTATCGAGGATGACGTTGTATTCGAAAACCTGCGTGTTGACCTGGGGGCGGCTGCCCACGGCGCCACCAGGCATCCGGATATTCTGTTCCTGGATGGCGGCATTGACATCGGCGGGGGTAAGTCCCAGGTTGGAGAGCTTGGTGGCATCAAGCCACACCCGCATACTGAACGGCTGGCCGAAGGCCATGACATCACCTACGCCCTTCACCCGCATCAGCGCATCGCGTACGTACAAGTTGGCATAGTTCGCTAGAAATTTCTGGTCACGGGTGCCGTTGGGTGAAATCAAGGAGATCATCATCAAGGCATCGGTGTTGGCCTTGCGGGTGATGACTCCGAGGCGCCGTACAGCTTCGGGTAGCGACGGCTCGGCGATACCCACACGGTTTTGCACATCCAAAGTAGCGATATCGATATCGGTGCCCACATCAAACGTGACGGTGATGGCTGACCGACCATCGGAGGTACTGTTGGATTGCATATACGTCATCCCCGGCGTACCGTTGATTTGGCTTTCGATGAGGGTCGTCACCGTCTGTTCTACGGTCTGCGCATCAGCTCCAGTGTAGGTTGCCTGTACCTGCACGGTGGGCGGCGTGATATTGGGATACTGACTGATGGGCAGCGTGGTGATAGAAATAACCCCAATCAACGTAATCAAAATAGAGATGACGATGGATGTAACGGGTCTTCTTATGAATACTTCTGAAATCATGTTGGTTCTGTCCTAAATAACGTTTGATAGTCGTTGTTCGCCCTTACTTTGTTGTCTCGGTGGGCTGGTTGATCTGTACCCTGGCGCCCGGCCGTAAGTTGATGATACCATCGGTTACTACCTGTTCGCCCTTCGACAATCCTTCGTTGATGACGACGCGATCAGCAACTTTCAATCCCAGCCGTACGCCGCGTTGTTCCACGGTGCTGCTGTCGGTCAGCACATAGACGGACGTTTGGCCCAGCTGCTCGATGATGGCCCGGTAAGGGATCACCAATTGGTTGGATTGCGATTGGTTGCGTACGCGCACGGTCGTATTCATGCCCGGCAGCAACGTATTGGCTTCATTGGGGAAGCTGGCCCGTACGGTAATGGTACCCGTATTGCGGTCTACCGCGCGGTCGATGGCGGTAATCCGGCCAGGGTGGGGGTATGCCTGTCCGCCTGGCAACGTAATGCTGATGCTGGAATCGCTGGCCGCACCCGATTGGCGCAGTGCATTAAAGCGTGTAATATCCCGCTCGCTCACAGGGAAATCCACGGCTATCGGGTTGGTCGAGGAAATGCTGTTAAGCAGCGTTGTTCCAGCCGATACCAAAGCGCCCATGCGTACTTGCGAAATGCCTATCGTGCCATTGAAGGGCGCCGTAATGATCGAGCGGTTTAAGTTAGTCTGTGCGGTGGTAAGTGCGGCCCGGGCAGCAATCACTTGAGCTTCTGCATTGTTAAAATCCGTTTCGGCATAATCCAGTGTTTGCTTGGCTATGGCATCCTGTTCGGCCAACTTCTGGTAGCGGCCCAAATCCCGTTTCAACCGGGCAAGATTAGCTTCGGCTATTGCCAGGTTTGATTCCGCTTGTTCGACCTCGGCAGCGTACCGTGTACGGTCAATTTCATATAATTTCTGGCCCTTGGCGACCGAAGCACCGTCTGCGACCAAAATTCCGGTGATGTATCCGCTCACTTCAGCACGTAGCTCCGTCTCGTTCAACGCGACCACGGTACCCGGATAATCGCTTACACCAACGACCGTTTCCTCGGTGGCTTCGGCTACAGTCACGGGGATAGCCTGCTGGCCGGGGGCCTGTTGCTGTTGATTGTTTCGGCAGGAGGCGATAAAACTTGCCCCAAAAATAAGTAAGCCGATGGTGATATGATTGCTGTTCATGGTTATGGATTTCGACATGTGTTTAATTCAGACAATTAGTTTGTTTGCGGTTCGATCTGACCCAGCGCCTGTTGCACGTCCAGTTTTCCTGCAAGTACGGCAAATAATGCATTGAGGTAATTGATTTGTGTCGTGCGGAGGTCGGTCTCGGCGGTCATCAAATCCAGGTAGGTCTTAATGCCTTCGTCATACTGCAATTTGATGGTATTGTAGACCTCTTCAGAAAGCGCCACATTTCGCTGGGCTACCTGCCAGTCATTCAGGTTGGCTTGGTAGGTGGCCATGGCCATTTCGTATTGCGTATTGATCTGGTTTTTGAGGTTGACGATGTCCCAGTCGATACGCGTTTCCTGTAATTGCGATTTGCGGATCTCGTGGATGCGTCTACCACCCTGGAAAACCGGGATATTCAATGTGAGCCCGAATACCGAACGAGGGAAAACCTCGTTGAACAATCCAGACAATTGTGGATCCCTGAAATCCCAGGCATAATTGTAGAAAGCCGACAAGCTGGGTAAGAAAGTCCATTTATTGTACTGTGTGTTAAGTTGTTGCAATTGTTTTACCGTCTGGATCTGCCTGAACTCGACGCGTTGCTCATAGTTTACCGTTTGTGTGGTGTCGAGCAACATTTCTTTTTCCATGGCGGATACACTGGCAAGCGATAGGGTCAGCTGCTGTTCTGCAGGGAGGCCGATGAGCTCCTTCAGGAAAGCATACTTGTAGGTGAGCAGTTCGTTCACTCGTTTCTGTTCGGCCAGCGTATTGCTCAGCGTGATTTGGGCCCGTTTGAAATCGGTATTGTCGACAATCCCGGTCTCATACCTTGCCTTGGCATCGCTGAGTTGCCGCTCCAGGCGCTGGATGTTTTCCTTGATAATGTTGAGCTGCTCTTCACTGGTGAGGATATCGTAGTAAGCTTTGCTGACCTCTACCACCGTGTTGATATAGCTGTTTTCCGTGTTCAAGGCATTTTGCTGGCGGATATACTTGGCCGCTTTGGACGCTTGGATAAGGCTCGGATTGAGGATTTGCTGGTCGGCCTGCAATACCGCGGCACCAACATGGCTTTGCCCCAGCTGGATGACATTGCCCGCGATGACATTCGTCGGTATTTTGATGTTCCAGTTATAAGTACCCGTGGCATTGATTTGCGGAAACCAGCCCGACAGGGCCGAGGCGATATCCCGTTCGCCGATCTCTTCATCGATTAATGCCTGGTGTACGGCTGGCCGGTTTTCGAGCGCATAAGATACGACGTCTTCCAAGGAGGCCCTCTCCGGCAACGAGGGCCGGGTTTCCTGTCCGAATAAACGTGTAACCGCAGAGGTGAGTACAACGGTAAAAACTAAGCTATTTCGCAATTTTCTATACATTGTCGTTCGTGTCTGAAAAAGATTCTATTTTTTAATTCCATCCCATATAATGGAGACCATTTCGTTCATGGAGGATTCGTCAAACGAATAGTGGCCGTTGATGTGCCGCTTTGCGGTAGCGGTCACGGTACCGATGAAGGCAGCACTGAGGATATTGATATCCAGTGGTTTGATGTGGTGTTCCTCGATGCCTTGTTGAAAAAAATTGGATAATTCGTTTTGCATCTGTACATTGCACCCATGGCCATGAATGGCTTCGACGTACGGCGATGAAAAAAACTGTTCCATAAAACTCAACACCTCCGGATGTTGGATGTAAAAATGTACCAAGTTTGTCCAGATCGCGACAAAGCGTGCCGGATAAGGTAGTTGCCCTTCTTCTACTTTAAACATTGCACTGCCTATTTTGTATTTGCAATGTTTAAATAATTCGACTATCAATTCATCTTTTGAAGAGAAATAATGGTAGATGGTACCCGTTGCAACACCTGCTTCCTGTGCTATCTGACTCATCGGGCTACCATGAAACCCTTGCTTCATAACCAATCGAAGCGTGCTTTCAAATATAGCACCTTTCTTGTCTGTTGTATGTTCCAATTGAATGTTCATTCGGTCGGCAAAGGAAAGTATTATTTGCGAAAAAAGCGTTGCTCTCGCTATTCTTAACGGAAATTTGACAAAAGCGGTCAAGAGGTCAATTCTTTTGTATGCGTATAATCTGCTGAAATTGCGTACTTTTGCATTATTATTTAACGAGATATACTTTGACGTTCAGCGATTTTAATTTTGATGACAGC
Source organism: Parapedobacter sp. ISTM3 (assembly GCF_016533505.1). Lineage (NCBI taxonomy): Bacteria > Pseudomonadati > Bacteroidota > Sphingobacteriia > Sphingobacteriales > Sphingobacteriaceae > Parapedobacter > Parapedobacter sp. ISTM3. The sequence continues at coordinate 102,528 of NZ_JAENGN010000012.1, read as the reverse complement.
CTTTTCGAAGGACTAAATAGCATGGGGTTCAAGACACCCACCCCCATCCAAGCCGAAACCATCCCGATTATCCAGAGCAAACATGACCTGATCGCCTGTGCGCAGACGGGTACGGGTAAGACAGCTTCGTATTTGTTGCCGGTCATGGACGCTATATGCCGTATGGAACACCGTCCGATTATTTCGGCCTTGGTGCTGGCCCCGACGCGCGAACTGGCAGTGCAAATCGATCAGCAGGTGGAAGGCCTGGCCTATTTTACCGGGATCACGTCTATCGCTATTTATGGCGGAGGGGACGGCATTGGTTATGAACAACAGCGTAAGGCATTGCGTGACGGGGTTGATATTGTGATAGCTACTCCCGGACGGCTCATCGCTCATTTGAATTCTGGGGCGGTGCGCCTGGATGAGATCAAGTTTCTCGTGCTCGATGAGGCCGACCGCATGCTGGATATGGGATTCAAAGATGATATCAACCGTATTGTACGGCAGGTTTCAACGGAACGGCAGACCATGTTGTTTTCTGCAACGATGCCGCCAAAAATACGCACATTTGCCAAAGCTTTGCTCAAGCATCCCAAGCAGGTCAACATCGCCATCTCGAAACCCGCAGAGGGTATTACGCAACGGCATTACCGTGTGCCAGATGAGCAGAAAATAGCTTTGTTGAAACAGCTCTTGCAGTCGGGGACATACAGTAGCGTGATCGTGTTTTCATCGACAAAAGAGAAGGTTAAAATATTGGGCCGCGAACTGGGAAAATTGGGATTGTCCGTTGAACCCTTCCATTCAGACCTTCCTCAGGATGAACGGGAAAAAATCCTGCTCCGTTTTAAAAATAAGCAGCTTCCCATATTAATCGGCACCGACGTGCTGTCCCGTGGTATTGACGTCGAGGGCATCGACTTGGTGGTCAACTATGACGTGCCGCCCGATCCGGAAGACTATATCCATCGGATTGGGCGAACTGCCCGTGCGGCACGCACGGGTACAGCCATAACGTTTGTAAACCAACGTGATACCAGACGTTTTGCCGCCATCGAACGGTTGATGGACAGCGAAGTGGAAGAAGGGCAGCTTCCTGAAGGCATGGCTGTCGAGCGGACAGCAGCAGCGACAGCAAATACGGCAAAAAGACGAAGCAGCAAACCAAAGAAGAAGCGTAATTTCAGGCAAAAAGGCAGAGGGAATGGACAACCGGCTGCCGAGGGCATGAATAATGCAACGGATTCGAATGCCGGCGCGAATTCGGCTTTGTAGAAGCGTTTTTGTTCGTTTGTTATAAATGGCAGTATTTAGGCAGTTGGATTTTAAATTGTTAAAATTCTGTAATTAATGATGAAAATTTGGAAATAATCTGATTTCTGTCATTAATTTTGCGGCAATTAAGACTATGGCTAAAAGAAGAAAAAAAACCGCCGAGGAGGTGGATGTAATTCTTATCGGCGCGGGTATCATGAGTGCCACCCTGGGCACACTGATCAATGAACTGCACCCCCGCGCAAGCATCGAAGTTTTTGAGCGATTAGATGAGGTGGCGGCCGAGAGTTCGGACGCTTGGAACAATGCGGGTACAGGGCATTCAGCACTATGTGAATTGAACTATACACCGCAGCGGCCAGATGGTTCGGTGGACATTAGCAAGGCGATCAAAATTGCTGAAGCGTTTGAAATATCCAAAGAATTTTGGGCGTACCTGGTTGCAAACGGATTGGTGGATCAACCGGAGCAGTTCATCCGCAGTGTACCCCATATGAGTTTTGTATTTGGTAAGTCAAATGTTTCGTTCTTACGCAGGCGATATGAAACCATGCGGGACCACCACCTGTTCCAGGGCATGGAATATACGGAAGACCATGAGGTGCTAAGGCAGTGGGTACCGCTGATCATGGAGGGACGGAATCCGGATGAGCAGCTTGCTGCCACAAAGATCGACATTGGAACGGATGTCAACTTCGGTGCGTTGACCCGCTCGCTATTTTTCCACTTGGCGAGGAAAAGCAATGTCAAATTGCGTTTGGCGCATGAGGTCCGTGATATCGAGCGCGCTGCAAATGGCCGGTGGGAAGTCACGGTAAAGAATCTTACCACAGACAAGAAACGTACTGTATCGGCGAAATTCGTATTCATCGGTGCAGGCGGCGGGTCGCTGTTGCTGCTTGAAAAATCAGGTATCCAGGAAGCCAAGGGCTTTGGCGGATTCCCGGTAAGCGGGCAATGGTTGAAATGCACTAATCCGGAGGTTATTGCGAAGCATCACGCCAAGGTGTATGGCAAGGCGGCCGTAGGGTCGCCTCCGATGTCGGTACCTCATTTGGATACCCGTGTCATCGACGGAAAGACAGCCTTGCTATTTGGACCGTATGCTGGTTTTTCTACTAAATTTCTGAAAAATGGCTCATGGCTGGATTTGCCTGCTTCCATTAAATTCAATAATATCAGGCCTATGCTCGCCGCCGGTATGGACAACATCCCATTGACCAAATACCTCATCAACCAGGTGCGGCAAAGTCCGGACGATCGGTTGGCGGCGTTGAAAGAATATGTGCCTACCGCTCGGAAGGAGGACTGGGAACTTGAAGTAGCCGGGCAACGGGTGCAGGTGATTAAAAAAGATGAGAAACATGGTGGGATACTGGAGTTTGGTACCGAAGTTGTGAGCAGTGCCGACGGTTCCATCGCCGCGCTTTTGGGCGCGTCTCCGGGCGCATCCACGTCTGTATCCATCATGATTGATTTGCTGGCGAGGTGCTTCCCCGAGCGGGCAAAGACCGCGCAATACCTGACCAAACTGCATGAGATGATCCCATCCTTTGGCCGTTCTATTGCCGCCGATGAGCAGCTCTGTAGGGAAATCCGGGAACGTTCGGCGGCGATATTGAAACTCGAGGGAACGCTTGAATCGGTTTAATGGTGATAGGCGAAGCCCTACCCGCTGATTGGATGGATGAACTGGTTGTACAGCTCACGGGAACACCGTTATTGCACTGGGTAGGGGTGGCCTGCGGTGTAGTTCAAGTGCTGCTGGCCAAAACCAATAATGTGCTGCTTTATCCTTTTGGCATAGCCAGTATCGTGATCACGATTTATGTCTTGAACGAGGCTGGATTATATGCCGAGATCCTGTTGAATCTTTACTACCTTGTGATGAGCGTCTATGGGTGGGCCTATTGGCTTAAGCGCAGCGGCGACGAACCAGTAAAGGCATCGTATGCTTCAGCAAGGGAGTGGGGGATCGCGCTGTTGATTGTCGCGTTGGGCTTCCCGGTTCTGTATGGTGCCTTGGTGCGTTTTACCGACTCAACGGGGCCGGTATGGGATGCCTGGGTAAGTGCCACCGCTTGGGCGGGTATGTGGCTGCTTGCTAAGCGCAAAATAGAGAACTGGATATTGCTCAATGTCAGCAATGCATTTGCCATACCCTTATTCGTTTATAAAGGGCTTCATCTTTACGCGTTATTAACCCTGTTTTTGTTTATCGTAGCGATCTTCGGCTATTTCGAATGGAAACGGATCATCAATCGGGAGCGGGCAGGCGCATGATTGCTGCGCGAATAGCCACGTTGCTTAGCGAGTTGTCGCGCCATGCGGAGACGAATGGCTGCCTGACATCCGAACAACTGGCCATTATTTATGACCAGCGATGGTTTAAGCTGTTTGTACCAAAACAGTATGGCGGACTGGAATTAACTGTGCCCGAAGGGGTTCGCTTGGAAGAAGAATTGGCATGTATCGACGGCAGTTTGGGGTGGACGGTGACGCTCTGTGCTGGGGCGAACCTGTTTGTGGGTTACATTGATCCGTCGGTAGCGGCGTCTATATTTTCGGAATGTACGGTATGCTTTGGTGGGAGCGGGCAGGCGTCCGGCAGGGCGGTGGTTGAAAACGGTGGCTACCGTATTACGGGCGTGTGGCGTTACGCCACCGGTGCACCCCATCTGACCCATTTCACGGTCAATTGCGTGCTTGAACAACGCGGTGTACCCTTGATGGACGATGCAGGCAACCCCCTGGTCCGGTCGTTTTTCCTTGCCAAGGATAACGTCCGGATTATCGAAGATTGGAAAGCCTTTGGGTTGAAAGCCACGGCGAGCCATTCGTTTGAGATTGCTGACAGCCGGATTGATGAATCCCAAGCGTTTACCATCGCGCCCGAACGAGCTACATTTCCCCATCCGACCTATCGGTATCCCTTTTTACAATTTGCGGAAGTCACATTGGCAGCCAACACGTTGGGTATGGCGCGCCACTTTGTGGCATGTGTGGCGGCAATAGATAAGGCCGATGCGGTTCAAGCGGCCGACATGGCGCAAAACCAGCTGGTGAAAGCAAGAGAGTTGTTTCTTCAAGTGGTGGACGCATCATGGGATGAATTGCAGCGGTTGGGAACAATAGCGCCGTCGCAGCTCCAGGCGGTAAGTGACAGCAGCAGGGCCCTGGTGCATAGGTGCCGGCAGCAAGTGATGGCGCTTTACCCCCTTGCCGGGATGGTGGCTGCCGACGCCGGTACCGAAATCAACCGGATATGGCGCGATATCTTCACGGCCAGCCAGCACAGTCTCCTTCGTTAGTCAGCCGCGCAATCCACCGGTTCGTAAGTCACCGAAAAGCCGCTAGTATCCCGTGTAACCTGCCGGCCGGTCAGCGAGTCTACGCTTAAGGGTTTCTGCATGAGCTTGCCGTCTCGTAATGTAAACACCACCCGCATGGTGTCTTGCATCCCTTCTTGCGAATATGTCCATACCAAATCGAATACATGGTCTTTGCGCTGCCCCAGCACGGTACCGCGCCGGGCATCTTTTTCATGAGGAATCGTATTGTAAATGCCGCTAACGGTCTCGCCCCTGATGACCAGTTGCACGTAAGACGAGTCTTGGCGCTGTGTGCCTTCCGTTCGCAGGAAGCAGTATTTTTGCTCCTGATCTTCCGGTAACCTGTCGGCTTGTAGCATGGTGTCATTGGCCGCCGTCTCGTTCCGGTTGCCGCTTTGGCATGCCATGCATAAGGCAAGGCTCCCCATTAGGAAGTAAGCGCGTATGTTCATCTCCATGCGAATTAATTTTCGAACGATCAACAATCAGCTGCCCGAATTGTTTGCCGTCGTCATGAATATCCGCTGGCAGACAGCTGTTAAGGTACTGCAAAACGTGCATGAATGGTTACGTACAATTGATGGAAATAAACACTTGTGAAAAAAAGCAATTTTGTCTTAGTTTGCAGATAACGATAATTAGACGATCTCATGGATAGAAAATCAATCATACAGCAATATTGGCAGTTTGCCGCCGAAAAGGAAGGATGGTATCCACCCTATGCGGATGCACTTCGGGACGTCGATGCATCACTGGCCTCCTGGAGGCCGGAGGGCGTGGCGGCAAATACCATCTGGGAAACCGTGGCGCACGTCATATACTTCAAAGAGCGGCTGATCAGACGGATAAAGGGATTCGCAGACCAGCCACTTTCGGGCAACGACGAAACCTTCGTGGTAAAAGGTAGTGGGGAAGCGGCATGGCAAGATGCGGTTGCAAAGTTGTTTGACACGCATCGTACCTTGGGGCGACTTTTACAGGATATGGAAGATGGCGACCTTGATACGCCGGCGCCAAGTGAGCCCATAGGTGCGCAGTTTTTGGATTTGACTGTACATGACGCCTATCATACCGGGCAGATCATTTTTATCCGCAAGCTCAAGGGGGCTTGGCCGTCGCATCGGAGTTTTTCTTAACGACAGGAAGTATGGTGACCTTTGCCAACGCAAAAATCAATATCGGACTTCAGGTGCTCAATCGCCGTGACGACGGATACCATAACCTGGAAACGGTTTTTTACCCGCTGAAAATCTACGACGTGCTGGAAGTGGTCGAGGCGGCAGAAACACGATTCGTCCCGTCCGGTTTGCCCATACCCGGGGATAGCCATGACAACCTGTGCCTCAAAGCCTACCATCTGCTTCGTGCGGCGTATGATTTGCCGCCGGTAACTATTTATTTGCATAAAACCATTCCCATCGGGGCCGGGCTCGGCGGGGGCTCGGCAGACGCTGCTTTTTTATTGAAACTGCTCAATTCGACATTCGGCCTTGGCCTCGAAGAACCGCAACTGATAACGTATGCACGCCAGTTGGGTGCTGACTGTGCTTTTTTTATCCGGAATACACCGGTCCTGGCCACGGGCATCGGCGATGTTTTCGAGGACGTGAACGTGGATTTATCGGCATACCAGCTGGTGCTGGTCAAGCCCAATGTGCATGTTTCCACCGGCGAGGCCTACGGTACGGTGATTCCCAATCCGGAAGGTAAACAATTGGCATCGGCCATTACCCGTCCGGTAGAAACCTGGCGCGACACCATCGCTAACGATTTTGAGCCGGGCATTTTTGCAGCCCACCCGGAAATCAGGGCACTTAAAATGCTTTTGTATGAGAAAGGAGCTGTGTTTGCCGCAATGAGTGGGAGCGGATCAGCAGTTTACGGCCTGTTTAATGAATCGGTAAGGTTGCAAGAGTTAAGCAGCTCTTGTGACGTACTTTATGTTGATTTAAGTAAAGCAGGATGACAGTGGAATTTCAAGCAGCGATACACCGATCGGAAACCCACGGGGCAGCCATGGTGGGGTGGGCGTATGTGGATGTGCCGTATCATATTGCCAACCAGCTTAAGCCGGACTACCGGCAGGCCTACCGTGTGCGCGGTGAAATTGATGGGCATCCTTTTTCGGGGCTTTCCTTAATGCCCAAGGGGGAAGGCGATTATTTTTTAGCCATTAATGCCGGTATGCGGAAAGCGTTGCGGAAAGGGGTGGGCGATGTCTTGGTCTTGCGGCTGGAGGAAGATAAGGATTTTGTTATCGAAGTACCGGAAGACCTCGAGATCTGTCTGCTGGACGATGAGGCAGATTTAATGGGACGCTTTATGGCCCTGGCCAAATCGCACCGTAATTACTTCATCAACCACATCAATGGCGCCAAGACGGCGCCTACACGCGCCAAGCGCATCGCCATGACCGTGGAGGCTATGGCGATGGGGCTTGACTTCGGCGCCATGATTAGGCTTGATAAAGCCAGGAGGCGGAGTGAATAAGTAACAACGATCACGGAGTGAGGACAATCAGCAGATTAGTGATCATGGTCGCCTTCAACGACATGGACCTCCACGTTGAGGTCGAGGTCATTCACCCCGCTGAACTGCGTATAATTGGGGTTGTTCCAATCGTCAGCCGTGATGCTGGATTTCACCCCTTCATTTAAATGACGCAGGATCAGGTTAAAGATAAAGCTGTCGGACGCTCTCAGCACGTGTAAATAACCGGTTATGCCTACCCGGGCATTATTGGGATCCGCATATTGGTAATCCAATACGCCATCGGGAGCACCTAAAAGGAATACTTGGTGGATATGAGCTTCATTCACAAATTCGTGCTGGCTTTCCCTGCCGGCAAAATCGTAGGTCGTCAATTCAAGCCGATAGGTCTTGCCGGCGTTTAAATGTAAGTGGGCGCCGACAGGCGGCAACCCCTGTGCGTCAAACTCAACTTCCACAACCTCGGGATTTTCGAGGTCATCCGCATGATCACCGTGCCATGCTACTTCGGTAAACGTCAGCCTGGCTCGGCCGACTTCTTCCTGTGGGATTTCAGGTGCGGGATCGTCTTTGCTGCAGGACGAGAAACATGCGAAAAGCCCCAATGCGATGGATGCGAGGGCGATCGTTTTGAATTGCTTTTTCATATCGATAATTTTTATTTGTTACTTATTGAATATCAGTGCCTATACGTGTGTTATTTAACGTGGTATTGAAAGCGTGTGGCTCAAAAAGAATACGATAACCGGATACCGACTTCACGGCCTAAATTGTGGCTGTAATAGCGGAATCTATTCATATATTCGCGGTATGCCGTATTGAACGCATTATTGAGCGAGATCCCGACATCCAGTTGGTGGCTGCCCACAGCAAGTTTGCTGCCTGCATATAGCGCGAACAAATGGTAGGCGGGCGGTGGCGGTGCGTAGTCCGAGTCAGGCTCATACCGTTTCTGCTCAAACACCCATCGGTGTTCAAGGGTAACGTAGGTATCACTGGCAACCTTATTCATTAACGGAATCTGCCACCGCACGCGGTGGTTAAGCCGGTCTGCGGGGATATAAGGCAGGAATACATCATTCCGGCTATCGCGTGCGCGGATGAGCGAAGCATTAAGCTGGTAATCCAAACTGTAAGGCAGCTCGTACGTCACGGAAAGGTCGGCGCCGAAAAATGTCGCGTCGGTCTGCCTGTACCTGAATACGGGGAATGTACCCCGGATGGTTTGAATAAACTCGCCGGGCGAAGGCTGTGCGTAGATGTAATGCTGTACGTATTGTGCATAGAAGTCGAGATCGACGCTCACCCGGCCCTGCACGTACGAAGGGCTTATCACCCATTTATAGCCGTGCTCGCTTTCCAGCTGGGCATCTCCGATTTCGTATAAGGCCGCACCATGATGCAAGCCATTGCTGTATAATTCATTTGCGTTGGGTGCCCGCCAGGCCAGGCCGATGTTGCTGCGCAATTGCCAAGCCGCGTTGGGACGCCAGATGCCACCGAACGATCCGCTGACGTTATGGAAGTCGCGCTGGCCTCCATAAAGGTTTTGGTTCCGGTCAAATCCTGCGGCATCGAATGCCCTGAAGTCATAGCGGATGCCCAATTCCCACTCATGGTTGTTTTCAATGAACCGTTGGATGGCGAAGGCTCCAGCGGTGAAACTATCATAATTGGGGATGAGTGGCGTGTTTAGCGTACCGGGGACATTGTTGTTTACCTGTAATGTGAGGTTTGTGCCCGCCTGTGTCCGCCATTTGCCATACAGAGGTGTCTGATAGGTCGCGTCCAGCGTCTGCGTGGTGAGCACCATATCGAGCATGGGCAAAGCGTCGCGGCCTGCGCGTCGGATATCGTACTCCTGGCGGTGGTTACGCTGAATACCATATTGGATATCCAGGCTTCCGCCGCCGGCGTGGTCGCGGTGCCATTTGAGCTTACCCAAGTCATGGGTGACACGTTGCCTTGGTGCATTGATGGCATATGTAAACGGATAGCGTTCGAACGGTTCGCCGGCTTCTACGCGGGCTTGTATATCTGCGATGGTGCCAACATGGGCTCCCGTGAAAATGCCCAGCGACGTCTGGAAACGGCTGTAATACGCTTCGAAGGCCGAACTGGTATGGTTGTAACGCACCGCTGCCGAAGCATTGTATTCAGCGACCCCGGTATTTCCTAGGTGGTAATCGGCCGTGCGCACGTTGCCGCTTCTTTTGGCCGTGCCCTGTACACGCCAGGCCAAGCCGCTAATGCCGTTGACGCCGGACTGCAGCATGCCGGATATTACGCCTCCCCGTCCGTTGGTCTGGTATATAGCGTTCAGTTCGCCTGATAGGTGGGGATCGATCGGTAAGGGCGGCGGGGATGTGATGATGACACCACCAATCGCATCAGCGCCGTAGCGTACGCCTTCCGCGCCCTTTATCAGCTTAAAATCCTTGGCAATGAACGGATCGATTTCCGGAGCATGCTCACTGCCCCACTGCTGCCCCTCTTGCCGGATACCATTATTCAGGATGAGAATGCGGTTGCTATGCATACCATTAATGACCGGTTTGGCAATGGTCGTGCCGGTCTGTAGCATGCTTACGCCGGGCAGCGTGCTAAAGATATCGGCCAATGTCTTACCCTGTACCTGCGCAACCTGCTCCCGGGACGTTGTTGTTACACGGTTTGTCGTGGCAATGGTCTGCTGATGGCCTACCACGTCGACGTCATGTAAGTGGATATGGCCGTGGTGTAGCGCAATGGTGACGATTTCGTCGTGGTCGAGCGGAAGGCTGATGGATAGGCTATCGAAGCCGATACTTGTGGCAGTCAGCACATACGGTGTACCCTTGCAGAGTTGCGACAGCCGGAAATAACCATGGCCATCCGAGATGACTTGGTATTCGCCGGGGCTAACACGTATCGTAACTCCGGATAATGGAAGCTGCGTATCGCTGTCGATGACCCTACCCCTGATGGTCAACGTACAATTCGCCGTTTGTGCATAAACCGTCGTCAAGAATAATAACGAAGCCAGAAATGTAGCAAGTACTTTTTTTATTTGCATCTGTGTTGCAATAGTCGGCTCAAAATTACGACATCGGTGCTTTAATACATAAATTAAATGCAACAAAATTTCATTAGTAGTCGATGTTACGAACGTGGGTGGTATTGCGTGATGACGGAATACAGGTAATCGCGGTCGACATGTGTATAGATTTCGGTTGTGGTGATGCTTTCGTGGCCCAACATTTCCTGGACGGCTCGCAAATCAGCACCTCCCTCGACCAGGTGACTGGCGAAGGAGTGGCGGAAGGTGTGGGGGCTGATTTTCTTTTTCAGTCCGGTGGCGTTGGCCAGTTCTTTAATAATGAGGAATACCATTACGCGGGTAAGCGGCGATCCACGTCGGTTAAGGAACACAAAGTCGGCACATTCCGCCTTTATTTTTTGGTGGATACGTACTTCTTCTACGTAGATGCGGAGGTGTTTGATGGCTTGGCTGCCAATGGGGACGAGGCGTTCCTTGTTTCCCTTGCCCGTGACCTTGATAAATTCGATGTCGAGGAATAGGTTGGATAGCTTCAGTCCGACCAATTCGCTGACCCGCAAACCGCAGCCATATAACACTTCAAGCATGGCCTTGTTGCGTATGCCTTCAGGCGTGGATAGATCGATAGCGGCGATGAGGCGGTCTATTTCCACGATGTTGAGTACATCGGGGATCTTGCGTCCAAGCCGCGGAGCCTGAATCAAGGCGGTGGGATTTTCGATTAGTCCGTATTCGAGGCTCATAAACAGGTAAAATGTCTTGATGCCCGACAGGATGCGCGCCTGACTATAGGCAGACAGCCCGAAGCCGTTAATCCATGCTAAGAAATCCTGCAGTTGGCTTGCGGTGACCGCATCGGGCAGAATACCCCGCGGTTCGGCAAACTGACACAGCTTGGTCACGTCATTGAGGTAGGCTTCCACGGTGTTGGCCGATACGGCCCGCTCCAATTGAAGGTAGTGCTTGAAATCGTTGATGGCGTGCTTCCAATCCATGGTCACCTGTCCGGCCGTACCCATTTTCGTAGCCGGTTTAAACAAATTTCGGGAAAAACACAATGATATGCAAATTCATTCCGAATTGTTAATTTTACAAACTATGGAAAAGATTGAGCTGGCATTAGAGCGCATTACCGAAGCGGTATTAGCCAAAGTGCCGAGTTTGTTGCTTGCCGTCGTGTTATTAATTGTCGGTAGCTGGCTTATTCGGTTGATACTGACGATTATGCGTCGGCGGTTTGAGCGGCGTAATGTGGATTTGTCGCTGCGGGATTTTGTGGCCAGCATCGTGAAAATTGCGCTGTACATCATGCTTATCCTGTCGGTTGCTTCGATGATAGGCATACAAACAACCTCGTTTATCGCGGTATTAGGGGCGGCTAGCCTTTCCATCGGCTTAGCCCTGCAGGGGAGTCTCTCGAATTTCGCCGGCGGAATGCTGATTTTGCTTTTCCGCCCTTTTCGGGTAGGTGATTATGTAAGCAGCGCAACGGGGGCATCCGGCACCGTAGAACGGATAGACATTCTTTATACGACGTTGCGTACGGCCGAGGGCATAGCCGTGTTTGTGCCCAACGGCCCCTTGGCTAATTCGGTCGTTACCAATTATTCCAGTATTTCGCAGCGACGCATCGAATACCGAATAGGCATTTCCTACGAGTCGAACATTAAAGAAGCACGTGCGGTCATTCTAAACGTGCTGGCCGAAGACAAGCGAATATTAAAAACACCAAAACCGGAAGTACATGTCGGCGAACTGGCCGATAGTTCGGTAAACTTGATTATCAGGGCCTGGGCGCCCAAAGACAGCTATTGGGATGCGTATTACGCTAATTTCGAAAACATCAAGTTGGCGTTAGACGCCAATAACATCACCATACCGTATCCGCAACAGGAAATGCGGATCGTCCATATGCCCGATGCCGGAAAAGCCGGGTAATGTAGACCTGTTGCCGTTAACGCCGCAGTTCCATCATACGTGCCACGTACTTACCGATAATATCAAATTCAAGGTTGACGGTATCGCCTGCGTTGACCTGTTTAAGGTTGGTGTGTTCGTAGGTGTAAGGAATGATGGCGACTGAAAACTGGTCGCGCTCGGAATCGACGACTGTGAGGCTGATCCCATTGACGGTGATGGAGCCTTTTTCCACGGTAATGTTGCCGGACGCATCATTATACCGGAATGTATAGCGCCAGCTGCCTTGTTGTTCTTCCACGGCGAGGCACTGCGCGGTCTGGTCGACGTGTCCCTGCACGATATGGCCGTCCAATCGGTCGCCCACCCGGGTGCAGCGCTCAAGGTTGACCAGGCTGCCTACCCGCAGCGTGCCGAGGTTGCTTTTCGACAGCGTCTCGGCAATCGCTGTGACGGTATGCTCGCCCGGCGACAGCCCCACTACCGTCAGGCACACGCCGTTGTGCGATACGCTCTGATCGATTTTTAATTCGTCAGATAGAGAGGAAGCAACGGTAATATGCAGGTTTCCTGCTTCTTGCCGAAGGTGGGTTACGGTACCGATAGTTTCGATGATGCCTGTGAACATAATTATTGATTACGACGTTTCCAACGTGTAGACAAGGCCAATAAGGCAAATACCAGGCTGCCTGCGCATCCGGCGTAGGCGAGGTAATCCCCTGCCTTCACGTAATATGTGATCTCCTCGTTGAGGTTGATGTCCTGTTTGAGGGCGGCGGGTACCCACCATTCCGTTCTTTGCACCACATCGCCGCGTTGATTGATGAATGCCGAAATGCCCGTGTTGGCCGATCGGGCTACCCATCGCCGGGTTTCGATGGCACGCAGTTTGGCATAAGCCAGGTGCTGGTCTTTGCCAGATGTATCGCCCCACCAGCCATCGTTTGTAATCACCGCAATGAACTGCGCGCCTTGTTCGATGTATTGTGCGACATAGTCTCCCCATATCGATTCGTAGCAGATGACCGGAGCCGCGCCAATACCACTTTGTGAATAAAAAACGGAGGGTTTGTCTTGGCGGCCATATCCGCCGGTGGTGCCGCCAAACGCCTTGAAGAGCGGCTTCATGAACGCCAGCGCACCGCCGAATGGAGTCTGCTCCACACCGGGTACCAGCTTAGACTTGTGGTAATACTGTAATTTCGCCGAGTTTTCGACCAATATCGCAGCGTTGAACGCATCGTAATATATACCGCTGAATTCACGCGCGGTAGGTGTTTCCGGACCGCTGTATATCAAATAGCTCTCGATGCCAGATAGCAGGTTTCCATTCTTATAGTGGGTGAGAAAGTCTTGTATACGGAGGAAGAAAGGATGTCGGAGGAACTCTTCTTCATTATAACCGTCTGGGGCTGCGATGGCCGTTTCGGGCCATATAAAAAATTCGGTATTCGGCTGGGCTACGGACTCCGAGAGGCGGATTAGGTTTTCAATTTGTTCGGCCGGTGGAATGGGACCAAATTTGCCGTATGGATCGATATTGGGCTGGACGACTACGATATTCGAGGGGTTTTCGCGTTCTTCGTACGTGGAATAACGCCATAGTGACCACGCAGATGGAAGGATAATTAGGGTACCCGCTGTTGCCAGCAAGCTATAGCGGCGCACCGGTGCAAACCCATCACGGGCGGACAATATCGCCAGAAAAAGCGCGATATTGACGGCTAAAATCCATACGGTACCGCCATATACGCCAGTATATTCGTACCATTGCACAAGTTGGTGGGTGTTGGCAAATCCGTTGCCCAAGGTCATCCACGGAAAGGCGAGATCCCACGTTTGATGCAGGTATTCATAGGCTATCCAAAAGCAAGCCAATCCGGCTAAGGACCACCCGATGGCGTAGCGTTTCCTCAGCTGGTAATATAGGCGAAAGGCGAACGCCATCAACACGGCGGCCAACCCAAAGGGGATTAGTGCGACAAACATTGCCGCATATATTGGCATTACGGCATTCATGGCGTTGAATACCCAATAGATGGAAGCCGTGTTCCATACCAGGCCCATGAGCCCTGCAAGCAGAAACACCTTGGCTCCCTTTTTTCGGTAATTGCTCCGCATCACCGATTCCAGCGCCAGCAAGATGGGCACAAAAGCCACCCAGAGGAGTGGAGCGGTGTAGGGGACTGGGGGCCAAGCCAGCCATAATAGGAAGGCACTCAGGAGGGCAAGCAAGTAATTCTTTTTCACAGTCAGAGTTGGGATAACAGTTCGTTTTTTTTGGTTTCGTATTCCGCTTGCGTGATCAATTGCCGCTCAAATAGCGATTTCAGCTTTTTGAGTTTTAGCGTAAGCTCGTCTTCCTGTTCGTTTACAGGCATGATTTTCAATGTAGGTTCTTCGTCGGCCTGCTTTTCCAGCCGACGTTGTTTTTCAAGCGCCTCGTTGCCCCATTGGTAGAGTTTGCGCGCCTGATTTTTGGGAATGTATCCCATCACGTAAGGTTCTTCGCCTGCTGAGCGTTTGACGATGACCTTAGCTCCTAAGACACCTTCTTTAAAGGAGAGGTCCAGGACATGATTCCACTGGAAGATTTCAAAATCGGTGGCCAAGCCCAGCTTGGTGGATTTACAGAAAAAAATGCGCCTGTCCGTCACCGCTATGCTGTCCGGAAACAAGGTCACGGCCGGCATTTTCTGTACAGCGATATAGTGGATATGCTCGCCTGCAGTGAGCATGTCCTGCAATTTAAGTAACAGTTTTTCGGCAACTTTGGGATCCTGCCCGTCGTTGATATATCGGTCAATGTTCATTTGCGATGCTAAGATACTAAAGATCTAAGCAAATCCCTGCACACATACCACAAATTCGCCTTTTAGCGTATGCGTTTGGAAGTGGCTGATTAACTCGGCGAACGTTCCCCGGACCGTTTCTTCGTAGACCTTGCTGATTTCACGTGATATGGAAGCCGGCCTTTCTGGTCCGAATACATCGGCAAACTCCTGGAGCGTTTTGAGTAGCCGATGGGGCGATTCATAGAAGATCATGGTACGGCTTTCGCCTGCCAACGCCTTCAGCCGGGTTTGGCGGCCTTTTTTCACCGGCAGGAATCCCTCGAAACAAAAGCGGTCGCAAGGCAAGCCGGACGCCACTAAAGCCGGTACAAAGGCCGTAGCACCCGGTAGACACTGTACAGCAATCCCCGATTTAATAGCCTCACGCACCAGTAAGAAACCAGGGTCAGATATCGCAGGCGTACCGGCATCAGAAATCAGCGCCACGTTTTGGCCTTCCCTTAAGAAGCGGATCACCTCGTTGACAGCCTTATGCTCATTGTGCTGATGGTGGGCATATGCTTTTTTTTCGATGCCGAAATGCTTGAGCAGTGGCGCGCTGGTGCGGGTGTCTTCCGCGAGGATGATATCGGCATCTTTCAAGATACGTATGGCCCGTAAAGTCATATCTTCAAGATTACCGATAGGAGTGGGGACGAGGTAAAGCATTTTTATTATTTTTGCCGCTGCAAAATAAGCGAAACCGTCATGATTTGCAAAAATCAAACAAAGAATAGTCAAGCCGAGCTTGCATGCCCTTGAAGGCCGAAGATCATGGCGGTCTTATCGCCATTAGAAAACAAACTTAGCGAAGCGATCGCATTGACGCCGTTAAAGAACAATATGAATGAATCAATAACTATTTTAGCGTATGTTGCAAGTTAATTATATTCGTGAAAACCGCGATCAGGTGATTGAACGCCTGGCTATCCGGAATTTCAAAGCATTGGAACTGGTGGATGAAGTGATTGCGCTGGATGAACGGCGCAGGGAAATCCAGACCGAATCTGATGCCCTTGCAGCGGAAGCTAATGCTGCGGCACGGCAAATCGGCGAGTTGATGCGCCAAGGGAAACGCGACGAAGCGGAAGCTATCAAAGCACGCTCCGGCGGGTATAAGGAACAGCAGAAAAAGCTGGCCGATGAGCAAGCGTTAGTTGAGGCCGACCTTTACGAAAAGCTGGTACTCCTGCCTAACCTGCCGCACCACACCGTGCCCAGAGGTGCCGGAGCGGAAGACAACGAGGTGGTGCTGGAGCACGGCCACCGTCCTGAATTACCGGACAATGCCCTGCCGCACTGGGAACTTGCCACAAAATACGATATCATCGATTTCGAACTCGGTACCAAAGTCTCGGGGTCTGGCTTCCCGGTGTATAAAGGCAAAGGTGCCCGTCTGCAGCGTGCGATGATTAATTTCTTCCTTGACCAGGCCGAAAAAGCTGGATACCGGGAAGTACAGCCGCCGATTTTAATCAATGAAGCTTCCGGGTTTGGTACGGGCCAGTTGCCCGACAAAGAAGGGCAGATGTACCACGTCGGTATCGACAATCTTTACCTGATCCCTACCGCCGAAGTACCGTTGACAAACCTTTACCGTGATACCATAGTGAAGGAAACCGATTTTCCCATAAAACTCACGGCCTATACTCCCTGTTTCCGGCGGGAAGCCGGATCATATGGTGCGCATGTGCGCGGATTGAACCGCCTGCACCAATTTGATAAGGTGGAGGTCGTACAGCTCGTGCATCCCGATACATCGTACGAGGTGCTGGAAACCATGAGCACGTATGTGCAGTCGCTGCTACAAGCGCTGAACCTCCCGTATCGGGTATTGCGCCTTTGCGGCGGGGATATGGGCTTCACGTCTGCACTTACCTATGATATGGAAGTATGGAGCGCAGCCCAAAAGCGCTGGTTGGAGGTGTCTTCCGTTTCCAACTTCGAAACCTACCAAAGCAATCGGCTGAAAGTACGCTTCAAGGGTGAAAACGGTAAAATGCAATTGGCGCATACGCTTAATGGCAGTGCATTGGCCTTACCCCGTATATTGGCGTGTATTTTGGAAGACAACCAAACGGACAGGGGGATTAAAATACCGGAAGTGTTGGTGCCTTATACCGGATTTGAGTGGATTGATTAAACAAGTTCAAACCCGTAGCGTTTTCCAAGGTCTTCTACTTGTTTGATAAAGGTGGGCAGGTTTTCAAGGCTTTCTTTATTGGCAGAGATGCTGATGTTGACAGTTATTTTGGGTTGCTGACCCAAGTATTTGACCTTTTGCTCCTCCGGCATCTTATCCATCACGTCATCAAAGGCATGCTTAGTAAAATCCAGCCCGGAGGCTTCCTTGAAGCTCTGGAGAAACTCGATGTCAAATTTTTTGCGCAGATCGATTTGATTGATCGTTTGCCTTGACACGTTCATCTTTCTGGCCACAACCGATCCCTTGATTCCCCGCTCTTTCATCGTCTCTTTGATGATCTCCCCCAGTGTTTTTGTGTTTATTTTGGCCATGCCGCAAAAATATCTTGCTTTTTGTTAATTATATATTGACAAAACGATGTCTTTTTTAATAAAAATGTCGCATTATTTTGCTTTTTGTAAATAATTAATTTACATTTGGCATATATTAATTGACATTACGCTTGGGTGTGTTGATGTTTTGAATTTATTAATCATTAATTATGTTGCTTATGTAAAAAAGTTACTTGAAAATCATTTGCTGCTCGTGAAACTTTTGATTAGCCAAGTCGTTTAGTCAACGGCTGAACCGTCATGTGCCTCTAAATCTAACACAAACATATTATCGAATTGCTCATAGTAATCAAAGCCTAAGATAATAAGAAATCCGATTTCTGGATAAGTAAGCTGTTTATTTTATTAATTAATCAAATCCATTAACAAATGAAACAAAAATTACTATGTTTCTTTATGTTGGCGACACTGTTCGGTGGAGCATTATACGCCCAAGACAGAAGAATCAGCGGTTCAGTGACCTCAGCTGACGACGGAAGCCCAATTCCAGGTGTTTCGGTCATTGTAAAGGATGTACAAATTGGCGTCCAAACCGATGTGGAGGGCAATTACTCGATTGCTATTCCAAGTGGGGCTACAGCATTGATTTTTCGTTCAATCGGTTATGCCGAGCAGGAGGTGCCTATAGGCTCAGGCGACGTAATTAATGTCAGGTTATCAGAAGACGCTTCTGTATTAACAGAAGTGATTGTTACCGGTTATGGTCAGGAGTTGAAAAAGCAAAGTTTGACAGGGTCGGTATCGGTCTTGTCGGGCGGAGAAATTGAAAACCTGCCGACGCAGTCTTTTGACAGGGCAATGCAGGGCCGGTTGGGCGGCGTTCAGGTCACGTCTAATGGAGGGCAACCAGGGGGCGGGTTGAATGTTAATATCCGTGGTGCTGTTTCGGTAAATGGAAGTGCGCAACCCTTGTATATCATCGATGGTGTGCAGATGAATCCGGGGGGATTGTCAACCCAAACCACTCAAAATCTATTTTCATTTATTAATCAGGAGGATATCGAATCTATCCAGGTCCTGAAGGATGCTGCAACAGCTTCGATTTACGGTGCGCAGGCCGCTAACGGGGTAGTGCTTGTCACCACCAAAAAGGGTAAAGCTGGAAGGACTGTTATTAAAGTGGATATTCAGCAGGGTTTCCAGGAAAATCCAAATCCCTATGATTTAGCCACAGGTCCAGAGTATTATGAGATATACCGGCAAGCATACTATAACCAATACCTAGTAGTGTCTGGGAATGGCGAAAATGGTACACGTGCATGGAACAATAGGCTTTACGGATCTCCGAACAACCCAGATCCCGCAAGTATTCCAAATATAAACTGGTATGATGCCGTATTTCGGAAGGGCAACATGGGGCAATATAACATCTCTTTTTCAGGAGGCAGTGAAAAAACAAGCTTTTTTATCGGCGGTGGGTATAATAAAACTGAAGGAACGAATATCGGGTCAGATTTTACACGAGGAAACCTTCGAGCGAACTTGGAGCATCGTGCGTCAGATAAGTTTTCGATTGAGACTCGCATAAACCTTCACAATACAATTTCCCGAGGCCCTGCTCATGGAAATGGGTTTTACACCAATACACCCTTTACAGGAGCCTTGTTGGTGCCGACACTTAATCCGATCTATGACGAAGAAGGTGGATGGAACAACGACCTGATTAATGGTTACGGTTATAATATTGTGCAAGTGCTGCATGAAGAAGATCGAGAAACGAATACTTATGGAACAATTAGTACAATTGCACTGAACTATGACATTATTCCAGGGTTGCGTGTCCGGGCTTATGGGGGTGTTGATTTTACTGATGCGCGGAACTTCAATTATCGGCCTTCAAGTATTCCCGCGTACGCCGGTACCGGTGGTACTGGGGCAGAAAACTATTATCGGACATTGAACTGGAACACGAGTTTGACGGCAAACTACAATACGGTGTTCGGGGCAGATCATAACTTCAGCGCAATGGCAGGGGTGGAATATCGTGATTATACGCAAAGGGTGTTAAGCGCATCTGCCCAGGGCTTTCCAAATACTATGTTGCGCTTGATCAGCCAAGCTTCCACGAATACGGGCTATGGTTCGACATTCACTGGATTCAAGTTGGCTAGTGTAATCGGAAATGTGAATTATGACTATCAGGGCAAATATCTGCTTTCGGGCAACGTACGTTATGACGGTTCCTCGCGGTTTGGCGCAGATAACAAGTTTGGTTTATTCTACGGGTTGTCCGGGGGTTGGAGACTTTCTGAGGAGAATTTCCTGTCTGACGTACGGTTTGTGAACGAATTAAAGTTACGGGCAAGCTACGGCGTAACAGGGGATCAAAGCGGTATTGGCAATTTCGCGGCCATGACCCTATTTAGTTCACCAGGTGCTGGCGCTGCTTACAATGGGCAGCCTACTTTGCGTCCTGACCAAATTGGAATTGCTGATCTGACCTGGGAGGAGGTAGAGTCCATCAATCTGGGTTTGGACTTCGGGCTATTCCGTAATCGGCTTTTTGGTTCGTTTGATATCTACCGCAACCACCGCAACCAAATGTTGCTATCTCAACAAATTCCCCAAGATTCTGGGTACGGCAGTATCACGGTCAATGCGGGGCGGGCTAGAATGGAGGGGATTGATTTGGAATTGGGGGGTGTGCCTGTTGATGCCGGCGGTTTTAAATGGACTTCATCATTCAATATAGCCCTTATAGATAACAAACTCCTTGAATTAAATGAGGATGCGGCGTTGGATCGTGACGGAAACCCGCAGATCAATGACGGACGGTACACAGTAGGAAAGAAACTGAATCAAGTGTATACCATTCCCTGGGCGGGTGTGAATCCTGCTGACGGCAGGGCAATGTATTACGACATCAATGGAAATATCACGTATTCCCCAATTTCAGCAGATGACCGTCGTGCATACGGAAGTTACGACCCTGATTTCTTCGGCGGTTGGACCAATACATTTAGTTATAAAGGGTTTTCTCTCGACGTGCTATTCCAGTATCAGTATGGGAATATGGCGTGGACGGATATGAATTACCCGCTGGAATTATCCGGCGCATACGGGTACAATCAACTGAAAAGCCAGTTGTATGACGCTTGGTCCCAGCCTGGTGACATTACTGGTGTGCCTCGACCATTTTATAACGGTGCTGAGCCCGGAAGCGTAGCCATTACGACCTTTTCATCGCGGTGGCTGCAGGACGCTTCGTATATCCGCTTAAAGCAATTGACATTTGGTTACAGTTTGCCGTCTTCGGTGCTGTCCGGTACCGGTATCCAGAGCGTCCGTTTGTTTGCTCAAGGGATGAATCTTTGGACTATCACGAAATATACCGGCGAAGACCCGGAAAACACTGCAACGAATAATAGCATGAACGTTTATCCCCACCCACGCACATTTACTTTTGGGGCAAACATCACATTTTAAATTGGCGACATATGAAAAAGAGAACTTTAATATATCTAGCGGTTTTTGGGATTGTATTTTCCTCGTGTGAAAGCTTGATTGAAGTAGATCCGCAAAACAATCTCTCTGCCAGTGCCGTATTCACTGACATTGATGCAGCACAGTCTGTATTGAATTCTGCATACAATAGGTTGATTAGGGGAGGTGACGGTCAACTCTACGGACGAGATTTGAAGCTCATGGGGGATGCGCTCGCGGATAACATTGTGACCGATGCGGATTTGGCTGGCCAACGGTGGAATACCGTTAATCGGAATGATCAGGGAGCGCATTACAATATTTGGGCACAGAGCTATAACGTCATTAATGATGTGAACGAGGTGCTGGATAAGACACCGGGCTTACCTGTCACGCCATCTCAGGAGCCTACGCGAAACAGTATTCTGGCGCAGGCTTATACGATACGTGCACTCACTTATTTCAATCTTGCCCGCGTGTACGGCTACGAGCCCAATAAAATTCCTACCACTGGTGCGGGGGCTGGTTTTGATAGATCGGCTGTTTTGAGGTTGACTCCCACAGGTAGTTTTGCTGATGCCCAACCGATGAGCCGGTCGTCGATTATCGATACCTATACGCAGATTGAGAGCGATCTGACCGAAGCAATTTCCCTTTTCGCCAACGCATCAACTCCCAGCAATCCTGTCCGTTATTTTACATTGGGCACTGCTTACGCACTTAGGGGTACACTTTACCTGTATTGGGAGAGGTATCAGCAGGCCATTGATGATTTCGACGCGGCATTTGCAAACAGTTCGGCGACGTTGACCGATGATATTGTCGCTGCCTTTACCTCGGAAATGAACCCCGAGGCTTTCACCCAACTGTGGATGGATTGGAGCACTCAATCCCTTGGATCAAATAACTCGCTATACTCCTATACGCATGCCCCGCTTTGGAACGGCATTTCTACGTTTGGCGGGCAGACGATCAGCCCGGAGTTATACAATTCGTTCGAGGAGGGAGACAGCCGCTTGGGACTCATTTATGTAGACGATCGGCATCCGCAGTATTATTGGTCTAACAAATACAATGGTGCGGCAGGATTGTATGCAGACCATTTGATTATTGTACGCTACAGCGATGTATTGCTCATGAAGGCCGAGGCGTTAGCTGCGTTGGGTCAATACAGTGCCGCTGCGGAACTGATTGTGCAATTAAGGATGGCGCGGAATGCATCCGTGGATGTCGTGCCGACAGATGTTCGGATTGTCGATTATATCAAAGATGAACGTAATCGGGAGCTTCATTTCGAGGGAGTCCGCTTCTTTGATCTCAAGCGTTGGGGGAATGGTGTGACAAAATCTGCAGCTGTAATCGGTGGTGTAGGTTTTCTGGCCCATGATCATCATCGCATGCTTGCTGGAATTCCAAATTCGCAAATTCTGTTAAATCCGGATTTGCCTCAGAACCCTGGGTATTAATCTGCATATAGTAATTTGAAACGAACGAACATGAAAAAGATAAGTATATATTTTTGCTTTGTATTCTTAGCGTCTGTAGCCTGCGTAGCTTGCATGGACGAACGAGAAATAATTTATGCCGGACCAACAGTTGTCGAATTTAAAAACCATTTGTTGGGAAGAAATACCGCTTATACCCCCGTGGGTGTATTCCCGAGTGGAACGGGTACAGCACAAACGCTGACTAGCAGGTATATTTCGGTGGATAATCGCGGCACCGATTCAATATTGGTTCAGCTGGTTGGTCCTCAGTTGAGCCGTGACATTGATATTGAATATACTATTGACGAAAGTAGTACGGCCATAGAGGGTACTCATTACGACTTTGTTAATGCTGGCACGAGAACTATTGTTTTACCCGCTGGTACTTCCAGTACATATATCCTGATAAATCCTACTCCTGGCAGTTTGGATGCAGGGGAAACCCGCTCATTAACGCTTAGGTTATTGGGGCATAACGAAGTAGGAGTAAGCGAGAATTACAGCACGTTTACAACTTATCTGAGGCCTTAGTTGCTAGTCCCACGGTATTTGACTAACATAGCTCTATAACGACATACCAGCGGTTTCCCAGAATTGTCCGCTTGTATTATGTGTTTGTGAACTCAAAACAATTCTATCGCTAAAAAGGGGCTCCCAGCCCCTTTTTTTTAGCTACAGCGAGCGAATAATACAGATTTGCCCAAATGCAGTTTTGGGTTTGAGGAGCGTCGGTTCTAACCGCATCGCTGAACTAAACAACATTATCTACTATCCGTATACAGCCATTGAAACCGTGTGATTAACGGTTGTTATTCCGTCTCTGTTATTTGTATAGATGAGGATAAATGTACGGAGTGTACCGGAAATCCGTTGTATAACGGCCTTGCGTGTAATGTGCTGATATTTCATCGTTGATGACGCAGCAGCCGTGTCAATTTTATTGATGTTTTGGTTATTTTCTTGGTCGTTTTGCTTTTTTTTGAAAAAAAACGAATGTTTAATTGCTTTTTTTTCTTATTTTTTTGCTATTATCTTGGTATTTTCATTAAAAAAAGCATTGTTTTATTTAATTTTTTATATAAATGCGATTAATTTTTAGTATTATATTATAATTTTTGTATTTTATTTGTAATTATTTAATTTTATTTTGTTATTTATTGCAATTGATTTACATTTGAAAATATAATTGGTTGTTTTTAATCTTTTTGTCTTTATATATTGAGGTTATTGTATTTAATTATTGCTAATTAGTGTGATTATCTCAAACAAATACATATTTTTTAAAACAAAACAACACGTAATTGAAAAAAACTTACTAAAGTTATTCTAAACCATTGAGTCAAGCAACGGCATTAAGTAGAAGCAAGCTTGTTGCCCGTCTAATCGACCTTAAGAATTAAGTACGAAGAAGTATTGTGAGCGGGGTTTCTATTTAGTGATGGAAACAAACGTATAGTGCCGCATACGAGTAATTTGTGTGCCTGGCTGACAATATCGGATATATATATCCGTAAAGGGATCCGTTTTTTCGGATAGTAGTAGTCGTTCATTATTCATTAACCAAATCAAAAACACATGCAACAAAAATTACTTGGGTTTTTCATGTTGGGTATATTGCTGATCGGATCGGCGTATGCACAAGACAAAAGGATCAGCGGTACTGTCGTCAGCGCCGAGAGCAATTCGCCGCTGAGCGGTGTCAGCGTTCGCGTAGTGGGGGCTCCCACATCGACGTCTACCGACGACAGCGGCCGATATACTATCGTGGCAAATACTGGAGATGTACTGATTTTTACCTATCTCGGTCACGCGGAACAGCGCATCACGGTCGGTGAAAGTTCGTTAGTGGATGTCTCCATGCTTACTGACGCACAGCAATTGGACGAAGTGATTGTATCCGGGGTAGCAGGGGCTACCGACAAAAGGAAAATGACTGTGTCAGTAACCAAGATTGGGGAAGCTCAACTTAACGCGGTACCTGCTACTTCGCTTTCTTCTGCGTTGACGGGAAAAGTAGCAGGCTTGAGGACATCTTCGGTAGGGGGCGCCCCCGGTCAACAGGCAGACATCCTGCTTAGGGGGGATAATGTATTGGGCGTCAGTGCCTCCCCGCTTATTTTGATTGATGGTATCATCATGCAGGGTAGCCTTGCCGATATCAACGTGGACGATGTGGAATCTATGGAAGTCATAAAAGGTGCCGCTGCTTCGGCTCTTTATGGTTCACGTGCGGGAAGCGGCGTTATCTCTATTACTACCAAAAGAGGTAAAAGTGGTGCTTTAGGACAGACACAGGTTACCGTTCGAAATGAAGTAGGCTTTCAAAATCTTCAGCGTTACATGGAAACTTCAGAATCACACATGTATAAACTTGCTGATGATTGGGAACAATACCGAGGCCAGTATACCAAATATGCTGGTGTTACTTTTCCAGACGGTTATACAGGCGGGTATAACGCTGGCATTTCGGGATCCAGGATAATCGATGATGACGGTTATATGGATAACCCGTATGGTGTATATCGTTTTAATCCGGCAGATGTGTTTCAGACAGGCAATACGCTGACTAACTTTATTGGTGTATCTAATCGGTCTGAGAAAAATAACATTTATTTATCTTTTGAAAATAATGTTCAACAAGGGGTGGTGGCGCACCGCGATGGGTATGAAAGACAAAATTACCGTTTCAATATCGACCAAGAACTAGCCCCCTGGTTAACTGTAAGTGCCACAAACTTGTTTATAAATAGGAAGGTAGAGCAACCGTCAGGTATATTCTATAATGTGGCCCGTATGGAGAAAGATATCGATTTGTTTGCCCCTAATTCAGATGGTCAGCCCTATAATATAAGAGTGAATCACTTTAATTCAGAGGTAACCAACCCACTGTACCCTTTATATAAACAGCGCGATAATAGGAATACCCGCCGCTGGATGGGTAACTATTCAGCCAATGTCAAGTTCACAGAATGGGCTAACCTCGATGTCAGCCAAACCCTGGAAATTGAAAATTACAGAAGGGAAGTGATTAATCCCAAAGATACATGGAACGCTGCGGCTACTGCTTACACAAATGGTTCGCTTCAACATGAGAGTGAGGAATTCGCTACTTACAACACACAAATCACGCTTAACCTGAGTAAGCAGTTTGGCGATTTGAGGGTCAATTCCAAGTTGTCGTACTTATACGAAAACCGCAACTATGAACGAACAAATACACAGGCTTCCGCATTTATAGTGACCGATATAGAGGCATTTAACAATTTCACCGCCATCAATAGTGCCGCCTCCAGCAAAGAGAAAGAAAGGGCGCAAAACTATTTTGCTATTGTAGGGCTGGATTACAAAGACCGGTATTTGTTGGACGGTATGTTCCGTTATGACGGATCTTCGTTGTTTGGTCCCGATGCGCGCTGGAATCCGTACTACAGGATATCAGGAGCTTATCGGATATCTCAGGATGTAAATATTCGGGGCATAGACGAATTGAAAGTAAGGGCGGCTTACGGTACTGCCGGAATACGCCCTGAATTCGCTTGGCAATATGAAGTATATACCCTGTCTTCGGGGGTGGCAACTGCGAGCCAAAAAGGTAACACGGAGTTGAGACCCTCCCAAACTGCAGAACTCGAATTCGGTTTAAATGTTGATTTCCTTAAAAAATTTACGTTTGAAGGCGTGTATGCGCGCTCGAAAACCACGGATCAGTTTCTTAATGTTCCACTTATTGGCTTCTTAAACGATGGATTTACCAGTCAGCGGCAAAATGCCGGTACCGTCGAATCGAATACGTTAGAGTTGATGTTGGGGGCCAACTGGTTGAGAAAGAATGACTTTTCCTGGAGCTCTAACATTGTGTTTTCCAGAATTCGCCAACAAATCACCGAATTACCGATTCCTGCATATTGGTTAAATGCGGTTAATGGCGATGTGAATGCATTCCGTATTGCGGAAGGGGAGACTTACGGTGCTATTTATGGTCGCAGGATGGTAAGAACCTTAGACGAAATGGCGAGACAGCTTCCAGCAGGAGCGAGTATTTCTGATTATACGGTGAATAGTGAAGGCTACGTGATCCTTGCGGGAACGGAAGGCACGACAACTGAACGACCGGTTGTCTACACCGAAAACGGTGCGCCTTGGCTGGGCAAAATAGGGGATGGAAACGCCAAGTTTAACATGGGTATTGCCAATACGTTTAATTACAAAGGGGTTACGCTCTATGTGTTGCTCGACTGGAAAAATGGAGGCGACGTATACAACAGTAATGAGCAGCGTATGGCGTTCAACAATGTCAGTCAGCGGCAGGATATGACCAACGTGCCGGATGGTCAAAAGAAAGCGGCCTCCTACTGGACCGTTGGAATGTACGATGGCAATAATGCCAATGCTTACTGGGTGGAAGACGCCTCGTATTTAAAGCTGAGGGAAGTGGCAATCGGATATACCATTCCTGCAAAAGCGCTTAGCGGTTTTTTGAATGGCACCGTTAAGGGGCTTACTTTCAAAGCCGTAGGTCGAAACCTATTTACATTTACAAATTATTCGGGCTATGATCCAGAAGTAGGTACCTTGAGACAACCTCTTGACGGGATTGGAACCAACCCTATCTATCGCAACCTTGCGTTCTCTCTCGGGTTCAATTTGTAAAATAAAAAAAATAAAAACATGAAAAAATTACATAGATTACTTCTTTTCTCTTTTGTTTCTGCGGGCCTAGTCGGTTGCGAAGACAACATCTTGGACATTCCAAATGAAAATAACCCGGATTTTGCAAGAGTATATGCTACGGGCCCTGACGTGGAAAATGTGGCCTCGGGTCTCTACAATGCAGTCTTTATTGGAGAAAATAACACGAACGGCGTACAACCAATGTTAGCAACGGCAGCAGATAATGTGACCTGTTCATTTGGTAACTTCGGTATGCGGGACATGTCTTGGGAGCCTCGGAATTTCGCTTGGGACAATTCTCCCACCTATGCTAATAGCGGTCAGACGAACAACTCTTATAATCGATGGTACTCGGCTATCGGCACGGCTTCGAACGTGTTGAGAGCCATTGATGGAGGGGTTCAGATTGGCGCTAACGGAGCCGATAACAACCGTACACGGGCTTTTGCCAAATTTACCTTAGGTCTTGCCTATGGAAATTTAGCACTGGTATTTGACAGGGCCCATATCGTTGATGAGACCAAAACAGTTGATGCTGCACTTGAGACTGCTGTTCCCTATGAGGAAGTTGCATCGGCCGCTATCGCTTATTTGGAAGAAGCGTTGGCGTTATCCAATGAATCTTTCACCATTCCTGCAAGCTGGTTAGGCGCACCTGCCGATATAAGCAGTGCTGATTTTAGAAAAATCATTAATACATCTGCGGCCCGTATCCTTTCCTATCTTCCAAGAAACAACGCAGCCGTTGTTGACGTGGATTGGGCTCGAGTACGTGCTTACGCGGACAACGGTATTACTGCTGATTGGCTTGTCTTGCAAGACGGTACAACCAGATGGTACTTTAATTCAGGAGACTATCTAAGACGCGTTGGTTGGGGAAGGACCGATATGTACGTGGTTAACATGATGGAGCCGTCTTTGCCTGCTTATTGGGAAGACCGCGGTGATTTCCCAACTCCCCCTGAACCTGCAACCGCTTTGGATAACCGTTTAAAGACAGATTTTCAATATATGCCATCCAATGATTTTATTGCTGACCGAGGGTATTATCACTTCAGTTGCTATAGGTTAAAAAGGTACGATGCCGTTTTTCAGCCGAATATCGGATCGAAACCAACCGTGGCGTTAGCCGAGAACGATATGCTGAGAGCGGAGGCGAGGGCCTATTTAGGCGATCTAGCAGGCGCAGCTGCTATTATCAATGCAGGTACCCGTGTTACGAGGGGTAACTTGGATCCCGTAGCTGCTGACTTTGATGATATTATTGAAGCGATTCACCATGAAAGACATGTAGAGCTTCACACGACCGGCTTTGGGGTACAGTTTTTTCAAATGAGAAAGTTAGACCTTTTACAAATTGGTACCCCCTTGCATTTGCCATTGCCGGGTGCATTACTCCAGAATTTAGGGTTAACAGAGTTCTATACATTTGGAACAGTCGCTGCCGCCGATGGTATCGGTACTTCAAATGGTGGGTGGAGATAGTATCCGCATACCAGCGGTTTCCCAGAATTGTCCGCTTGTATTATGTGTTTGTGAACTCAAAACAATTCTATCGCTAAAAAGGGGCTCCCAGCCCCTTTTTTTTGAGCTACAGCGAGCGGGGAACCATCCTTGCCAAGTATTGGTCGGTTTCGTCTTCATACAGGATTTGGACGACCCAGCCTTCGGTATTGGCAAGCTGGATTACGGTCTGCTGGTCAATAAATAGCCAGTTGAAAGGTTCACCCCAGATTCCTTGATATCCGTATTGGTACCTTATCTCACCGTAGTACCCCGAGGGTCTTTTTACTGAACCATCCGCATAGAGGTAAGCAATATCCGAAGAGTCAAACAGTAACTGGCCACCTTCGCTCAATAGCGATTGGCTGTGTCGAAGCAGTTTTTTCAGTCCATCGATGCTGCCGGCGATGCCGATACCATTCATCATGAATAGGAGGGTGTCGTATTTGCTGCCGTGGTGTTGGAAGAAGTCTGCCTGAATGATATTTCGGACGCCACGTTCTTGCATGAGTGCGCAGGCTTGCGGGGAGCGCTCCAGTGCGGTTACCGCCATGCCCCGGCTTTGGAGGTATAGTGCATGGCTTCCTGCACCGGCCCCGACGTCAAGCACATGGCCATCGCATAAGGCCAACGCAATATCTTCCAGTTCCGGAAAATTTTCAGGTTTTCGGAAAAATACATCTACGGGCATTTCTTCGATATCGGTATAACTGGTATGGAGTAGCAACTTATCACGGCGCTTGCCGTGGAAATAGTCAGTCAGGGCATTCCCAAGTACGTCGTTGGCCATATCAGGAGATGTGAAGGATCTGTTTAGCCAGCGCAATGGTTGCGGCATCGCCGGTATGCTTGCCGGGTTCGTCCGAAAGCTTGATGGTGGGTGTCCATTGGGCCTCGTCTGGAAATGCGTCGACCATCTTAATGACAATGTTCATGGGAGGCACCCCCACGTCGTTGGTAAAGTTAGTACCCACGCCGAAAGACATCCCGATACGGCCACGGCAATGTTCTACAATGCGAGCCACTTTTTCGTAATTCAGCCCATCGGAGAAAATGATGGTCTTGGAAAGAGGATCAATGCCTTTTGCCTGATAATGTTTGATGGCGCTGTCTGCAAATGACAGCGGATCGCCACTGTCATGGCGTACACCGTCAAATAGCTTGCTGAGCTTTTTGTCGAATTGAGAAAAGAAAACCTCCGATGTATACGTGTCGGAGAGTGCGATGCCCAAATCGCCGCGATACACCTCCGACCAATGTTCCAGCCCGAGTAGATTGGCCATTTTAAACCCGTATTTTGCGGCATGAAACATAAACCATTCATGGGCGTGGGTGCCAATGGGTTTGGTTTGGTTGAGCATTGCCATGTGTACGTTGCTGGTGCCGATGAATGTACCTTTGCCATATTGCTGGAGTGCTTTTACGACCAGGCGATGCACACCGTATGAATGCCGCCTTCGGGTGCCGAATTCGGCAATGGTGACACCCAGTGAATGATATTGCTCGATTTTTCTACGCGCTGTAGCAATGATTGCTTCATCCCGCTGCCGCTGCTGTGCCGTCAGGCGGTAATACAGCTCGCAGATGAGCGACATGATGGGGACCTCCCATAGGATGGTGCGATACCAGTAACCTTCAATAGCCACTTGTATTTCGTCGTCCTGCTGGCTGATGTAAACTTCCTCGGGGTCGTACCGGTAGCCTTGCAGGAAATCGAAATACGTTGGATCGATATAAGGGCAGGTAGCTGCAAAAAAAAGTTTCTCCTGGCGGGTAAGCTGTAGCTTTGCCAGCTCATCAATTGATTTTCGCAGTTCCTCGGCAAATCCATCGGGAAACCGATGCCCTCCACGGTTGATAAACTGGTACCTCGCTTTGGCCTTGGGAAACAGTTTCACCACGGCGTTTTGCATGGTGAATTTGTAAAAGTCATTGTCCAAGATGGAATTGATCATATTGGGCACAGCTATGGTGGTAGTCAGCAATCAGCTTATAGCGTCTGATTATTTGATAACAGAAAGCCATGCTTCGGCCATCAATTGTGCACCGGCCAACGTCGTATGCACACCGTCTCCGGTCCAATAGTCGGGCGATACGCGCTTAGCGGCTTCATCAAACACACGCTGGTAAGGAATGAATGCAGCGTTATATTCGTTCGCTATTTCCTGTGCGGCTTGGCGGTATTCATTGAACGCCGGAAACCAGGCGTCTGTCACAGCTTTTACATTGTTTACGGCAAAAGGTTCACCGATGATGAGCTTCACCTTAGGGATTGCCGACAACGTACGATCCAGTAGCTTGCGGTAGTCGTCGCGGTATACCTGTATCGTGCCGCTATACCCGCTCGATAATGTATGCCAGTAGTCGTTGACGCCGATGAGGATACTTAAGATGTTGGGGTTGATGTTGATGCAATCCTCTTCCCAGCGCTCGGCTAATTGGTGTACCTTATTGCCGCTGATTCCTTTGTTATATATCGTTAACTGATGAGCGGCATGCCCGTGTAGCAGGCGTGCAGCAGCCAGGAATGCGTAGCCATTACCGAGGGCCTGGCCGTTGTTCGGTGCTTGATGGCTTCTGTCGCGCCCTGCATCGGTAATGGAATCGCCTTGAAATAGGATGACGTCGTTTTGCTGAATTTGCACGTTGGGTGCGGCGTATGGCGACGTGGTCGCTGCTTTTACAATTTCAGGAAGATTGGCAGCCAAGGCTGCTCCCATGAGGGACCTTCCGATAAATGTTCTTCTGCTTTTATCCATATGGTCAATAATGGTTTGATGGTTTCAAAGGTAGGTATTTAAATGGAGAAAGGAGGGGTGACCTCCTTTCTCAAGCTAAAAAAATCCATGCTTTATCCCCTGCCGCGTCCGGAGGAGTTTCCGCGTTCGGATGCCCGGCTTTGGGTGGCACCGTTGTTTCGCTCTGTTTTTTGGCGTGTAGATACGCTTGGCCGAGACGTTGCGCGTGACGACACGGCGCCATTCCGGCTGGAGGTACTGCTTTGTGTCCGGGATACGGAGTTGCTTTCACCGGTACGTGCAGGTGTGGCCTGTGCCCGGTTTGAAACTTGGCTACCTGTGCCGGCAGACGAGCGGTTAGCTGGACGAGCGCTTGTTGCCGCTTCGCGTTGGCCCGAGCTTCTTGTCGCCTGGCTGCTTGTGCTGCTTGCGCGTGAAGCTTCGCGTGTCCGCTCAGCTGAACGTGCGGGCGCTACAGCCGACCCGCGATTTGCAGCGCCAGCGCTGGCGGACGTCGTGTTCCTGCCGCTCGATGTACCGGAGTTGCGGCTTGAACCGTTTCTTTCTGGTGCCACCGAGCTACGGGATGCCGACGCTTCGCTTCGGCCATTGCTGCGGGTACTGGCTGTCCGTACCGCCGTGGCGTCTGCTACACGGGAGGGTCTTGCCGAGGTGCGTGTGCTACGGTCTACTTCCGGACGGTAGATGCTCACCGTACGGCTGCTTACCGCAGCTCTCCCTGGCCGAGAAGCATTATTGATCTCCCGGACGGCAACCCTGCTGCGGGTGACGCGCTCAATTTCGCCGCGACCTGGGCCACTCACATAAGTGCGATTGTTGTACACGTAAGTGTTGTTGATGATGGTCGTACGGTTATAGATGGTCACACGATTTCGATAGGGTACATAATAGCTATAGATGCGTGGACTGGTTATATACCGCTGAGGCACAAACACCCAATGACGGTGCGGTATGCCCACATGGACACTGATGGTCATACGGGGGCCTAAGGGTGCCCAGCCATAGTAGCCGCCGCCGCTTCGCCAACTTACCCAGGCGGGGCCCCACTCATAGCCGGGCACCCATGCCCAACCGTAATAATCGGTATATAGCCAACGTCCGTAATGAAACGGCGCCCATCCCCAGGCATAGTTGGAGACCCAGGTATTCCCATAGGTAGTCATTACCCAATGGCCATTGGTGGCATAGGGCTGAAAACCGGGCTCGGCATTTGGCAGCCAGACATATCCGTGCTCTGGGTCGTTTATCCACTCCCCATATGGTGCAAGCTCGTCATAGAATAATTGGAACGAAACGCTCATACCGGGCTGAGCCTTCACGGTGTTCAATGCTGCCAAGGCTACAAATGCCAATGCAGCGAGTAATGATAGTCCGGTTTTCTTTAACGTTTTCATGGCATGCTGGATTAAATGTACAACACTTTGTTCGTTTCTGGTGGTATGACTGTGCAAAAGCGCCAATGGTTTAACGGCATGGGGCTATCCGCATAATTGTTACGATTGGCTTTTTTACGAACATTTTATGGAAATATACGTTAATATAAGGAAATTAAAGGCATTTTATCTAAGTTTGCAGCCTTAACTGCGAGAGCTCCCGATGATAAAAAACATACAACGTATACTGATCGAGCTGGCCAACATCCACCGGTTTGTCATGCGTTTCTTCCGGGAAGTATTTATGCCTCCCTACGAGTTTAAAGAAATTGTCAGGCAATGTTATGTGGTGGGATGGAAGTCATTACCGCTGATATCACTTACGGGCTTCATCACGGGTGTGGTGTTTACCAATCAATCCCGTCCGTCATTGGCTGAATTCGGGGCAACGTCATGGCTGCCTGCGCTGATATCCATCGCGATTATCCGTGCGTTGGCGCCGCTGGTGACAGCACTCATTGCTTCGGGAAAGGTGGGGTCACAAATTGGAGCGGAGCTGGGGTCCATGAAAGTGACCGAACAGATTGATGCGATGGAGGTTTCGGGAACCAACCCCTTTAAATTTCTGGTGGTGAGCCGGGTGTTGGCTACAACCATCAGCATCCCGATTCTTTCCTTTTATACGGCAGCCGTGGGGCTGTTCGGAGCGTTTCTGAGCGTCAATCAAAATGAGAATACCAGCTTCCGGGTGTATTTTGATCAGGTGTTTGATGCGGTGACATTCCTGGATGTGTTTTCCTTGGTACTTAAAGCTGTGGTATTTGGGTTTACCATCGGGATTGTAGGGTGTTACCAAGGATATCATTCTTCCAAAGGTACCGAAGGGGTAGGAAAGGCCGCCAATTGGGCGGTGGTTATGTCTATGTTTTTGGTCTTTGTGGAAGAGATATTGATTGTACAGATTATTCAAGCAATGCGGGCTTAACAATGTTAAAGACAGGCGGCCATATCGATTATAATACGGAGGTGATCACCGTTCGGCATGTCAGTAAGTCATTCGGTGAAAACCACGTGCTGCGTGGTGTTGACCTCAAGCTGCACAACGGCGAGAATTTGGTGGTACTGGGGAGATCGGGTACGGGAAAATCTGTTTTGATAAAATTGATATCCGGATTATTAAAACCGGACAGCGGCACGATTGAAGTCCTCGGCGAACATGTGGATGAACTGAATGAAAAAGAGCTTCAGCAACTCCGGCTGAAGATTGGTTTTTCTTTCCAGAATAGTGCGTTGTACGACAGTATGACCGTCAGGGAAAACCTGGAGTTTCCGTTGGTGCGGAATAAGCGCCATCTTTCAAGGGCGGAAATTAATCACGAGGTGGAGGATGTACTGGATGCCGTGGGGTTGCTGAACACCATCAATCAAATGCCTTCGGAGTTGTCCGGTGGGCAGCGGAAGCGTATCGGTATTGCACGGACTTTGATACTCCGGCCTGAAATCATGCTTTATGATGAGCCCACTGCCGGGCTTGACCCGATTACATGTATCGAGATCAACGGACTGATAAACGAGGTGCAGGAAAAATATAAAACATCATCTATCATCATTACGCATGATCTGGCTTGTGCCAAAAGCGTGGGCGACCGGATCGTGATGCTGCTTGACGGCAGGTTTGAGCGGCAGGGAAGTTTTGATGAGATTTTTGATACAGATGATGAACGGGTAAAGCCGTTTCATGACTATAATTTTATCACATAATTATGAGTGCTACAGAAAATAGACGTTCAATAATCGTGGGGCTGTTCGTGCTGGTTGGGCTGGTCATATTGGTGGCCGGTATCCTGGTGCTTGGCGGGCAACAAAACCGCTTTTCTAAGACCGTGACCGTGACTACTGTATTTAGCGATGTCAGCGGGCTGAAGGCTGGGAATAATGTCTGGTTTTCGGGGGTGAAAATCGGAACGATCAAGAGCATCCGGTTTAAAAGCCTCAAAGAAGTGGAAATCGCAATGGCCATTGAGGAAGCTTCGCGCCAGTATATCCGCAAGGACGCATTGGCGGAAATCGGTTCCGAGAGTTTCATTGGAAATAAATTGATCGTGATAAAAGGCGGCAGCAGCGATGCGCCAGCTATTGAGGATGGTGACAAGCTGCAGGCGGCTCCTACAGGTGGCCTGGATGCCATGATGGCTACGTTGCAGGTGAACAATGAAAACCTCGTGGAGATTACCAAGAATTTCGGAGACCTGAGCGCGCGTATTGCGCGTGGTGAAGGTACCGTGGGTACGTTGCTCACGGACTCGTTGATGGCTATCCATGTCAAGCAAATGATTGCCAACCTCAATCAGACAACGGCAAACACTGCAAAGGCGTCGCAGGCACTTAACCAACTGACGGCAAAGCTCAACCAGGAAGGGACACTCATCAATGATTTGCTTACCGATACGGTTGTCTACGGCAGCCTGCAATCCGCAGTTGCGCAGTTGGAGGGCATCACCCAGACTGCCTCGGCCTTGGTGACCAATTTGAACCAAACTGCCGGCAAGCTGGATGATAAAGATAATGCCGTGGGGGTGTTGCTGAACGATCCGGAAGCAGCGGAGACGATTCGCCAGACCTTGCAGAATTTAGAGCAAAGCACGGAGAAACTCGATCAAAACATGGAAGCCCTGCAGCACAATTTTTTATTCAGGGGTTTTTTCCGCAGGCAAGCGCGTGAAGCGGCAAAAAATGCAGGGGAGAATGATTAGTGGGGAAGCAATTCAGGTAACGCTTCTACTTCCATATCTCCGCCCGGCGCAATCTCCGAAAACCTGACAGGGACAAGCTCGTTTACCAACAAGGGATCATAGGGGGTACGTACCTTTACATAATTCCGGCTGAAGCCTTGCATGTAACCGTCTTTGATATCACCTTCGAACAAGACTTCACCTGCTTTGCCCAGCTGGGATTGATAAAAAGCCCGACGTTTTTTCTCCGAAAGGATATGCAGCATTTTGCTGCGTTCGCCACGTTGTGCACCCGGAACGGCCCCTTCCATTTGTGATGCTATGGTATTTTCACGTTCCGAATAGGTGAATACATGCAAATAAGAGACATCCAGATTGTTGAGGAAGTGGTAAGTGTCGAGAAAATCTTCCTTCGTTTCACCTGGAAATCCGACGATAACGTCCACGCCGACACAACAGTCGGGCATCAATTCCTTGATTTTTGCTATTCGGCTGGCATACAGTTCCCGACGGTAGCGCCTGCGCATCATTGCCAATACCTTGTTGGATCCGGACTGCAAGGGGATATGGAAGTGGGGAACGAACCGTGCCGATTGCGAAACGTACTCGATGATTTCATCACTGAGTAGATTGGGTTCGATGGAAGAAATACGGAACCGATCTATGCCTTCGACCGCGTCAAGTGCCTTGATGAGGTCAAAGAATCGGTCTTCCCGCTTGCCGTTCCGAATACCAAAATCGCCGATGTTGACACCGGTAAGTACAATTTCCCTTACTCCGGATGCGGCAATTTCCGCTGCTTGTTTTACCAGATCCGTGATGGTGCCGCTACGACTGGCGCCCCGGGCTAATGGAATGGTGCAAAAGGTACAGGAATAATCGCATCCATCCTGGACCTTCAGGAACGTACGCGTACGGTCGCCTATGGAAAATGCGGGAACAAACTGATTGGTATCTGCGATAGGTGCGTTGTATATAATTGCCTTAGGTTGTTTAGTTAAATCGTTGATGTGCTGTACGATATTGAACTTTTCTGCGGCACCCAATACCATATCCACACCTGGTATTTCGGTAATCTCACGGGGCTTCAGCTGGGCATAACACCCTACGACCACGATGTAAGCATTCGGCGAGTGATTGAGCGCTTCTTTAACCACTTTCCTGCATTTCCGGTCGGCATTTTCGGTGACCGAGCATGTATTGATGACATAGATATCCGCTGCGCTGTTGAAGGGCGTAGTCTCGTATCCGGCTTGTTGGAAAATACGGCCAATGGAAGAGGTTTCTGAAAAATTCAGCTTGCACCCCAATGTATAGAAGGCTACTTTTTTACTCATTTCGAGGGGCAAAGGTACGGAAAAACAGTGAATAACCTGCAAGGAAAGATAGCCCGCCCAGGACACAAAAAACTCGGCCATGAAGCCGAGGCGGTGGTGGGAAATACAGGGCTCGAACCTGTGACCCCTACCTTGTCGAGGTAGTGCTCTGAACCAACTGAGCTAATTTCCCCTGGTGGCACAAAAATAGCTTTTTTTATCGATGATGCAAATCATTTGTTGAAAAGCGCCGTAAATTTTGTTTTGGCCTGTTCGCTCCGGCTGTGCCCGGAATACGTGACAGGATTTCAGTGATTAAAATTAACAGCCTCACGACCTCGATCAAAAGTTACGGAATATTGCCGGAAATAGGGCGCACTTCATCAAACCGACAACGTAAAAAGCAAAAAACCCCTCATACAATCTGTACAAGGGGCTTTTTGTGGTACCAGCTGGAATCGAACCAGCGACACAAGGATTTTCAGTCCTTTGCTCTACCAACTGAGCTATGGTACCTTTCCGCTAAGCAACGTTACCGTTGTTTTGGGACTGCAAATGTAGCGCCTTTTTTCATTTATGAAAACTTTTTTTGAAAAATATTAGGTCTCTCGCGGCAAGCAGCTGATAGTGTTGGGGATAAAATGACAAGACCAAAACATACCGTAAGGGAAATTGCCCTATCTTTGCATCTTTAAATACCAGAAATGAGTAAAAGAGGACGAGTATTAGTTGCTATGAGTGGAGGGGTGGATAGTTCGGTCGCCGCCGTAATGCTTCATGAACAAGGATATGAAGTCATCGGGTTGACGATGAAGACCTGGGATTACGCCTCGTCGGGTAGTTCATCTAAAGAGACCGGATGCTGTAGCCTCGATAGTATTAATGACGCAAGGGCATTGGCTGTATCATACGGTTTTCCACACTATATATTGGATATCCGCGGCGAATTTGGTGATTTTGTCATCGATAACTTCGTCGATGAATACCTGGCGGGGCGGACGCCAAACCCTTGTGTGCTTTGCAACACTCATATAAAATGGGAGGCCTTGCTCAAGCGGGCCGATAAGCTGGATTGCGAGTTTATCGCGACAGGGCACTATGCCAATATCCGCCAACAGGACAACGGCCGTTATGTGATTTCTAAAGGTAAGGATGTCCACAAAGATCAATCTTATGTGCTTTGGGGAGTGTCACAGGAAAACCTTGCCCGTACCCAATTTCCGTTGGGTAGCTACACGAAAGCAGAGATACGGCAGATGGCTGCGGAAATGGGACAGCTGGAGCTTGCCAACAAGTCGGAAAGTTATGAAATCTGTTTTGTGCCCGATAATGATTACCGGGCTTTCCTGCGCCACCGCGTGAACGATATCGACGATCGCATCGGTAACGGGCATTTTGTGCTGACGGACGGCACGGTGGTAGGCCAACACCAAGGGTATCCCTATTACACCATTGGCCAACGTAAGGGGTTAGGTATAGCGTTGGGACGTCCTGTCTTTGTGATCGAAATACGCCCTGAAAGCAACACCGTGGTGTTGGGCGATGAGCACGAATTGGAACGCCGTGAAGCTTATGTGAAAAATGTAAACCTGGTGAAATATGCAACGATTGAAAAGCCGATGGAAGCCATTACCAAAATACGTTATAAGGACGCCGGCATGACCAGTACAATTGTGCAGGAAGCAGGTAATGTTAAAGTGGATTTTCACCACGCAGTAAAAGGTATTGCCCCTGGCCAGTCGGCGGTGTTTTATGAAGGTAATGACTTGCTTGGCGGCGGTTTTCTGATGTAATCGGTGCTGCAAGTACCGCCATCACCGACTATAGGGAAAAAGAAAAGGCCCATGATAAAACACGGGCCTTTCTTTTATGGTGGGGGTGGGGGTTAGATTTTGCCTACCAGTTCCACCAAATCAACCAATTTATTGGAATAGCCCCATTCGTTGTCGTACCATGACACGACTTTGACAAAGTTTTCATTGAGCGAGATCCCTGCTTTTGCGTCAAAAATTGATGTACGTGCATCGCCACGGAAATCTTCAGACACAACATCATCTTCCGTGTAACCAAGTATACCTTTCAGTTCGCCTTCGGAAGCTTCTTTGAATGCTTGTTTGATTTCTTCATAAGAGGCGGGTTTTTCAAGCCGCGCGGTGAGGTCTACGACCGATACGTCAGGCACGGGTACGCGGAAGGACATGCCAGTGAGCTTACCTTTCAACTCGGGCAGTACCAATCCGACAGCTTTCGCAGCACCTGTGGACGAAGGAATGATATTCTGGTATGCGCCCCGTCCGCCACGCCAGTCTTTTACAGATGGACCGTCTACGGTTTTTTGGGTGGCAGTGACCGCGTGGATGGTACTCATCAACCCCTCGATGATACCAAATTTGTCATGGAGGACCTTGGCAAGCGGAGCCAGACAGTTGGTGGTGCATGATGCGTTAGACACGATGGTTTGGTCGGCTTTAAGTTCCTTGTGGTTGACGCCCATCACAAAGGTGGGAGTGTCGTCCTTTGCCGGAGCAGACATCACCACTTTTTTGGCACCGGCATCGATGTGCTTCTGTGCAGTTTCCTTAGTAAGAAACAGGCCTGTAGATTCGATGATGACTTCAGCACCGACTTCATTCCATTTGAGGTTGGCGGGGTCTTTCTCGGCGGTCACACGGATGGTTTTGCCATTCACAATTAAGTTGCCGTCCTTTGCTTCCACGGTACCGTCAAATCTACCGTGGGTAGAGTCATATTTCAGCATGTAAGCCATGTATTCGGGATCTACCAAATCGTTGATTCCAACAATTTCAACGCCAGGACGGTTTACTGCTGCTCTGAATGCTAAACGGCCTATCCGGCCGAATCCATTGATTCCAATTTTCATTTTTAATTTTTATTTAAATAGTATTTCAATAAATTATGTATAGGTTCTTTTATGACAGTGCCAATCGTTATACCGTACCGTTGTGCCACCTCCCGTAACCATTCTTCATAGCCGGCTGCAACACTCCCCGTAAAGTTAACGGTCATATCCGGGTATTGTTTTGTCAGGGGCAGCAAGTACGTTTCGATATATAGTTTAAAGCCATGATGAATCATGCTTTTGATGAACCGGTGTTTGTGGTTTTCCATCACAAAGTCGGCAAAAGACGTCAGGAACAGTGTCGGATTCGCTTGGTTATATACCTTGTCAAGGATCACTTTGCGGTCAAGTGGGTACCGGGCAACAAATTTTTCCAGCAAATCCTCGGGCATCGTTTCGTTGAGAAAGCTTTTCAGCAGCATACGGCCAATCCAATTGGCGGAACCCTCATCGGCCAAAATATATCCCAGGCCAAAGTTGTTGTCTGACGTCCGCTTGCCATTGAAATACGCTGCATTTGAACCGCTGCCCAATATGCCGATAAGCCCTTTTCCATCGCCAAAAGTTGAAAGTGCCGACGCTTTGACATCGTGATCAACGGTTACCTTTGCGTTGATGAAGAATTGCCTAAAAACAGTAGCTATCTTTTCCTTTCGCTCGGGGGAAGACGAACCGGCACCGAAAAAGTAAATCCGTTTGATTTGTTCAGCGTAGTTGATGAGGTTATTGTTTTTATTCAACAGCTGGAAGATAAACCGTTCATCATGGAGATAGGGGTTTATGCCCATCGTCCGGAACCCGGTGATGATTTTTCGTTTATCTGCCAGTCTCCAATCGGAAAACCTTGAACCACTGAATACAACCGCTATCATATTGATAACACTTCCATCATTTCAAGCATATCTTCGCTCAGTTTGAACACTTTCTTGTTCAGCACTTCTTCAAGTGGAGTGGTTTGGATCTCGTTTCCTCGGATGCCCACCATGATGCGTGTCTTGCCCGAGAGTAGGTGGCGCACGGCGGCAAAACCCAACCGGCTGGCCAACACCCTGTCAAAGCTGCTGGGGGATCCGCCCCGCTGAAGGTGGCCCAGAATGGTAACTTTGGTGTCGTAAAAGTTGAACCGTGCCTTAACTTCCTTTGCGACATTATAAGCGCCCCCGTTTTCTTCTCCTTCTGCAACGATTACTATCGTGGATGATTTTTTGCTTTTAGCGGCGCTTTCCAGTTGGTTGCAAAGTTCTTCGATGCCGGTAGCTTTCTCTGGCAGTAGTATCGCTTCAGCCCCGCCGGCAATACCGGCATTCAAGGCGATGCAGC
Organism: Parapedobacter sp. ISTM3; assembly: GCF_016533505.1. Taxonomy (NCBI): domain Bacteria; kingdom Pseudomonadati; phylum Bacteroidota; class Sphingobacteriia; order Sphingobacteriales; family Sphingobacteriaceae; genus Parapedobacter; species Parapedobacter sp. ISTM3. The sequence goes on along the minus strand of NZ_JAENGN010000012.1, from coordinate 61,673 downwards.
CGGAGTCACGTCCCATTACTTCTACAAAAAAGAGCCGGTCGTGGGAAGCAGCGGTGTCCCGTATTTTATCGATGGCTTCAATGACCGTATTGGTAGCCGTATCATAGCCAAGTGTGAAGTCTGAACCGTAAAGATCGTTATCAATGGTTCCCGGAATACAAACCACCGGAATGTTATGTTCGCGAGAAAAAATTTCGGCGCCGGTAAAGGTTCCGTCTCCGCCAATCGCAATGAGGCCATCAATGCCCACTGCCTTGATGTTGTCATACGCTTTTTGCCTGCCTTCCGCCGTATGAAAAGCTTTGCATCTCGCGGTCTTCAGGATAGTGCCGCCCAACTGAATGATGTTGCTCACCGAACGGCTGTTCATCTCGTGGAAATTAGCCTCAATCATTCCTTGGTAACCCTGGTAAATACCAACCACGGATTTGCCGGCGTGTAATGCTGTGCGGACCGCGGCACGAATACAAGCATTCATGCCCGGCGCATCGCCACCCGATGTAAATATCCCTAGTTTCGTTATGCTTTGCACTTTTCTAATAATCTTTATAAATTAGCAGCACGAATATAGTGTGTATTTGTTACACTATTAAATTTTTCAAGGATTATTTTTTTTCACTTGAAAGGTTTAAGTGAGCAAATTTAGCAAATAAAAATCAATTAATAAACAAATAATCAAAGCTTTGCAATCAGGTTTACCACATTTACAATCCATATTCACGACAGACTGTGTAATTTTCGGCTTTAAGGAAGGCGAACTAAAAGTTCTGCTTATTGAACGCAATGAGTATCCGTTTAAAGGATGGTGGGCGCTTCCGGGTTTTTTCGTGGAGCACAACGAAACGATAGATGATGCTGTGAAGCGGATTTTGTATGAACATACAGGGTTGCGCGGAATCTTCATGGAACAGTTATATACGTTTGGTGATCTAAAACGTCATCCGCAAGGTCGGATCATCACCGTTGCTTACTATGCCCTGCTGCGATTGGATGATCTGAAAAGCCAGCCAGAACCAGTGACCGATTATGCCCGCCAGGCAGTTTGGCACCCGTTGAATGACCTGCCGGAGTTAGCCTTTGACCACCGCCATATCATCGATAAAAGTATTATGAAGGTGAGACGGAAGATAAGTTATAGCCCGATAGCCTTCGAATTGCTGCCAGAGAAATTTACCCTTACCCAATTGCAGCAATTGTATGAGGCTATTTGGGGGCGCAAATTGGATAAACGTAATTTTAGGAAAAAAATGCTTAACTATAACATATTGAAAGAACTGCCTGAATTTCAGCGGGGTGTATCTTACCGAGCTGCCCGATTATACAAACTGGATAAACGGAAATATGCGAAGGTATTCCAGAATGAACTCACGTTTTCCAAGGATTAAGGCGGTTGTCATTCCCCACTGCCATAGGGTTGTCATTACCATACATTTTCTTTGCAATCGCTTGGTTTGTAAGCATTGTGTCATAAGATGAACCGAACCGCCGGTGTCGGTAATTTCTTTTTGCGGAATTCTTTTATTGTTGTACTTTTGACCAATTTTTAAAAATAGTCAAACAGTAAAACGGTAAAATAATACATGTTAGATGACAAAAGGAATCAAATTATCGCGGCAGCTTTAAGGCGGTTTTCGCATTTCGGTATCGCTAAGACGTCGATGAGCGAAATCGCCGATGACATGAAGCTTTCAAAGGCCAACTTATACTATTATTTTCAGGATAAGTTTGCACTGATCGAGGCTATCGCGTATCAGATTATGGACGAAAGCGACTTGGCGGTCGAACAAGCGTTGGAAGAAATTCCGAATACGTTGGATATGCTTATCCGATTGCTGGACATAAAAAAGGAATACCTCGAAAAATATTATATGCTGATCATCAATCTCCATGAAATGAATATGAATGAAGAGCGATGGATAGCCTTGTCGAAAGGCATGCTTCAACGGGAAACGGAAGTCATTTCGAAAATATTTGACCGGGGAATAAAACGTAACGAACTTGTAACATTTGATGTTTCATCCACGTCTGAACTGTACGTGGCAATCATGCGCGGCCTCGCCATGTTTTGCGACCACACCATACCGCACGCATTGGTGGATAAAGAAGAGTTAGATAGCATTATCGAAAAACAAAAGCAAGCAGCAACCATCTTCATTAACGGCATAAAAAAACAGATAAATAGCTGAAATCAATATGAATATATTAAGAATGAATATACGGTTAATTATAGCGGTGGTATTTGTGGGGTTGTGGGGAACCAACGCGGCTACGGCGCAGGAAGTACTGACCCTGAAGGATGCGCTCAACTATGCATTGAATAACAGCGAGGCGCTACGTAAGGCGCGGCTTGAAATCGAAGGTGGCAGGCACGTAGTGGCTGAGACCAGGGCAGCGGCCTTGCCTCAATTGGATGCAACCAGTACGCTGACAAATAATTTATTGGTACAGCAATTTGTGTTGCCCGCTGAATTTATGGGCGGTACTCCAGGAGAATTCGTAGCGATTGCAGCGGGCCAAACATGGAACGCGATGTCGCAGGTGCAGCTGAACCAGCAGATTTTCAACCAGCAGGTTTTTACCGGCCTTAAGGCCGCTCGGAGCTCGGAGGAGTATTATCGTCTGGCCGCTCAGCTTGCGGAAGAAAATCTCATTCAGCAAGTGGCTACCAATTATTATCAGGTCATCATTACCCGGCAACAGCTGGGGGTTATCGATGCCAATATCGAACGTGTATCTCAATTGGAAAACACCATTGGAAGTCAGTACGAGTTGGGTTTGGCCAAGAAGATTGACCTTGATCGGATAAAGGTAAACAAGAATAATTTATTGGCTCAGCGCGAACAATTGGAATACGCAGTCACGCAGCAAGAAAACTTGCTTAAATATTATATGGGCATGCCCATTGCCCAGCAAATCACTATTCCGGAAACTGAAATGAATAGCTTGGAGAACGAAGCGGTCGCCAGTTTGGGGAATGGTGCGGTCAATGTGGAACAATTGCTTGACTTTCAGGTGTTGAAAAAACAGGAAGAACTCTTAGGGTTTCAACGTAAGGCCTATGTCGCGGAATACTATCCAAGCTTGTCACTTAGCGGAAATTATACGTACTCCTCTCAAAGTGATAAGTTGAATGTGTACACTTCCCGAGCGTTGAGTTTTGACATGGCTGGTATCTCCCTGAACCTGCGTATACCGATATTCGATGGTAATGCACGGAGGGCGAGAGTCCGCCAGGCCGACGTGGAGCTGAAGAAGATTCATGAAGATTTGAGAAATACGTCCAATGCGCTGACAATGGCGTATGAAAACGCGAAGATACAAATAAAGAATAGTTTGAATACCATTGAATCACAGCGTGTTAATAAAGATTTTGCCGAAGAGGTGTTTAATAGCACGCAAAACAACTATAAAAATGGGCTGGCCAACCTCACGGATTTGCTTACTGCCGAAACGGATTTAGTAGCGGCTCAAAACAGCTACAATGAGGCTTTGCTCAATTATAAGGTGGCCCAAATAGAATTGGTTAAATCAAACGGACAAATCAAAACATTAGTAAACGAATAATCATCATCAATCACAATTAATATATGAAACGAGTCATCATCACCATCATTGTCGTCGTAGGAGTGCTTGCTCTTATCGGATGGGTATTAAGCAATAACAAAAAAGAAAACGAGGCGAAAACGGCTGTGGTGGCCGAAACAGGTGGTGCCATTGTGGTAAAAGCGGCTAAGGTGAATAGGCAACCCATCACGCTTGACTTTTCAGCGAATGGGACGTTTGCCGCAAACCAAGACCTGACCTTGCTTTCTGAAGTAAGTGGACGTGTCACCCGTATATTGGTGAAAGAGGGCGCGCGTGTAAGCAGGGGGCAGGTGTTGGCTGTTGTTGACCCTGAAATCCTGAGCTTGGACAAACAGGCTGCGGAAGACGCGCTTCAGAAGTTAAAGACAGACTACGAGCGTTATAAAAGCTCTTTCGAGACGGGCGGCGTAACCCGTGCGCAACTGGATGATATCGAATTGCAATTGCGCAATGCGGAGGTGAAGTTGCAGCAAGCCAACCGGCGCGTACAGGACGCGAACATTAAATCGCCGATTAATGGAATTATCAATCGCCGTGATATTGAAGTAGGTGCGTACTTGTCGCCGGGTACTGAATTGTTTGAGATTGTCGATTTATCCCAGTTGAAGTTAAAAGTCTCCGCCAACGAAAACCAAGTGGTGAACCTCAAGTTGGGCGATAAAGTCGCTATTACCAGCTCTGTTTTTCCGGATAAGGAATTCAACGGAACGGTTAGCTTCATCGCAGCAAAGGCCGACAATACACTGAATTATCCCATTGAGATTACGGTTGATAACAACACTTCCGTTCAATTGAAAGCGGGAATGTACGGCACAGCCAACTTCAGGTTCCCTCAACAGGAGCCAACGATTTTGATACCGAGGGGTGCTTTTGTCGGGGGGGTTAATAGCAATCGTATCTATGTGCTTGACGCGGATAGTACAGCGCGGACGCGTGAAGTGGTTGCCGGAAGGATTTTAGGCGAGCAAGTGGAAATATTAAGAGGCCTTGAAGAAGGTGAAACCGTCATTACCAGTGGACAGATCAACTTGGTAGATGGTGCAAAAGTCGAAGCGCAACTCGATTCGACGGCTGACAGCCAGTCGCAGGTCTCAACTTCAAATTAAAACGTCTCATATCTTAAGTCATGAAGATAGCAGAAATATCGATTAAACGCCCATCCATCGTCATTGTGGTTTATACCGCCTTGACCTTGCTGGGTATCCTGAGCTATTTCTCGTTGAACTACGAGTTGCTCCCAAAGTTTTCACCCAATGTGGTGTCCATCACGACCGTTTATCCCGGTGCATCGCCAAGTGAGGTTGAAAACACGGTCACCAAGAAAATAGAGGATGCGGTGGCCTCCTTAGAAAACATCAAGAAGCTGGATGCGACATCGTTCGAAAGTCTTTCGATGGTCGTCATCGAACTCCATAGTGGCGCAGATGTTGATTATTCGCTGAACGATGCGCAGCGTAAAGTCAATGCCATTCTTTCGGACTTGCCGGATGATGCTGAAACGCCGTCATTAGCGAAGTTCTCCATGGATGACCTGCCCATCCTTACGCTTGCCGCTACGGGTAATTTGGACGATGCAGCTTTTTATGATTTGATTGACAAGCGTGTTCAGCCGGTGCTTTCGCGCGTGCCGGGTGTAGCGCAGGTAAACCTTATCGGTGGGCAGGAGCGCGAAATCCAAGTGAGCATTGATGCCTCCCGCTTGCAAGGTTACGGCATGTCTATCCTTCAGGTGCAACAGGCTATCCTGACGTCCAACCTCGATTTCCCGACGGGAAGCGTAAAGACGCAGAATCAGGATATCCTTATCCGCCTGGCAGGGAAGTATAAGACGGTCGACGAACTTCGGAACTTGGTCATTGCTACCACTCCTACAGGAGCGCAGGTGCGGGTGCGGGATATCGCTGATGTACAGGATAGCCAAAAAGATGTTGAAAAAATAGCCCGGGTAAACAACCGGAGCGCCTTGGTGCTTCAGGTATTGAAACAGTCGGATGCCAATGCGGTGGAAGTGAGCCGTGGTTCACAGGAGGTCATCGCCAACCTGACGCAAATGTATGCAAAGGAAGGGCTGAAGATCGATGTCGCCAATGATAGTTCAACCTATACCCTGGAATCAGCCGACGCGGTGATCTTCGACTTGTTTTTGGCTATCGTATTGGTGGCGATTGTCATGCTGTTTTTCCTGCACAGCCTTCGGAATGCGGTAATCGTCATGGTCGCTATTCCTGCTTCATTGATTGCTACGTTTATCGGTATAAATCTTTTGGGATACACGCTCAACCTCATGTCATTGCTGGGGCTTTCATTGGTCGTGGGTATTTTGGTGGATGATGCCATTGTGGTTATTGAAAACATCTACCGGCACATGGAGATGGGCAAGAACAAAGTGCGCGCATCTTACGACGGGGCCAAGGAAATCGGCTTTACGGTAGTGTCCATAACGATGGTCATTGTCGTGGTGTTCTTGCCTATTGCGTTGAGTACGGGCATGGTATCGGATATTTTGCGGGAGTTTTGTGTGGTGGTAGTTATCGCCACGTTGCTCAGTTTGTTGGCTTCGTTTACGATTGTGCCCTTGCTTACATCGCGATTCGGGAAATTGGAACGGGTTTCCAACACGAACATCTTCGGGCGATTCATCCTTTGGTTTGAAAAGCAGTTGCATCGTTTCACCCGTTGGATGACCGGTATCCTGAAATGGTCGCTCAACCATAAATTTATCACGCTGACGTTGGTCGTGCTGCTGTTCTTTGCTTCCTTCATATTGCCCGCAGGTGGTTTCATTGGATTCGAATTTTTTGCGTCGGGAGATAGGGGGGAGTTCTTGGTGCAGATTGAAATGCCCAAGGATGCTTCCATCGAGCAAACCAACCAAATGACCAGACGGGCGGAAGAATACTTGGGTACAAAACCCGAGATTGTGTCGATGATTACAACGGTGGGCCAGTCAAGCGATGCTGTAACGGGCGCGCTGACAACCATGTATAAATCAGAAATCACCGTCAAGCTTGTGGAAAAGAAGGAACGGGAGGATGAGAGTAGCATTTATGCAGCGAAGATAAAACGCGAGTTGGAAAAAGTATTGGTGGGTGCCAAAGTAAAGACTGTCCCCATCAGTATTGTCGGATTTGCTGAGCAAGCGCCCGTCGAAATGGTGGTGATGGGTTCGGATCTGGACAGCGTGCTCGCTTATGCGGAAGATGCGCTGGCTTTATTGAACAAAATTCCCGGCACGGTCGAGAGTAAGCTTTCGGTAGAAAGCGGTACACCGGAAATTACGGTTGAAGTGGACAGGGATAAAATGGCCGCATTGGGGTTAAACCTGCAGACTGTCGGAGCGACGATGCAGACCGCGTTTAACGGCAACACCGACGGTAAGTTCCGCGCAGGCGAATATGAATATGACATCAACATCCGTTTTGATGATTATGATCGGAAGAATGTGAATGATGTAAGCAACCTCCAGTTTACCAACGATGCGGGGCAGCTGGTGCGGTTGTCGCAGTTTGCGACCATTCAAGAGGGGTCGGGGCCGAGCCAATTGGAACGCCGCGACAAAAGTACGTCGGTAAAGGTGCAATCTCAGGTTGTGGGGCGCACGGCCAGTGCGGTAGTGACCGATTGGTTGGAGCAACTGGACCAAGTGCACACGCCCAGTGGTGTAAGCTATGTTTGGGGGGGCGATATGGAGCAACAGTCTGAGGGCTTCGGTACGTTGGGCATCGCGTTACTGGCGTCGGTATTGTTGGTATATTTCATCATGGTCGCCTTGTATGATAGTTTTGTGTATCCGTTTGTGGTGATGTTTTCCATACCATTGGCGGTGATAGGCGCTTTCTTAGCCCTAGCGCTGACGAACAATACGCTGAGTATCTTTACGATTCTGGGACTCATCATGCTGATTGGTTTGGTGGCCAAGAATGCCATCATCCTTGTGGATTTTACCAACCACCTCAAAGCGGAAGGTAAATCGACACGCGAGGCACTCATCCTGGCTAATCAAGCGCGTCTGAGGCCCATTCTGATGACAACCATCGCCATGGTGTTCGGTATGCTTCCCATTGCGATTGCATCGGGTGCGGGTGCGGAATGGAAAAACGGCCTGGCTTGGGTGATTATCGGTGGCTTGATCAGTTCGCTGTTTCTTACCCTCATCGTGGTGCCGGTAGTTTACCAAATGGTAGACAATGTCCTGCACCGCTTTGGGCTCGATAAACAAGGACGGCCCATCGACGAGCTGATGGTTGAGGAGTATGTGCATAAGGAGGTGAAGGAATATGAAGATGAACCTGTTTAGTTCTATTGATTAGGTTAATATGTTTACAGGCCTGCTGGAAACCTTATCCAGCAGGTTTTTTTAGTTTTATGGGACCACTGGCCCGGTTGCTTCCGGTTTGCCGTATCATTTAATCTCCTTATCTTTACTCGCGCAAAGGAAAACTTACCATGAAGCAATACCTCGATTTAATGCGCCATGTTTACGAGAATGGCGTGGATAAGCACGACCGTACGGGCACGGGGACACGCAGTGTCTTTGGCTACCAGATGCGTTTTGACCTCAAAGCGGGGTTTCCATTGGTTACCACGAAAAAGGTACACCTGCGATCGATTATCCACGAGTTGATTTGGTTTCTCAAGGGCGATACCAATATACGCTACCTGAAAGAAAATGGGGTGAGCATTTGGGATGAGTGGGCAGACGAGCAAGGGAACCTGGGGCCTGTTTACGGATCCCAGTGGCGATCCTGGCCTACACCCGGCGGCAAACATATCGACCAAATCACGAAGGTCATCCAGCAGCTCAAGACCAATCCGGATTCGCGCCGCATTATCGTGTCTGCATGGAATGTGTCCGAAATCGAAAACATGGCGTTGCCACCGTGCCATGCCCTCTTCCAGTTTTATGTGACTCCTGCGAATCCCGAGAAAGGTTGGTACAAGCCTCAGCTTTCCTGCCAATTGTATCAACGCAGTGCAGATATTTTCCTCGGTGTGCCGTTCAACATTGCTTCCTATGCGCTGCTTACGATGATGGTCGCGCAGGTATGCGGTATGGAGGCCGCTGAGTTTATCCATACTTTTGGAGACGCTCATCTTTACAGTAATCATTTCGAACAGGTGGCCTTACAGCTGAGCCGTGAGCCGCGGCCATTGCCACGGATGGTGATTAATCCGGAAGTCGTAGATATTTTTGACTTCAAGTATGGAGACTTCGAGTTGATGGACTACGACCCTTACCCACATATCAAAGCACCCGTGGCGGTGTAAGCGCGATGCTTATGGACAGCGTACTGATGGACAGACCATTTATCTCCGCTATTGTGGCGGCTGCAGAAAATAATGCGATTGGCAAAGGCAACGAACTGCTATGGCATCTACCGAATGACCTTCGGTTTTTTAAACAGACTACCTCGGGACATACCGTCGTTATGGGGCGCAAGACGTACGAATCGGTTGGCAAGCCTTTGCCAAATCGACGCAATATCGTCATCACGCGCCAAGCGGATTATGCAATCAATGGGGCCGAAGTGGTACATTCGCTTGATGAAGCCATACAACGGTGCACAGGCGACGGAGAAGTATTTGTGGTGGGAGGTGCTGAAATCTATAAAGCGGCATTACCTATCACGAACCGCATCTACCTCACCCGGGTGCATGCGACGCTTGCCGGCGATGCCTATTTTCCGGAGCTGGATGAGCGGGAGTGGACTATCGTATCCAGCCAGCACCACGAGCCGGATGAGCGGCATGCTTTTGCCTACACGTTCCTGTGCTACGAACGGGCGTAATGAAATTGTAGGAATTGTGTATTTTTACGGCTATGGCAGCAGTGTCTGATATCGTAAAGCGCAGAGCCATCAAGGAACGGCTTTTCTTTATTTTCAAAGTGGTGCTATGGGTGGTGATTGCCTATTCGTTTGCCACGGCGGAAACGTGGTACCGCGATTATCCCCGCGTTCGCCAATTTGCTTACGGGATCAATACCTTTCTCACCGGTAGTGTGCTTATCTCAATTGGCAGGTTTATGTTTATTGCACTGTACAAGCAGCGCAACACAAAGAATGACCGGATAAGGGGCAATTATGTGTTGGGCATCAACCAAATCGCTGCTTTGCTAAACGTTGCTTTTGCGGTTATCGGGTTGATGCTGATGTTTGGGATCAATCCAAAAGAATTTCTAACAAGCATCACGATTGTCGCCATGGCCATCGCACTGTTGTTCAAAGACTACATCACGAACATGATTAGCGGGCTATTGATTATGTTTTCCGACCAATTTACTATCGGCGACAATGTGCGGATAGGGGAGCACAAGGGAAAGATTGTAGACATCACCCTGGCCAATATTATGGTTAAAAATGAAGATGACGACGTGGTGCTAATCCCCAACAATACGGCATTTACCGCCAACATTATCAACCAATCCCTCCAAAATTCCAAAAAGCTGTCCATGGACTTTGAGTTGCCGCTGGCCCACTCATATGATCATGAGGCGTTGAAAAACAGTCTGGAGGAGGTAGTGAAACAATATGGCGGAGCCATTGTGACGGGAAGTTTTCAGTTTAAAGTTGTCGGTGTGGGGAAAGACGTTGTTAAATACAAACTGCAATTTTTTACCACTAAACGGGATGCTGACATTCGGAGAAAAGTACGAAGTGAGCTGTACCAACGCGTGATTGCGTATGACGCCGAACAAGCCCGGAGCCGAAGTAATGACTAGACCTTTCTTATTTTTACACTTTTCACGAAATGGTGGTTGCCTTTTTCGAGGATAAGATCGGCACGGAGCCGGGTGGGTAAAATGTTTTTCAGGAGATTAGGCTTGTTGATTTCATTCCAAATCTGGGTGGCCATTTTGATGCTTTCCTCCTCGCTCAGGTTGGCATAACGGTGAAAGTAAGAGCCGGGGTTCTGGAATGCGGTTTTACGAAGCCATTTAAACCGCTGAATATACCATTCCAACAGGTCTTCCGGACTGGCATCGACATAGATGGAATAATCAAAAAAGTCCGATACGAACACGCGCGGCCCGCGGTGTTTACCTTTGACATTTACCTGCAGCACATTGATGCCCTCCACGATTAATACATCCGGTTGCGCTATCCATTGCAACTCGTTCGGCAGGATATCGTAGGCCAAATGAGAATACACCGGGGCGGAAACCAGTTCCTTGCCGGATTTGATGTCAGACAGGAAGCCAAGCAGCCGCCTGGTGTCATAGCTTTCGGGAAACCCTTTTCGATTAAGTATCCCCTTGGATTCCAGGTAATGGTTGGGGTGCAAAAAGCCATCTGTTGTGATAAGGTCCACCTTGGGGTTGCCCGGAGAAAGTGACAGTACTTTCTGCAGCACCCGCGCTGTGGTACTTTTACCTGCCGCCACGCTCCCCGCTATCCCGATGATGAAAGGTAGGCGCTTGCTGTAGTTATTAAAAAACGAGTTGGCTTTTTGGTGCAGTTGGCGATAACTGTCGATATGTATTTGTAACAAATGGCTCAACGGAAAATAGACGTCTTCAATTTCCTGCATGGTCAGGGGCTCATTCAAGGCATTGAGCTTATGAATGTCGGCATCGGCTATGAGGTAAGATGGATGGCCGTTGAGATCCTTCCATTCCTCCCGAGTAATGTGGCGGAAGGGTGAATATGTAATACCGTTGTCCGTTTTTACCATACCGATGGGGTTTGGTGGAAGCTGCAAACTTAGCTAAAATGCGCGGCATTCTCGATACCGCTGGAATAAAAACTTTTAGGTGGCACCCGTTTTAAAGTAAACCTTTCAAAATGAGCTCTCCCGTAGCCGGATTGGTTGCAAGCGGCACGTTGTATACATCGCAAACCCGCATAAGCATCTGGATGTCTGGCTCATGGGCGTGTTTTCCCAATGGGTCGCGGAAGAAAATAATGGCATCTACCTTGCCTTCAGCGGCTAAGGCTGCGATTTGCGCGTCGCCTCCCTTTGGGCCGCTGAGCTTCAGTTCGACAGCCAATCCTGTTTGTCTGATGTAGGACCCGGTAGTGCCCGTGGCTACAAGTTTTGCATCGCGCAATAAAGCGACATGGTCTTTCACAAATCCGACCATTTCGGGCTTTTTGCCGTCATGCGCAATGAGTGCTATTGTTTTTTGTTTCATCACGTATAATTTTTAGATTTAAGAGGCATTTTAGCCTTTGGCAGACAGAAACCGCCAGGGGCTTCTGGTCTGCGAATGCTCCTTTTCGCTTATTAATTGACCTGCCAGCTGATTCAGCAGCTCATCATTTTCGCTGACCATCCTGTCGCCCAGCGCGATTAATTTCTGGATATTGTTATAGCTTGCCGCATCCAGCTCCTCATGTATGCTGTGCAGGTTGCTCGGCTCTATCCTGATATATTGCTCTGCTTTGCCGGCAGATCGATACAGTTGCTGTAAGAAGAAGTCGCTGCTTTCGGCGGCCCCGCTCATCATGATATCAATCAGGGCAGGCCCCACGGAGATTGCCCGCCTCTTTTTGAAGTGTTCATAATCATAGGCTTTTCTTGACCGTCCGGTGCCCAAAGACAAAATAGCGATATCATTGATTTTGGTTTCATTGAACGCCCGCGTGACTTCCACCAGCGCACTCATCGAAGGGTTGGGAGCAAATACGCCGCCGTCAAGCAGTGGGTAGCGCGTGCCACTGATGGAATATGTTTCGGCGACGCTGAAATAAGTGGGGGCGGCCGAGGTGGCCCGGCAGACGTCACGCAAGTAAAAGTCGCGCGAATCGCCGCGCACAATGGCGGTCTGCTGCCTAAAAAAGTGCGTTTTACGGAGCTCGATATTATAGGCGGTCACGATACATGGTTTGAGAAGTTCGCTCAGTTTAATCTCGCCAAAGTAGGCTTGCAGGACATGCTCCAGGGTTGCACTGGGGTAACGTTCGCTCAATAGGCCAAATTTGGCCATCAGTCGCCGGAAGAAACCGGCCTTGAAGATATCGCTGCCGTGTGTCACATAAATATCCAATGCTTCTTTCGCCGAAAATCTCGGGCGGGGCGGTGTCTGGTCATCGGGGCACAGCAGCAAGCAGATAAGGATGCCCCCTGTGCTAGTGCCCGCAAAAAAGTCGAAATAGTCAGCGATTGCGGCATCCGGATTATTACTTATACGCTTTAATCTCCGTTCTAAAGCCGCCAACAACATACCCGGAATGATTCCGCGGATTCCGCCGCCGTCTATCGAAAGGATTCTCTTCATCGTTTATAGTTTGCGGTAAAAATATAACTTTTCTCATAATCTTCCGCCTGTGGCCTTCATCTGTAACGTGGTCTTCCATCTCATGCCCCACATCTCAAATCTTATCCTTATTTTTGCAGGAAATATTAGTGTTCATCATTTTTAATCATTCATCTTGGAAACACAGGAATTGACCACCGTAGAAACTGCAACCGAATTGGGCTTGCTGCCTGAAGAGTTTGAGCGAATCATCGAAATTTTGGGGCGGACGCCCAATTTTACTGAATTGTCAATTTTTTCGGTGATGTGGAGCGAACACTGCTCATATAAAAACTCCATTGTTTGGCTGAAGACTTTGCCCAAGGAGGGACCACACATGCTAGCCAAGGCAGGTGAAGAAAACGCAGGTTTGGTTGACATCGGCGATGGCCTCGGCTGTGCGTTCAAAATAGAATCCCATAACCACCCTTCTGCGTTGGAGCCTTATCAGGGTGCTGCAACCGGTGTGGGCGGTATCAATCGGGATATCTTTACCATGGGGGCACGTCCGATTGCGCAACTCAACTCGTTGCGTTTCGGCGACATCAACCATCCGCGCACGCAGTGGCTGATAAAGGGCGTGGTCAAGGGAATCGGCGATTACGGCAACGCATTTGGCATCCCCACGGTTGGCGGCGAGGTTTTTTTTGATGAATGCTATCAAGTGAATCCCCTGGTCAATGCGATGTCTGCAGGGATCGTCAAGGTGGGTGAAACCGTGTCAGCCACATCCTACGGTGTGGGTAATCCGGTCTATATCGTCGGGTCGGCTACAGGCAAGGATGGTATACACGGTGCGGCCTTTGCCTCCAAAGATATTACGGAAGACTCTGTAAACGACTTGCCCGCCGTGCAGGTGGGGGATCCGTTTCAGGAAAAATTGTTGCTGGAAGCCACACTTGAGGTCATTAAGACCGGTGCCGTCGTCGGTATGCAAGATATGGGGGCTGCCGGGATTATTTGTTCCAATTCAGAGATGTCTGCCAAAGGCAAACACGGCATGCGGATTGATTTAGATAAGGTGCCTACGCGGCAGGCCAACATGAAGCCCTATGAAATACTGCTGTCTGAGTCACAAGAGCGAATGCTCATCGTGGTACAGAAAGGTCGGGAAGCTGACGTGGAGGCCGTGTTTGACAAATGGGATCTGAACTGCGCCATCATCGGTGAGGTGACGGATACCCGGCGGCTGGAATATTACATGCATGGCGAGCTGGTGGCCGATGTGCCAGCCGACGACCTTGTATTGGGCGGAGGTGCCCCCGTTTATCACCGGGAATATAAGGAGCCTGCTTATTTTGCACAATATCAACAGTTCAAAATAACGGATATCGCCGAACCCGAAGATCTTCGCGAGGTTGCGCAGCATTTGCTGTCGCATCCGAATATCGCCTCCAAGCGATGGGTCACTAAGCAGTATGACTCGATGGTCGGAACGGCCACCGTGACAACCAACCGGCCAAGCGATGCAGCCGTGGTGGCAGTAAAGGGCACGAATAAGGCAATAGCGTTGACCGTAGACTGTAATTCCCGTTATGTAAACGCTGACCCGCAGAAGGGATGTGCTATTGCGGTTGCAGAAGCGGCGCGCAACATCACCTGCGCGGGAGGCGAACCTTCGGCAATTACGAACTGCCTTAATTTCGGTAATCCTTATATACCGGAGGTTTATTGGCAGTTTGTCCATGCAATCAAAGGGATGGGGGAGGCTTGCCTCAAGTTCCAGACGCCGGTAACCGGCGGTAATGTGAGCTTCTATAATCAATCGCCGGATGGGGGATCGGTATTCCCTACACCGACCATTGGTATGCTGGGGCTGCTGCCCGATGTATCCAACCTGATGACGTTGGACTTTAAAGCGGAAGGCGATTATATTTATCTAATCGGTGAGTCCCGCAATGATATAGCGTCGTCGCAATACCTGGCGTCGTACCACGGCGTGAAAGCTTCACCGGCTCCTTATTTTGATTTGGATGAGGAATATGCGACACATCAGGTTATCAAGCACCTGATCCATGAACGGCTCATCGTATCGGCACATGATGTTTCAGATGGCGGGCTATATGTAGCGTTGGCCGAGTCGGCGATGGCTGGCAATCTCGGATTTGCCATTGATACAGACAGTGAAATCCGCAGGGATGCTTTCTTGTTCGGGGAAGCCCAAGGCCGAATCGTGGTGTCTGTTAAACCGGATGCACAAGAGGCCTTTGTGGAATTGCTGGCAGCGAGCGGAACAGAGTTTTCGCTTTTGGGTGCGGTGACCAAAAATGGATTCGTAGTGGATGGAACATTGTACGACACCGTAAGCCATGCAAAAGAGATTTATGACAATGCAATCCAAAATATTTTAGGCGAGTAACTGAAAATTCTTCCCGATTCTGGAGCCCGGCAATATTGCTGGGCTTTTTTTATTGAAAAAAAATAGGCTGTTTAGCTTGTTTTTGTTTTTAAAGTACGGTTTTTGGATGTTTTGTGTTGTCCGATTTGGATAAAATAGGTATTCGTTTTGCTTTTTCGGCATATAAAAAAGAATAAAATATCAAAAACTATTTATTTTTTTGATTAAATTGTAATATTTTGATTGATTTAATAATATATTTATACATATTTGTGGTGTATATTGATTGTTTTTTAATGATTTCGGTGGTTTTTTGTGTTTGACTACCATTGTTGTTTGAATGAAACACTTTTTTTGTTGCTTGTTGGCGGGATTCTGTCAATTACCAGTTGGTAGTCGGTTGCTTTTATGTTTTATGCTGTCCATGTTTAAGTTCTTTCGCTGAATGTCTTTGTTTAAAATTTAAAGAAGTAAAATTATGAAGAAAAAAATCACACCACTAAGTCTGCAAACCCTTTTGAGCGTTTTGTTTTTAATAGTTGTCAGCACAACCAACGTGGCTGCGCAAGACGATGACGATGACTTTTCGTTCACACTGGCGTTGGTTTCTGATCAATTTTTCGGTTTTGCGCCCTCGTTTTCCGGGGCGTATTCATTAAATCCAACAGTTGATCTGACGTTTTATGGTATCATGTGGTCCGCAGGTACCGGTGCCGGCTGGGGCAATTGGACCGAATTTGGAGTGGGGGCCAATTTCAATGTGGCCGACGGTTTTGGTATTAACCCAAATCTGGGGATTACCGGGGGCAACTTACTCTCCAGTGGGGCGGAAGGGCCTTCGATTTTCGGAGACGGGATTGTGCCGAATGTTATCCTTTCCCTCGACAAACCGCGTATTGACGGGGAAGTGTATTTCGGTTATTATGCGCCTTTGAGGGATAAGGCACCCGCAGGCGGCACGACGCTGTCCTATGTGCATTATTGGGCAAATGCAGGGTACAAGGTAAGTCCGAAATTTTCATTTGGGGCCCATTTTGAACATCTAATCAATTCCGGTGGTTCCAACGTCAGTGAGTCAACGGACGTCTACCAGTGGTTGGGTCCTTACATTCAATTTTCATCGCCCAAGTACGGCGTCTTTTCACGCTTGACCGCAGGGGGAGACTTTATCGAAGGGAATGACTCTTTCTTTAAGGTTAGCGCAGGCTTTAGTTTTTAGTCCTTGGCGTTTGTTAAGGTAAACCGATCCTAACAAGTTTGAAAAAGAAACAGCTTGAACAGATAGCATCGATATAAGACACATCGGCTACTGAACCCTGCCATTTATGGCGGGGTTTTGTCAGTTAATCAGCAAAGATGGCTGTCATCCTGTCTTACCTGAGAAAGCTGGAACATTCCTTGTTTGAGTTCCAGCAGCAAAATTGAAGGTAATATGAACGAAAAGGGCAACATCTCCATCCATACCGAGAATATCTTCCCGGTGATCAAAAAGTTTTTATATTCAGATAACGAGATTTTCCTTCGGGAGCTGGTGTCAAACGCGGTAGATGCCACGCAGAAAATCAAACGGTTAGCCGCTCTTGGTCAATACAAGGGCGAATTGGGCGATACGACCATCGACGTCTCATTTGACGAAAAAGCGAAGACCATCACGATTTCTGACAACGGTATCGGCATGACCGCTGACGAGATTAAAAAGTATATCAATCAAATCGCTTTCTCGGGCGCCACTGAATTTGTTGAAAAGTTTAAGGAAGCTAAGGATGCCAACGAGATTATTGGCCGCTTTGGGCTCGGTTTTTATTCGGCATTCATGGTAGCCGACAAAGTGGAGATTCAGACCTTGTCATACCAGGAGGGCGCTGAGCCCGCCCGCTGGATTTGCGACGGTACCACTTCGTATGAGATTTCGGAAGGGAATCGCGCTAAGCGGGGCACCGATATTATTCTTTATATCAACAACGACTCCGAGGAGTTTCTAACTAAAAGCCGGTTGCAGGAGATATTGGAGAAATACGGCAAATTTTTGCCCGTACCTATCCGCTTCGGCACCCGCACGAGCAGTGAACCCGACGGGGAGGATAAAGATGGAAATACGAAGTACAAGTCAGTAGAAGTTGATAACATCATCAATAATACCCATCCAGCCTGGACGAAATCACCGTCTGAACTAAAGGACGAAGACTACTTGGCGTTTTATCGTGAGCTTTACCCTTACTCATTTGATGAGCCGCTCTTCTGGATTCATTTAAATGTAGATTATCCATTCAATCTCACCGGTATCCTTTATTTCCCGAAGATCAAAAACGATTTCGAACTTCAGAAAAATAAAATCAAACTTTATTCACGCCAGGTCTTTATTACGGATGAAGTAAAAGATATTGTTCCCGAATTTCTCATGTTGCTCCACGGGGTAATCGATTCACCAGATATTCCGTTGAACGTGTCGAGGAGCTTCCTGCAAGCGGATAGCAACGTAAAAAAGATAAATGCCCACATCACTAAGAAAGTCGCGGACAAGCTGGCGGAACTATTCCGGACTGATCGGAAAGGATTTGAAGAAAAATGGAAAGACATCAGCCTTTTTGTCAAATACGGAATGCTGAGCGACGAAAAATTCGCAGAAAAGGCTGCTGACTTCTGTTTGTTAAAAAATACCGGAGGCGAAATCTACACACTTAAGGAATACGGTGAAAAGGTAAAGGATATCCAAAAAGATAAGGACGGCAACATCGTGTACCTCTATACGCATGATGTGGCGCAGCAAGACAGCTATATTGCTACAGCCAACGGCAACGGCTATGATGTGCTGGTGCTGGATTCGCCGATAGACAGCCATTTTGTGGCGTACCTGGAGCAGAAAAATGAAAAGACCCAGCTGAAGCGTGTGGATGCAGACGTCATTGATAACTTGATTCAGAAGGAAGAACGTAAAACGCTGCAATTGACGGATGAAGAAAGTAAGACGGTGACATCATTGTTCGAGAAAGCTATCAGCAAGGATAACATGAAGGTGCATGTTGAAGCACTAAGCGAACAGGATCTACCCGTGACCGTTACCATCGACGAGTTTATGCGCCGGATGAAAGACATGGCACAAACCGGTGGTGGCATGAGTTTCTATGGCTCAATGCCAGACAATTATAAGGTGACAATCAATGGCAACCACCCCTTGATTAAGCGCATTCTTTCCAATGAAGACGAAGACGCGCGCCAGCAGTTAGCTAAGCAAGCATTTGATTTGGCGCTGCTTTCGCGCGGATTACTTACTGGTAATGAGTTGACTAGCTTTGTTAAACGAAGTGTCAGTCTGATAGGTTAAGGTTTTTTTTAAAATTGTTGTTGGATTGTCAGGTGATTATTATCTTTGCAGTCCATTAACACGGTAGGTATAGCTCAGTTGGTTAGAGCGCCTGATTGTGGTTCAGGAGGTCGTCGGTTCGAGCCCGATTACTTACCCTTGAGTGGGCAAAAGCTTTTGAGAGTTTTTGCCCCTTTTTTTTTTCTGATAAATTGCCCTAATCAGGAATAATAAAATATTGCCTAACTTCTGCGGGCCGAGCTTTCAGGTCGTCAAAAATCAATTGTCAAGAAACATCGGAGTGATCTAACGTTGTGGCATACTCCTCGGTTGCATCACTCCATTTATGATAGTTAAATGGCGGTATTATACGCTATTTTATGTATCTTACGGCTATTGATAGTTATCGGTTGCTGCATGAAGACATTTGTGTTAGGAGACATACATGGCGCTGCCAAGGCTCTCGAACAGTGCATTGAGCGGTCAGGGTTTGACCCGGATAATGATAAGCTTATCCAGCTGGGCGATATTACGGATGGATATCCCGATGTATTTGAGTGCGTCGATATGTTGATGAAAATAAAAAACCTGATCGCCATCAAGGGGAATCACGATGATTGGTTCAATGAGTTTATTTCGACGGATTTCCATCCGCAATACTGGAACCTGGGCGGATTGGGCACGCTGAAATCTTATCTCCGTCACGCAGGGAAGCCGGATATGTTCCGCGCGACACGCAGCGGCTATAAAACATCGCTCGCTTCCTCGGATATTCCGGCGGCCCACCGGCAATTCTTTATGAGGCAGCAACTGTACCACGTCGATGTGAAAAACCGCTGTTTTGTGCATGGCGGCTTCTTGTCGGGCATACCCCTGAGCCAGCAACGCCCGCAGGAATTCTACTGGGACAGAACCCTATGGGAAAATGCTTACCGGCATAAGCTACTGATGGCAGGAGACGAAAAGTTGCGTTCGTTTGCGCCCGTGCCGGACTTCTCGGAAGTTTTTCTTGGCCACACGCCGACCATCAATTGGGGGACAGACGAACCATTGAATGCATTCAATATCTGGAATCTCGATACCGGAGCAGGCCACTCGGGCAGATTGACTATCATGGATGCGGACACCAAAGCTTACTGGCAGTCCGACCCGCTACCATCGCTATATGCGGAAAATACAAGGCCCGGCTAAGGGTGGCTTCCTTGATTACAACGTCCGAAAAGAACGGCATTGATTGATGCGACGGAATTAGTCGGCGGACCTAAACGATATGTGGTTGCATCAGCGGAAAAGATGCTGCCTGCTGCCGACAACGACCCTCGGCTTAACGTATGCCTTTCGGGTTTCGGCTGGTCTTCGGCTCAGTGTGTTTTCTCAGCCCCCTGACCGAAAAGCGTTTTGGCGTAAATTCGGTATTTTCTTCCGGTTTTTTCTTGTCGGTATTCTCGTTCTCGGTGTTTTTTTCGACCGGTTTTTCTGTCTTATTGGTGCTCATGTCTTCAAAGGTTAAGTAAACAAATCAATAAATTAGTTTCCTCTATGAATAATACAACCAATAAGCCATTTTGTTTGGCCGAAGGAAAGCCCCGCATCGGTGGCAAGTTGTGGCTTACGTGTCGACAATGGCTTTCCAGTATTCCCTGTCGCCATTTTCTAAAAAGTCAAGGTAAGGTATCAATGCGTCGATTTCACTTCGTTCCATGGTTTCGATGCCGTCAAACAATGCATTTACAAACTCAGCACAGAATGTGGTGCCAAAGCTGTAAGCACTGATCCGTCGCAGTTCGTCATAACCAATTTCCGTCGCATTCAGGTTCAGCACTTCCTCCGGTATTTCATAATCTCCCTGTTTGTCATAACCCAGGTATCGGAATTTGCCCGCTTTCCATACCCTGAAAAGGATCTCATGGGTGATGCAAGTCCCGAAGTGCTGGAAAATGCGGACAAGTAAGCGCGCGGCGGATGTTTTTTCCAGCACCTGGGGGATAGTCTTTTCCAAGAACATGGCGTATGGGATAAATACGGATGGGTCAAAGCTGCTGTCAAAATTAGACGTTAGCATAGCGAATGCAAAATTCTCATTTTTTCCCTGCAGGAGCTGCTTGACAGCCAGTTTCATCAGGCTATGCTTGTGTTCTTTTTTTCGTCTATCCGGAAGCTGTATCATGTCGTTCGTTCCCAACAACAACAATGTGGCTGCCTTCCAATCCTCCTGATGGTCAAGGATACGGCATTTTGCTGCCGTATAGCCGTCCCGCTTTGCGTTTATTTTTTTATGGCCAAAAATTACGGTGCTGCTCTTTATCTCTCCCTGGGGTGGGCTAACAAAACCCCGGATATGCAGGAATAGCTCTTCTCCCGACGGTAATGCGATGATACCGAATCCTTTTTTGTTGTCAAACCATTTCACTGCGCCGATGAACATGGTTGGGTCTGGGCATTTTTTCAATGCTATAAAGGTAAAGAATATAATCCACTATTACGGCTTAAAAAGCAATATTATAAAAAGATGGAATAAATATTTTTATCTTTAGTCGGCAGAAGTAAAATTACCCCTTTCTTAACAATGGATTTTATGAAAGCGTTACTTTTTTTGCTGTTGTTCTCGGCCCTTGTCGGCCATGCCCAGCAGCGTCAACAGGTCAAAGGCAATCCTGTACATCAGTTACGAATCTATGAAATTTTTGAGCATAATAAAGACGCTTTCCATCAGCGTTTCAACGACCATGCACAGCGGATAATGAAGCAGTATGATTTTCACATCATAGCCATGTGGGAGACCAACACCAATGGCAAGCTTGCTTTTGTATATTTACTGGAGTGGCCGGATGTGCAGGTGCTCCAAGCGAGCTGGGATAAATTCATGGCTGATGAAGAATGGGCGCGCATCAAGCAGGAAACAGGCAGGCTGCATGGTCAATTGGTCGGGGAGATACAGGATATCCGCATGGCCGCCGTCCCTTATTCGCCGTTGATGAATTTCAAGGAAATAATGGATACAGCCAGGGACAAATGACGATTGTCCCTTGACTGCATCTTTATCTGTTGTCTATTATTGACGTTTTCGTCCTGGTCGCCTCATCCGTTGTACCAGATATAACCCCGCAATGACAAGGAGAACACCACCGAGTGTGTGCCAGGATAGCGGTTCTTTCATCAGGATGGCGGCAATGGCAAACCCCGCAATCGGGCAGAGGAAGAGCCATGCTGAGGCTTTGATGGGGTTGTCGCGCAACAGGTACAGCCAGATCAGTACAGCAAATACCGATACCGGTATGGCCAGCCAGAGTACGGCACTCCACCAGCGTACATCGAAGGTGTTGGCCGAATACTCAAAAGATAAAAACAAGCATGGGAGTAGGCATACACCGCCGATAAGCGTCTGCCAACCGTTAATTGTGAGAATATGGAGGCCATCCCATTTTCGTCGGGCAAAATAAATGGCTCCTACCGAATAAGCAAGCATGCTTAGGAAAAGGATGCCGATACCCAGCCAGGTGGCATAGCTGGTTTCAAAGAGCGGATATGCAGCCAGCAACATTCCCGCGATGCACAGGACGAAGCTGAGTATGCTAGACAGGCTGACCGGTTGTCGATACCATAGCGTGTTGATGAGCATGATAAGTACCGGATTAGTTGCGACAAACAGCGTCCCCAAGCCTGCTGATACCTCTTCCATGGCCAACACGTACAGGCCAAGATATAGGCTTACATTGAACAATCCGTAAATGAACAGTTGCTGCCAATGCGTTTTGCCCGAAGGCAGTGGCTGGCGCATCACTAGATGGGCAATGCCGAGCATGATGGCTGAAGCGATGGCAAACCGGGCAATAGCAATGACAAAAGGCTGGGCCGATTGGAGCCCTATTTTGGTAGCTGCCGAAGCTGAAGCCCATAAGACAGCAAATACTACGCCTGCCGAGAAATATGCAAACCGATGAAGGGGACTTTTCAACTGTATCGTAATTTTTCGGGCGAAGCTACCCAAAAGAATTGTCATCACCACTAAATCTGATCGGATTTCAAATCAATGGTCATTTTAAAGAAATTATTTGCTAATATTATTAGTATTACTATATTTGTTGTCGCAGTCCACAAGGCATGGCAACGATGAAGGAAAGCAAACAGGAAAAGGTGAACCGGCTAAAACAGGATATGCTGCGCTGGCAGGGATTTGTCCGCCCCGAAAGCCATGCTGCAAGGATAGGCCTTGGGCCGGTAGAGGACGCTTTCCCCAATGCCGTTTTCCCGCCTTACGGCGTTCATGAGTTCATTAGTGGGGGGCGGGAAGAAGACGCGGCAACCAGTGGTTTCATGGGGGGGCTATTGTCCCGTCTAACTGAAGGAAACAAGACCTGCTTATGGATTAGCACATCAAGGATACTTTTCCCGCCCGCTATGGGGGCATTTGGGGTACGGCCGGACCGCATCATCTTCGTCGACGTGCAACGGGAGCGTGATGTTTTGTGGGCCATGGAAGAATCGCTCAAATGTAATGGGCTGGCCGCCGTGGTAGCCGAATTACAGGATATGGATTTTATCCAATCGCGCCGTCTGCAATTGGCGGTCGAAAAGAGTAGCGGTACCGGATTGGTGCTGCGCAGCAATCCCCGCAATATCGGGTCTACGGCCTGCACGGCCCGTTGGCGGATTAGGCCATTGCCAAGTGCATTGGAGGAAGGGATGCCCGGTGTAGGGCCTCCCCGATGGCAGGTGGAATTGCTGAAGGTACGTAATGGTAACCCGGGGTGCTGGAAGATGGAATGGTCCCGGGGATGCTTTGTGCCGGTCATGCCATCCATCCGCCAGAATAAAGCCTTGCAATTGCAGAAAATAAGCTGATAGTTGAATGGAAAAGCGGTATGCATCGATTTGGTTCAAATACCTGAGGACAGACAGGCACGCTATCCGCCGGCCCGAACTGCGTGAAATACCGTTTGTGTTGGCTGAGCCTTTGCACGGCCGCATGGTCATCACAGAAGCGAATGCCATAGCCGAAGCACAGGGCGTGACACGAGGAATGGTAGTGGCCGATGCCAAAGCGTTCTTGCCCAGCCTGATAGTCATCGACAGCCAACCTCAATTGGCTTCAAGGCTGTTAAAGGCACTTGGCCTATGGTGTATACGCTATACGCCTGTAGTGGCAGTGGACCCACCCGATGGGCTAATCCTTGATATTAGTGGATGTGCTCACTTATGGGGTGGTGAGCGGGACTACCTTGCACTCATCGTATCCAGGTTGCGCTCAAGGGGCTTCCATACGCGAATAGCTATTGCAGGTACCATCGGTACGGCATGGGCAATGGCACGCTTTGGCAAGGCAACGCCAATCATCGCCAATGGATCCGAAATCGGTACACTCATGCCGTTGCCTCCGGCCGCGCTCCGGCTGGAACCGGAGACGGTGGATCGCCTGCAAAAACTCGGTTTGCGTACCATCGGCAGCTTTCTGCACATGCCACCCTCTGTGCTACGCAGGCGTTTTGGCGATAGGATCCTGTCAAGATTGCGACAGGCATTGGGGCAGGAAGATGAGCATATCGTGCCGTTGCGATCCATACCGCCATACGAGGAACGGTTGCATTGTCTGGAACCTATTTGTACAGCCATCGGTATTGAGATTGCGATTATGAAGTTATTGGAATCACTTTGCAAACGCTTATCGGGTGAGGGTAGGGGCCTGCGAACAGCCATCCTGAAATGCTGCCGCATTGACGGCAAAATTGCGCAGGTGGCCATTGGTACAAGCAGGGCAACGGCCAATATACCGCATCTTCTGAGGTTGTTTAAGCTGAAAGTACCCAAGATCGAACCGGCATTGGGCATCGAATTATTCATATTGGAAGTGCCTAAGGTGGAGGATACCGACCCGGTGCAGGAGGCGCTTTGGAGCAGCTCCCCCGGATTGGAGGAGACATCGCTGGCTGAGCTGATCGACAGGCTGAAAGGTAAGGAAGGTACCCGTGCCATTTACCGGTATCTGCCAGACGAACATTACTGGCCGGAGCGGTCTATCAGGGAGGCGTCCTCCATTGCGGAACAACCCTCCACGGCATGGAATACCGACAGGCCAAGGCCCACCCGCCTGCTGACAAGACCCGAACCTATCGAAGTGACGGCTCCGATACCGGATTATCCGCCGATGTTGTTCCGCCACAAGGGGGAAGTACACGCTATCAAAAAAGCGGATGGGCCTGAGCGCATTGAACGGGAATGGTGGATGGATACCGGTGAGCACCGGGACTACTATGATGTAGAAGACGACAAAGGTCGCAGGTACTGGCTGTTCCGTGCTGGGCATTATGACGACGGCAACTCACGCCAATGGTTTTTGCATGGTTTTTTTGCTTGACGGATTATGGGCTATGTAGAACTGCAGATAACCACCAATTTCAGCTTTCTCCGCGGAGCCTCACATCCCGAAGAGCTGGTGGAACGCGCAGCGGCATTGGGTTACAATACCCTGGCGGTGACCGACCGCAACAGCTTCGCTGGCCTTGTGCGGGCACATATCGCTGCCAAGAAGCACAACATGCGTCTCATCCCGGCTTGCCGCCTTGACTTGCTGGATGGCCCGAGCCTGCTGGCCTATCCCACGGATAGGGAAGCTTATGGACGGCTTTCTTCCCTGCTTACCGTAGGCAACCGCAGAGCAGAAAAAGGACAATGCCACCTGTACAAAGCCGATGTGTACGAATACGCTAAAGGAATGGAATTTGTCGCAGTGCCGCCTAATAAGCTGACGGATACCTTTGAACTGGAACCCGATTACGTGCGGCACATCACGGAATACCGCGAAGCGCTAAGTAGCCACTTCTCCCTTGGTGCCATACGCACTTATACAGGTGATGACGCTAAGCGACTGTTTCGCATCCATCAACTGTGCCAGCGGCTGGATATGCCCATGGTGGCCCTGAACGATGTGCACTACCATGTACCCGAACGCCGCGAATTGCAGGATGTACTCACCTGTATCCGGGAGAAATGTACCATTCAGACAGCTGGCTTCCGGCTGCATCCGAATTCGGAGCGATATCTTAAGCCAATGGATGAAATGGAGCGATTGTTTCGCCAGTATCCAGATGCCATCCGCAATGCAGGAGCGGTTGCTGAATCCTGTCATTTTTCATTGGATGAACTGACATATGTGTATCCTGAGGAGCTGACCAACGAAGGCCGTACGCCGCAGGAGGAGCTTGTTATGCTCACCTGGCAGGGGGCTGAGCGGCAATTCGGCACGGATATCCCTGAGCCGGTCAAAGCGGCCATCAACCATGAATTGGCATTCATCGAAAAAAAAAACTATGCTTCTTATTTTCTTACCGTACATGATTATGTGCAATTTGCACGCAATCGCGGCATCCTATGCCAGGGGCGCGGCTCCGCGGCCAATTCCACGGTCTGCTACTGCTTGGGCATCACTTCCGTAAATCCAGCGAAATTCCGGTTATTATTTGCCCGATTTATGTCAGATGCTCGGGATGAACCTCCAGATATCGATGTTGACTTCGAGCACGAAAGGCGCGAAGAAGTGATTCAATACATTTACAGCAAGTACGGACGTGATCGGGCCGCCATTGTGGCCACGGTCACACAGGTGCGCTCAAAGGGCGCAATTCGTGACGTGGGTAAAGCGATGGGGCTTTCGTTGGATGCGGTGGCCCGCTTATCTGGAGCCATTGGCAGCCATTGGGATGACCATATTGATATGCAGTTGCTGGCCAGTCAAGGCTTCAACCCCGGTGATCCACATCTGCGAAAAGTATTGGAACTAACCGACCAGTATATCGGGTTTCCCCGACAATTGGGGCAACATACCGGTGGATTTGTTATCACACAGGGCAAACTGCACGAACTATGCCCCATTATCAATGCCCGGATGAAAGACCGGACAAACTTGGAGTGGAATAAGGACGATTTGGAAGCAATGGGATTCCTGAAGGTGGATGTGCTGGGCCTTGGCATGCTTACCTGCATCAGGAAAGCGTTTGATCTTGCCAAGCGGCACTATGGGCGTGATTTGACGCTCGCCGGAGTACCGGGGGATGATCCGAAAGTATACGAAATGATTAGCCACGCTGATACGCTTGGTGTATTCCAGATTGAAAGCCGTGCACAGATGTCCATGCTTCCCCGGCTACAACCCAGGAAGTTTTATGATCTGGTCATCGAAGTGGCCATTGTCAGGCCCGGCCCGATACAGGGCGACATGGTGCACCCCTACCTGCGGCGGCGTAGGGGCGAAGAACAGGAGGATTACCCCTCTGAGGAAATCCGGCATATCTTGGAAAAGACATTGGGTGTTCCGCTTTTTCAGGAACAGGCAATGGAGATTGCCATTGTTGCCGCCGATTTTACCCCCGCCGAAGCTGACGAACTTCGCCGGAGTATGGCCACCTTCAAGGCTAAGGGGGAGGTCAGCCGCTTCCGTGCAAAAATGGTAGCTGGTATGGTCAAAAAGGGCTATTCGGAGGAGTTTGCCATGCGGGTATTCAGGCAGTTGGAAGGCTTCGGCAGCTACGGCTTCCCCGAAAGTCATGCCGCTTCATTTGCCCAGCTGGTGTATATCTCCTCCTGGCTGAAATATTATTACCCCGATATCTTCGCTGCATCTTTGCTCAACAGCCAGCCGATGGGCTTTTACCAACCCGCCCAGCTTGTCATTGACGCTCGAAAACATGGGATAACGGTCTTGCCTGTAGACGTGAATCATTCTCATTGGGACCACACGTTGGAGGGGGTGTTCGGCAAGTGCTATCATGCGTTGCGCCTCGGCTTCCGGCAGGTGAAGGGGCTGGCAGCGGAGGACATGGAGGTCTTGGTCAAAGCACGGGGTAGCGGTTATCCATTCGTCGCCGCGTTGGTGAACGCCGGGGTGCCGATATCCGCCATGGAACGGCTGGCCGACGCAGACGCTTTCCGCTCGATGGGCCTTGATAGAAGGAAGGCATTATGGGAGGTGTCTGCCTTGCGGGACCGGCCGATAGCCCTGTTCAAAGGCCAACCCTCCGAATGCGCCTTGGAGGGTCAGGTTGAACTTCCGCTGATGACACCCGGCGAGCATGTGGTGCAGGACTATGCCAGCACATCGCTGTCCATCAAGGCCCATCCTGTCAGTTTCCTCCGGGAAAAACTGGATATGCTCCACGTCACTCCGACAGGAACATTACCCACGATGAAGGACGGAATGTCCGTGAAGGTTTGCGGGATGGTGACCGTACGGCAGCGTCCTGGCACCGCTAAAGGAGTGCTCTTCGTCACGGTGGAGGACGAGACAGGGTTTGCCAACCTTGTCGTGTGGGGCAAGATGTTCGAAAAATATCGGAGGGAAATCCTACAGTCCAAGCTGCTGTTGGTGTCTGGTAAATTGCAGGTCGAGGGTGAGGTTATCCACGTCGTTGTACAGCACTGCATCAATCTGAATGGATGGCTGCGCGGTCTTGTCGCACCCCAGGATGGCGGCACAGTGGGCAAGGTGTTTCATAAAGGACGGAATTTCCAATGAGGGACGTTGAACGGTTTTAAATGCATATGAACAGGATTGAATTTGCGATCATCGGCCATAAGCTCCTTTTTTGCTGCTATGATACGCAATTTACTCAAAACCATTTGGCGTCAATTGGCGCAAAGCAAATCTTTCGGGATAATCAACGTCGTGGGACTTTCCCTGGCGATGGCATGCTGCTTGCTGATTTTCCTTTGGATACAACATGAACGACGTGTTGATAATTTTGTTCATCACGGGGATAGGCTGTATACGGCTTATCAAATGCTGTCTTCTGGGAATCAGGTGGACGGAACCTACCGCACACCTATCCACTATATCAGCACATCTGAAAAAAATGAGCGGATTTTTCTGCTCGAAGATGCGAAAGACGCTATCCCTGAAATTCGGTCGATTGTCTTCTATGCAACAGGATACGAATTGCCCTGGGGGCATCCCGAAACCCTTGAAGCAAATGGCAAAAAAAATAAAGCCAACGGAGCCCGTGCCAGCCAAGATTTTTTCAAGGTACTGGGCTATCCACTTTTAGCGGGCCATGCGGAAACAGCCTTAAGCGATCCCGGCAGTATAGCCATCTCCCGAGAGCTTGCAGACAGTTATTTCGGTTCTTCCCAAGCTGCCATGGGGCAAACCTTCCGCTATGAAAACCGCTTGGATTTTATCGTGTCGGCCGTATTTGAAAATGTCCCTGCCAATAGTTCCCTGGATTTCGATTTCCTGCTCAGTTGGGAAGCCCACAACACCATACTTGAATGGGCATCACCAGAGTTTAATACCTACGTGTTGCTGGATAGCAATGCTTCGTCATTAGCTGTCGCAAGGAAAATCAATCAATTTATCAAACCGCGCCTGAAGGATGAGAAAGGCATTACCGCCCAGATTGGGCTGCAACTGTTAAATGATAAGCATCTTTATGACACGTTTGTAAATGGCAAGCCAGTGGCCGGCCGCATTATCTACATCCGCATTTTCAGTGCTGCTGCACTTTTTATCCTCGTTATCGCCTGTATCAATTTTGCGCTGATTGCCACGGCACGTTCCATCAAACGAAGCAAAGAAGTAGGCGTCCGCAAAGTACTGGGTACTTCCCGCGCATGGCTTGCCCTTCAATTTTATTTGGAAGCGCTGTTCCTATCTCTTTTTGCCCTGCTAATTGCCCTTTTCCTGGTTTATATCACATTGCCGTTTTTTGCCAGCCTTACCGGTGCTGTTATTGAGCAGCCCTACGGCCAGGCCCAATTTTGGGGCACGGCATGTGCACTCGTCATCGTCACCGCGTTACTTGCAGGTACGTATCCAGCTATTTTTCTATCTGGCTTGCGACCGGCTAAGGCCTTGAAGCACCGACAGCTTTTCTCCATGAAGCGCGGCACACTGCGCAGGGTGCTGATTGTTTTTCAGTTTGGCCTTTCGGTATTGTTTCTGGTGGCCACTATCGTTGTCGCGCGGCAAACGCGATACACGAAGACTTTGCACCTGGGGTATGACCGTGAGCATCTATTGTATACACGCATTGAAGGCGAATTGATGGACCAGCGCAATTACGAGCTATTTAAAACACAGTCATCATCCCTGCCTGGCGTGGTCATGGTAGACCGGGCCAGTGAAACTCCGCATGCCATGCAATTTGTGGTCGATGTGGCTGACGGTGTTTCCAATACATCGGATGGGGGAGATGCCATTAACTGGGAGGGCAAACAAAAAAGCATCGCCGCAGGCTTCAAACCGGTGTCCGTAGGCTATGATTTTGTTAAACTGATGAGACTGGAGATTGTCCAAGGACGTGATTTCTCGCGTGCCATTGCCACGGACTCGGCGAGCGCTTTTCTGGTGAATGAGGAAGCTGTCCGGCAAATGGGTATGGAGGAGCCCATCGGCAAATGGGTTTCAGCCTGGCAAAAGAAAGGACATATTATTGGCGTATTGAAAGATTACCATACCTATTCTTTACACGAACCCATTAAGCCGCTCATCATGGATGTGAAGGAATACGAATACTTTGGCGTGATTTTGATCCGCATAGTGGGGGATAAGACCAAGCAGGCCTTGGAGGGATTGGAGCGCGTTTACAGTGCGATTAACCCAAGGTTCCCGTTTGACTATCAGTTTGTCGATGCCGAATACCAGCGTTTCTATACCAACGAGCAGGTAATGTCCCGGCTTGTCAGTGTATTTACTGCGCTAGCCATTACCATTTCGTGTCTGGGGCTGCTGGGATTGGTTATTTTTTCTATTGAGCAGCGTACCAAAGAGATAGGCATCCGGAAAGTGTTGGGCGCATCGATGATCGATATTGTGGGCATGTTATCGCAGGACTTCATCAAGCTGGTGTTGGTTGCTGCTATCATCGCCTTGCCTATTGCATGGTGGACGATGAACCGCTGGCTGGCAAATTTTGCGTACCGCATTGATGTCGAATGGTGGATGTTTGCCGCGGCGGGCTTGATGGCAGTCATCATCGCGTTGGTTACACTGAGCTGGCAAGCGGTTCGGGCGGCGGCGGCCAATCCGGTGGATTCGTTGCGGGATGAGTGATCACCTCCCGTATTCGCTTTCGGTTGCCGACAAGCCAAATGATGTCTCCGGCTTTGAAGACCAAGGAAGCTTCAGGGTTAAGCATACGGATGCCGTCGCGTTCTACGCCCACAACCTGCACCTGGCCGTCGGTATCTTCACGTAATCCCGAACGAGCGATACTTTTGCCGACCAGCGGGTGCGTTGCTTGCAGCAATACCTGATGAAGGCTGATGTCTTCGATGGCCATATCGTTATACTGGATATCCTCCTGCGATTCAAATGCGGCTTTAAAGTGCATCATTTGCTCATCCGTACCCAATATTCCAACGTGGTCTTGTGGAAGCAGGCGATGGTCGCCCCCTGGCAGGTGAATGATATTTTCTTCGCGCCTGATGTAAACCACCAATATACCGTATGCTTCCTTCCATCCCAGGTCTTTTAGATGCCTCCCCGCATAGGTAGCCAGCGGGGGCACCTCCATTTCCACGATATGGGCGTTCCATGCCTGCAAACCGCTTTGCACTTCTTCATTTTTTTGATTAAACCGTCCGCTATTATCGGCTTGGATAAGACTGTTTTCACGTTCGTTCAAATTGCTGATGAAATGCGCCTCGATCCGTTGATACAACACCTGTATCCGCCGTGAAAATAAATAGATAAACGGCAAAATGACCGGAAGGGTAATCCAGAGCGCCACATGTGTAGAAGTGAGCCGGTCGATAAACAATCCGACCAACAATACCCCGATGAGTACCCGGACGATTTCAATGGCCATTAGCGGAGCCTTATTGGTCGCCGTGTCCATCCACATGGCTTGGTAAGCATCACATCGTGGCTTTTGGAAGACGACCGCCCAGAGGAAAGGCGCAGCCGGCAGCATGGCCGCTGCCACGGTGACCGCATGTTGCACAAAAGCGCTGGCTATTTTTCCTTCGATGAAGGGGAGGAATGCATACCTGAATAGTAGCAGTATAGCAATCAGTACGATGCTATTGATGACAATGATGCGGATATATTCCTTAAACAGTACTTTCCAAGCCGGATTAGCGCGAAGCTTTTCTGTGCCCGTGGCATAGTGTTCGATTCGGTCTTTCCAATGAGTTAAGGGGACGCGCGCAAGCCAATTATAGAACGGTTCGGAATATTTGATCATGTACGGGGTGGTGAAGGTGGTGATGGCAGATACCCCTACGGCAATAGGAAACAGGAATTCCGAAATCACGCCGAGTGATAGGCCCAATGCCGCTACAATGAAAGCAAATTCGCCAATCTGCGCCATACTCATGCCTACCTGCACAGCCTGCTTCAGCGGTTGACCGGACAGCAGCGCACCCAGCGCACTGAACAAAAACTTGCCACCGATGGTCAGTATCGTCACCACAACTATCGGGAATGCATACTGGAGCATCGCTGCTGGGTCTATCATCATGCCCACCGACACGAAAAACACCGTGCCAAACAATTCTTTTATTGGTTTGGTCAAATGCTCCACCTTTTCGGCTAAGGTGGTCTCGGCGAGGATAGACCCCATTACAAAGGCTCCCAGTTCTGCGGAAAAGCCAACCCGTGTAGCCAAGATCACCATACCCAAGCATAAGCCAATGGAAAAAATAAGGAGTGTCTCCTCATCCATCCATTGCCGGGCCCTTTTCAGGAAGGAGGGGATCAGGTAAATGCCCAATAGAAACCAGAGCATGAGGAAAAAGCCGAGCTTGAACACAGTAAAGAGGATTTCACCCCCTTCAAATTGCTGGGTCACCGCTACGGTCGAAAGCAAAACCATGAGCAGGATGACAATAATGTCTTCGACAACCAGCACACCGAACACGACCCGCGCAAACTGCATGGTTTTGATGCCAAGCTCATCAAATGCCCGAAGGATAATGGTCGTTGACGAACTGGCCAGCATCCCCGCGAGGAATAGGCTGTCCATTTGGCTCCATCCCAACAGCTGTCCGGTAAAATAGCCCAGTGAGCTTACAAAAACAATTTCGATGACAGCGGTTATAGACGCATGGCCACCGACACGCAGTAGTTTCTTGAAGCTGAATTCTAACCCCAGACTGAACAGTAAAAAAATCACGCCCAGTTCGGCAAAAGTCTCGATATTTTCAGTGTCTACAATGGAGGGTATCAGCTGGAAATGCGGACCAACGAAAAATCCGGCGATAATATAGCCGAGCACCAGAGGCTGTCTGATGCGCTTGAACAGGATGGTAACAAACGCACCGACCAGCAAGATCAGGGCTAAATCCCGTATGAGTTCTGGTAGATGGGCCATGAGCTGGTCGTTTAAGCCTTATTGGAGGTTCGCTGCTTGGCTTTGTCGGTCAGCGCCATGCTGCCCCGTCTGGTGATTTGCTTGATGTGATCGACATGCCGAAAACGTATCGCGCTCCAATCTTCATCAATGGCCACTTGGCGGACGGGTTCAAGGTCATATTGTCCCAGTATTTTCCAGCCCGTATCCCGGTTGAAATCGCATTGATACCGTTTCGAAGTGCCTTTTGGATAGCAGAACCACAGTGCCGCGTCAGTTTCCAGCTTAGGGACGAGCTGCGTGATAATGTTGTCAATTTCTTTTTGTTGTGTGACGAAAACAATCGCAAAAGAGATGCTTCCGGCCCGTTCTACTTCAGTGACTATCTGCGTATCAGCGGCGATATCATTCAACGCCACTTGGAAACTTGGAGGGTGGTTGATGGAAAGCAGGGATTTTTGACTCTTGAAATTGAGTTTTTTAAATAATGCATTCATTTTTCAATGGATTTGACAACATAGACAAAAATAGTCAAAAATCGGAAGACATAGGTATGGACATAACAGGTAATGGATGGAGGCTACGGGAGGCACCATTATCCAATAAGCAATGCGATTTGCGACTGTACTGTTCTGTTTTGTTATGAAGCAAGAATGCCGTACTTTTGGACGGCGGGAGTGTGCGCGTGTCGCCGCCTTGTTACGCCTATTAAAAAGCTTATATGAAGAATTCGGAAGTTAGTACCGTGAATAGCGAACTGAAATACCTGAAGTTGGCTCACCTATTATTGGATAAGATAAAGCAAGGAGATTTGCGCATCAATGACCAGCTGCCGTCGGTCAACCGGTTGGCTGCCGAGCACAATATCAGTAAAAGCACGGTGCTGATGGCACTGAATCACCTAATGGAAAAAGGGATTATTGAACCAGTTTACCGGAAGGGCTTTTTTGTGAAGAAAAATAGCATTGATCACCAATTCCGGGTCTTCTTTTTATTGGACAAATTGACGGTTTTCAAAGAGGAGCTATATCATTCTTTTTTCAATAGATTAAAGGATCATGCGCATATTGATGTATTTTTTCACAATTACAGCTATCGGATTTTCGAACGGCTCGTGCTTGAAAACTTGGGGAATTACACGCATTATGTGATACTCTCCATCATGAAAGAAGATGTGTCACCAATCATTAATCTGATTCCTCCAGAGAAAAGAATAATACTTGATTACAATATCGAGAATTTGAATGGGGATTATTCTGCTGTATACCAAGATTTTGCAGGTGATATCTATGCAGCGATGAAGGATGTGCGTGGGCGTGTGGAAAAATATCGGCGGGCTGTGCTGGTTTTGCCTGAGGATTCGTTTTACGGCAACTTAGTAAAAGATGGTTTTTTGCGTTTTTGTGAAGAATATCAGTTTGATTACCTGATTGTCCATCAAATTGAGCGCAGTCAGTTCAGGCGTGGGGACGTTTACATTACGCTAAACCGGCATGATCGGGACGATGTAGATATCATTAAGTTGGTGCGCGAACATAAGTATAAGCTCGGTCGGGATATCGGGCTGATTTCGTATAACGACCTCTATGTCAAAGAAGTGCTTGAAGGAGGCATTACCGTGATAAGCACGGATTTTTCCAAGATGGGGGAAGAAGCGGCTAATTTGATTTTGGAGGGCAAAGTGGCGAAAATCAAGAATCCCAGCAAATTAATCATTAGACCGTCTCTTTAGCTGAACTATACTGTTCTGTTCCTGTTTTTTGGTATTTATTGTAAACACATGGAAATTCTTTCTGGGTGTTTTTTATTTTTTTATAGCTAACTATCAGCTATATATGTTTATTAGCCGAATCTTCTGTACTGGTCTGTATTGTTTTATAATGTTTTTTGTATATGTTTGTACTGTAAATCAAATTATGAAACATGACTGCTTTGCCGATGCTTGCGTTCCTTGTTGCTTTGACGGGCGTGGCCACATCCGCTCAACCTCTTGTCGTTAGGGATACATTAGTTCAAGTTGCTGGTCGGGAAGTGTATATAGCGATGCCGCCAATAACGCAAGACGGGTACCGCGTCGTATTAGCCTTACATGGTAGTGGCCGTGAAGCACGAAGCTATAAGCCTGGAGACAGCAAGGCAAATGCTTTTTATGTGCGTCAGCGCGATCTGGCCGTCAAAAACGGGTATCTTTTTGTAGTCGTCTCTAACGGAAGCGACACTTGGGGTACTGATCGGGGGCTTAATGCGGTATTGGATGCCTATCGGTACATTGAAGCGAATTTCCGCGTGCAGCAAAAGTGGGTATTGTGGGGCAGTTCGGCAGGGGGGGTGCTCATGTATCGTTTGATAAAGGAATATCCGGCTATTGTGGATAGGGCTTTGGGTACATTTGCCGTCTATAATCTCTCCGATGCTTTCAAACGCCTGACATCTGCACGTCATGCGTGGCGGTGCGATAGCGCTTTTAAAGACATTAATCCAGCTGCGGCGCCAAAGGCGCTTGCACAGATACCCTTGATGCTTTTTCATGGCATAGCCGATCAAACAGTGCCTTTGGAGGCGCATTCCGGTCGGCTCGTGCAGGATGTAAAGCCGTTCGGTGGATTGGTTGAACTGTACAAGGCACCGGGTGGCCATGATACAGCGAATATGTCGTTATATCCAGATCGGTTAATCAATGATTTTCTACGAAAAAAAATAAACTAACAACGAATAAACTTAAAAATGAAAAGCGTATGAAAATGTATCCAAAACTTGGAAAACGCTTGCTTGCGTTGTGGAGCCCGCTCCTGCTTTTCTGCCTGGCACAGGGCGTAAGTCTACTGGAGGTGCAGGCTAAGCATGTGAAAACACAGCAAACCGTTTCGGGACGGGTCATCAACCACGATGACGGAACAGCGATTGTTGGGGCCGTGGTGAAAGTGAAAGGCACGGATGCCGGTACCTCGACCGATGCCGACGGGCGCTTATACCGCAGACATCGGTTTTGATGTCGGCCTGTTCAATAACCGTGTACAGGTAGGGTTTGACTTCTATCGAGCAGATACCAAGGATTTGCTTTTGAATGTCCAGATTCCGGAAGTGACAGGTTTTGCCACTGCGCTTCAAAACGTGGGAAGTGTGCGGAATCAGGGGGTGGAATTTGAACTAAATACGGTTAACTTAGCGGGAGCTTTCCGGTGGACATCCGCTTTTAACATTTCGGCCAACCGGAATAAGGTGCTGTCGCTTGGGCCTGACGGAAGTCCCATCTATGGCACAAATGAGGGATATCGGCTCACCATTACGCAAATCGGCCAGCCCATTGGCAGTTATTATCTCTTTGAGCAGGAGGGCGTGTTTATGAATGAAGCCGATCTAAATAGCCATCCGCATTATCTGACGCAAAATGTAGGTGATATCAAGTACAGAGATTACAACAACGATGGCCGCATCGATCAAGATGATATTCACATCGTTGGCAATGCGTTTCCTGATTTTTTCTGGGGCTTCAGGAATACCTTCTCCTACAAGGGACTGGACCTGACGGTATTTATGGATGGTCAGCAGGGCGTCGATATACTAAACATTGGAAGTCGCTCCAATATGCAATCCCGCCAAAATGTATGGGGAATGTGGCGCGACCGCTGGCGCTCGGAGGATAACCCTGGCAACGGTATGGTGCCGAGGGCTGCTGTGACCGAGAATATGACGACCCCGTCCACGTTCTGGCTATTTGACGGCTCTTATTGGAGCATCCGGAACATCACTTTTGGCTATACTTTTCCTCAGACCGTGCTTAATCGCTGGACGGCGGTGAACGGTGTGCGTGTTTTCTTCAGTATGGATAATGTGTTCATGCATGATCACTATCACGGGAACCCGCAGACCGGAAATCATGCAAATACAAGCCTGACACCGAATATAGACAGTGGAACCAGTTATCCCTTGGCCCGGAATTTTACATTGGGATTGAATGTTAAATTTTAATATGAAAGACATGAAGCGCATTATTATTATCATGTTGGCCGGTTTGTTACAGGCTTGTAACAACTTGGACCTTGTGCCGATATCTGAACGCACCGTGGAAGGGTACTACCAAACGGAAGAGCATATCAACTTAGCGCTGCTCGGTTGCTACAACGGGTTGAGAAGTGCGATGGTAAGCCAGCAATATTCATACATGCTTACCGAGTCGAGGAGCGACAATACCTTCCAAAGCCTCGATTACAACGATGGAAACATTTCAAGATTCTCAGAAACATCCCTACTGCCCATACTTTTCACAGCATGGAGCGATTATTACAATAAGATCCAGCGCTGCAATAAAGTGTTGGAAGAGATGGTAGCGATAGATATGCCCATCGAAACCGCCCGTCAATACGAAGGCGAAGCGAAGTTTATCCGAGCGCTGCTGTATTTCGATTTGGTGCGGTTGTGGGGGAGGGTGCCGTTGGTGACAACGACGTTGACCATCGATGAAGGTTACCAGGTACGGCGCAATGAAATCAGTGAAGTGTATCGCCAGATTGAATCGGATTTGATTGATGCAGCGAACCTACTGCCACCTGATTACCCCAGCGCCAATCAGGGCAGGGCAACCAGTTGGGCAGCAAAGGCGTTTCTCGGGAAAGTGCTTGTGTTTATGAGTGGATACCCGCTTAATGCTGCTCGTTGGGGCGATGCCGCCACCCTGTTGCATGAAGTCATTGAATCAGGGCGTTTTGAGTTTTTTGAAAACTATGCGGACGTCTTCAGCCACGAGCATGAGTCGGGCCGCCAGGCGGTATTCTCTTTGCTGTTTAAAACCGGTGTTTCCGGAGAGGGAAACCCGTTTCCTACTCGTAACACACCCAATTTTATTTCTCGGGCGCTGGTGCCTATGGGCGGCAGCCCTTTTCAGTTGTTCCTCTCGAACGATCTGATAAACAGTTTTGAAAATGGAGATACGCGGAAAGAGGCGGTGATCTGGAGTGAATGGACAAACAATGCAGGGGAAGTGATTACATCCCAGCCGTTTAGCAAAAAATACTTGAATGGACCCGCCGTGCAGGGCGATGGGTGGGACATCGACTGGATCTTGCTTCGTTACGACGATGTGCTGATGTTGTATGCCGAATGCCTCAATGAGCTGGGCTATGTGCCCGAAGGTGAAGCATTCGATATCCTGAATAGGATCAGACAGCGTGCGGGGCTAACACCAAAAACAGCAACTGATATATCAGATCAGCAGCAGTTCAGACGATGGGTAGAGCATGAGCGCCGGATGGAGTTCTGTTTTGAAAATCAGCGGTGGTTTGACTTGGTCCGGACGGACCGCGCATTGGATGTGATGCGGGATTTTTTACGCAACTACGGGATCGAGTCGGCGATGGGATCGCGTGCCCGTTATTATTACCCCGTACCGCAGCAAGTGTTAGACATCAATCCGAATCTTGAGCAGAACGAAGGATATAACTAATAATCGCATGGAAAATCGTATCACAGGTACTTGGTGTACACTTTTGCTACCCCTCAATTCGGATGACAGTATCGATTTCGGAAAGCTGGAGGTACAAATAGATGCGCTTATTGCTTTTGGGGTGAGCGGCATTTATTCCAACGGTACGGCCGCTGAATTTTACAGTCAATCGGAGGTGGAGTTTGATCAAATCAGTGAACTACTGGCCGAGCGGTGCAGGGCTAAAGCCACACCGTTCCAAATAGGCTGCAACCATGTCAACCCTATGCTGGCGCTCGAACGTGTCAAACGGGCAGCTGCCTTACAGCCCGACGCCATACAGGTGATACTTCCGGACTGGACAGTACCTTCCATGGACGAGATTGTCGATTTTCTGATGGCCGTTCAGCAAGCCGCCAATCCGATTAGGCTGGTATTGTATAATCCGCCTCATGCAAAACGGGTGTTACTGCCGGAAGAATATGGGATATTGCGTGAGTCGGGTGTACGGTTGGCCGACTGCAAAGTAAAGGGCGGTGACGCCGCATGGTACGCGGCTATGCGCCAGTCCGATCCCGAACTTTCACTCGGTGTGCCGGGCCATACGCTCGCTAGTGGAATATTGGCGGGCGCTGACGGGTCGTACTCCAATATAGCGTGCCTGCATCCGGGTGCCGCACAAACCTGGTATCACCTGATGGCGGTAGATATGGAACGGGCGCTGGAGCTTGAAAAGCGCATAGGTCTCTTTATGGAGCAACTTATCCGGCCATACATTACGCGGTACCGGTATTCGAATCAGGCAGTCGACAAACTAATGGCGGCCGTGGGGGGCTGGGCGCCGATAACTACGCGGCTGCGCTGGCCATATCGCGGTGTCCATGAGCGAGAAGTAGGCGCAGTCCGGATTGAAGCCGAGCGAATTATACCAGAGTTTTTCCCAACAAACTAACAACGCATTAATCTCATGAAGAACATTATAACTTGGATCGCTTGCCTAATCTGCCAATTCCCACTTGCTGCGCAAGAACAAAGAGCGGATACCGTGCCTACGGTTGTAGCGGCAACGAAGGAGTCGCAGATTTTGTTGTCTCATAAGCAGTTTGCCGACAAGCAGTACCTGGCTTTCCCGGCGCTGATACAACTACCAAACGATGAGGTGTTGATCACACTCAAACGGGGAACGGCGCATGGCAATGACCGCGAGGCAGTTTGCGACATCATCCGCCTGAGCACCGCCACAAACCGCGTCACCGCACATCAGACCATCGGCAGCATAGCCGATAGAAAATTCCAGATCACCGTGCCGTTACAGACGCCAGACGGTAAGCTGCATTTTTATACTGATTTGCAACACACGGGACCTGATGGCCGGCATTACCGGGAGGGCATGCTGTACACCACGAGTGAGGATGACGGTAAGACGTATAAGCCATGGACAACGCTAAACCTGGTAGACGGTGTTGAATACGCTTATCCGTTTGACTTTGTTATTGACAATAACGTAATATATATGCTGGCGATGTCCTTTGGCTACCGCCCTGGGGGACGGTGGTCTGTAGCCGTTTTGAAGTCGGAAGATGCCGCGCAATCATGGACGTTTGTCAAAAATATTACGGAAGCCCTTGGAGACATTGCGATTAACGAAAGTGCCTTTTTGCGTACAGCCGACGGGTTCGCAGTGGTGGTGCGTGGTTACCACGACCAACCTACCCAGATCGCGAAATTCGACAAGTCGTTCAACCTGGTCAGTGCAAAGGACCTGACGGGCACAGGCATATTGGAGGGACTGATCGGGTGGCCCCGAATTTTTTCCAGGGATGGCAAGCTGTATGTGCTTGGGCGAATCCGATTGCCTGGGACGGCATTTATGCAATTTGGGTTGCTGCGGGTGAATGCCGAAAACCTGGCTATTGAGCAGGTGGCATTGCTGGACAATGAAACCGGCACCCTGCCGGTCAAAGACGGGTATTATGCCGGATTTTACTGGACTGAAAAAGACGGGGCAACCTGGTTGAACACCGTAACTTACCGATCGGTTGCAAACGACGAGTATCCGGATATTGTACGGCTCGCGTTTCGTTGGGAGGAGGTGCAGTGAGATTTATAACGCAAGCGGATGCCTACCCGAAAACATCAAAAAGCTTATGAATACATACAGAGATAAAATCATTGTTGAGGCAGAAAGCTTCGATGAGTTCGGCGGATGGGTTGTAGACCATCAGGCAATGGACGTGATGGGATCGCCGTACCTTTTAGCGCATGGGCTGGGTAAGCCGGTGGAGGACGCCGTGAAACGCATCCCTTTCAAACAGGGGGGCAATTATCATATTTGGGTTCGCACGCGCGAATGGGCGGCGCCTTGGAACGATGCCGTTGACGTAAGCCGCTACGATGAGCGTGAAAGCCCCGGACGTTTTCAGCTGGTTATCAATGGTCGCGTACTACCTACGGTGTTCGGTAACCGAAATGGTGAATGGCACTGGCAATACGGCGGTACAGCGGCCATCGAAGCTGGGCTGGTCGAGATAAGGCTGCGTGATCTGACCGGATTTGACGGCCGCTGTGACGCGATAGTGTTTGATTTGGATGGCGAGGAGCCTCCCAACGCGCTCGAAGCACTTACGGCATTCAGGAAACGGTGGCTTGGATTACCTAACGAACCCCGGGATAAGGGAACGTTTGATCTGGTCGTGGCCGGAGGAGGCATCGCGGGGATTTGTGCCGCCGTCGCTGCGGCAAGGCTTGGATTAAAGGTTGCATTGGTGCACAACAGACCGGTCGTGGGCGGCAATAACAGCTCCGAAATCAGGGTGCAGCTCGGCGGAAAGGTGAATATGGAACCTTTCCCGGCACTTGGTAACTTAGTCAATGAACTGGACCCTCAGCAAAAGCAAAACGCAAGGCCAGCGTCGGACTACAAAGATCACCTCAAGATGGACTTGGTAAGCAATGAACCAAACATCAGTTTGTTTTTGAATACGCACATTCAGCAAGTACATTTGGATGGCGACCGAATACGAGCCGTCGATGGTGTGGATATCCTAACGGGTGTTCCCTGCCGATTCAGCGGGCGGCTGTTTGCAGACTGCACGGGCGATGCGAACCTGGGCTACCTGGCTGGTGCAGATTTCCGTACCGGTAGGGAGTCGGTCGCTGAAACCGGTGAATCGCATGCTCCTGAAATTGCTGATAACCTGACCATGGGCACATCGGTCATGTGGTATTCGGTGGTTGATGAAGCGGCCGATTGCGGATTTCCGGAAACCCCTTGGGCAGTGCAGTTTGACGATCAAAGTTGTCAGAAAGCCCGTAAAGGCGACTGGGACTGGGAACTTGGGCTGGGCCGGGATCAAATTAAAGAAATCGAATATATCCGGGATTACGGCCTGCGCGTCGTTTACGGCAATTGGTCTTTCCTGAAGAATAAGTATACCAATAAAGCGGAGTTCAACCACCGCAGGCTGGATTGGGTAGCTTACATTGGCGGCAAAAGAGAATCACGCCGTTTATTGGGCGATGTAATCTTGCAAGAGCAAGATATTTTCGGCCGGCGCTTTTTTCCGGACCGTTGCGTGACAACGACCTGGTCGATTGATCTGCATTACCCCCGTACGTTTCCAAATTTCCATGGCGAGCCATTTAGAGCCCGCTGTGAGAAGACCAAGATCGAACCGTATGCCATTCCATATCGTTGCTTGTATTCTCGCAATATTGCAAACTTGTTTATGGCAGGCCGAAATATTAGTGTTACGCACGTTGCCCTGGGCACGGTTCGGGTTATGAAAACGACGGGAATGATGGGGGAAGTAGTCGGGATGGCTGCGGCGCTGTGCGTGAAACATCGTACTACACCGAGGGGTGTTTATGCTGATCATTTGGACGAGTTTCGAGCGGCCTTAGCGGAAGGGGTCCCCAGTTTCGGTAGTGCGACCATGCTTAATACCATCGCACATCAATGAGCTATAAGCAAATAAAATACCTGAGATGCCTTGCGTGTGGGCTGTTTGTCTTGCTGGCATCAGCATGCGGTACTGCGCAGAAAAGGCCCGTTTCTGACGATGCTCGATCGCAGATGGTCCGCATCCTGCGCCATGTGCTGTATGACACGCTGCAATGGGAAAAAGTCCATGCCGCCAGCTATCTGCTGCAACTGGATTATCAGGATGACGTGCGTGATGTATTTCTCGAAGAGGCACAGTGCAAGGGGCACATACCCTTTTATCGCATTGGTATTTGGCGGGTATTGGCTTCGGCGCCGGCACGGGAAGCCGAACAAGGGAAGTGGCTGGAGCGTATTCAAGGTGTTGCTGCCGACACTTCCGCACTTGACAGGGTGCATGCTGTGGAATCATTAGCCAAGCTGGGCATGCCAACGACATGGGAGCCGAATACGGCCGATCCGATACTGAACCTTTTTATACGATGGGCTAACAGCTATGCCACGGCCGGGAATTTGCACCAGACGGTAGACGCTTTACTGCATATAATCGCCGACAGCGAAGGACGCCGGCAGACCAGAGAACGGCGATTGGCGGCCTATGCTATCCGGAATATCGGCAGGCTCGATACCCGGCAATGGAACGAGCTCGCCGACCTCGCTCTTGGTGATAATACGCCCCATGCGCAGCAGGTTTATTGCCTCGCGGCAGCAGTGGCCGCAGCACCGCAAGCGATGAAAGGCACCCAACGTTTTTTTGAACTCAAGGATCGGTTGATTACCCTAGCCAGCGAGGGCGCTGCGGCAGAAAAGATGGAGTTGTCGCTCGCCTTGGCCGAAAGTGGGGGGCCGGACGACTTGGCCATGCTGTATGCTTTGGCTGAAGCTGGCAGTGCTATAGTGTCGACGGCCGGCGAGCTTTCGGATGTGCGTGCGGCCGCAGCTTACGCAATATTGCGTATTGACCGTAGGCATACGAACTCGCTGACCGTTCTGGATTGGGCTGTCATCGCCGCTTACGGCCTGCTGATGCTCTGGATAGGTTGGCATTATTCAACAAAAAATACAACCCGGGACGACTACCTCCTGGGTGGCCGCAGAATGAACCCGGTGGCGGTGGGCATATCACTTTTTGCAACGCTACTGAGTACGTTGAGTTACCTGTCATATCCGGGTGAAATGATTCAACACGGCCCAGCCATCTTTGCTGGCATGCTGGCATTCCCTTTTGTTTACTATGCGGCCGGATGGTGGTTGATTCCGAGAATCATGCAGATGAACGTTACAAGTGCTTACGAAATCTTGGAGTACAAACTTGGCCCGAGCGTACGTGTGATGGCTACGTTCATGTTTTTATCCCTGCGTTTCCTGTGGATGGCTACCATCATTTACGTGACCATCGACGTGGCGTTGCTGACGGTCGTGCCTATAGACCGTGCTTACGTGCCACTTATCGGTATTGTGTTGATGGTTATCACGATTGTCTATACATCAATGGGTGGGTTAAAGGCTGTTGTAGTCACCGATGTGATTCAATCACTCATTTTCCTTGGCGGCGGGTTAGTCAGCGTTGCGGTGGTCATGGCCGGTGTCGGTTCCTTTACCGGATGGCTTCCCTCCGCATGGCCCGCTCATTGGAATCCGCCGCGCCTGGGGTTTGACTTGCAAGAACGCTCTACCATTGGTAATGCGATGATCATGCTTTTTGTCTGGTACATCTGTACCACCGGATCGGACCAGCTTGCTATTCAGCGTTATTTGGCCACGAAAGACGTGGCCACGGCACGGCGATCCCTTCGCGTGTCGTTGTACACCAACCTCTTCGCAAAGATCTTGCTTGCCATGGTCGGGTTGGCAATGCTTGCCTATTTTAAGGCGAAGCCTCACCAGTTGGCGGACCACGCGTCATTGCAGGGGCAGGCTGACACACTGTTCCCGAGGTTTATCATGGTCGGTCTGCCCGCGGGTATTTCCGGGCTGTTGATCGCTGGCTTGCTTGCAGCGGCGATGTCCAGCTTGTCATCGGGGCTGAACGCTGTATCCTCGGTCATTTCGCAGGATGTACTCCATCGATGGTGGCCACGAAGAGCAGCTTCGTCAAATCCTTTGCGACAAGTAAGAAACCTATCATACCTCACCGGAGCCGTCACGATGGTATTGAGCATCTTTATCGCTTACGTCGAGGGCAATTTGTTTGATGTCGTCGTCAAAGTCGTTAATTTGTTCGTCGCACCACTTTTTGTGTTGTTTTTTATGGCACTTTTTGTTCCCTTTGCTACGGAAAAAGGGACACTCTTTGCGGGGGCGACGTCCATTGCCGCGGCGATTGCCGTTGCTTACTTCGGGGTACTTGGTATTACTGTACTTTGGATTTTGCCAGTTGCGTTAGTTGTCGGGGTGGTATGCGGGATGGCTTTCAGTTTTTTTGAACAAAAGAATAACTTAACAAAATCGTAATATGCGCTCATGTAAGTCGTTGGCCAAATGGCGGTCAGGTGAACCAGTTTTAGGCACCACGCTACACCTTGCCGATCAGTCGATATTCGAGATGGTGAGCTTGATGGGCTTTGATTTGTTGTGGGTCGATTTGGAGCACCATGCCCACAGTCTGGAAACTGTCAGTGGATTGATGCGCGCCGCGCGGGTTGGAAGTGCCGATGTCATTGCGCGGCCAGCGAAGGGAGAATTCATGCGCCTCGCTCGATTGCTTGAGTCGGGAGCACA
Organism: Parapedobacter sp. ISTM3; assembly: GCF_016533505.1. Taxonomy (NCBI): domain Bacteria; kingdom Pseudomonadati; phylum Bacteroidota; class Sphingobacteriia; order Sphingobacteriales; family Sphingobacteriaceae; genus Parapedobacter; species Parapedobacter sp. ISTM3. Next base: position 16,846 of record NZ_JAENGN010000012.1, on the reverse strand, counting down.
GGGCATTATGTATCCCAGGTGTACTACCGCTGAAGAGGCAGCAGAAGTCGTGCGGAATGCAAAATTTCCGCCAATGGGGGACCGTGGGTTGGATGGTGCAGGTCCCGACATGCCCTATGGGCTAATGGACCTGCATGCCTATCTGAAATGGGCCAATGAGGAAACCTTCATTGCCATCCAGATTGAAGACAAGGCAGGGTTGGACCAAGCTGAGGCTATCGCCCGCACCGCAGGTGTCGACCTGCTCTTTTTTGGGCCTGGAGATTACAGCATACGCAACGGCTTTGCCGGCAATTTTAACGACGACCGCTATTGGGAGGCCATCGGCAAGGTTGCCAAAGCAGCGAAGTCCGCCGGAAAATGGTGGGGTACACCGGCCTTTGATGCACTGCACGCGCAAAAACTTTTGGATGCTGGCGCTATGTTGATAACCCGTTCGAGCGATTTGAGCTTACTTCGCCAAGCATATGACGGCATGAAATCCGAATTTGGTGCATTAGGTTTCACCTTTGACAGTTTCCTTTACTGATGTTCGTGGTATTTTGTCCTGAAACCGGATGGTGACTCTCCGGTCTTTGTTAAAAACAGGCGACTGAAATAGGCTGGATCGTCGTAACCCAATTCATAGGCTATTTCTTTGGCGGTCATCGATGTATGGACCAATAGCCGTTTAGCTTCCAGTACGATTCGGCTTTTTATGATTTCGTTGGGCTGCGGCAAGTTTAGCCGCTTAAATTTATGGGTGATGGTCTTCGGTGCCATATTCAGCAGGTCTGCATAATCGGCTACGGTATGCTTCTTCTTGTAATGTGCGTCCACCAGAAGCGTGAACTTCCTGAAAAACTCAAGGGCATTGTTTTGCTCCCTAATCGCCGTATCCAGATGCTGTTTTTTCCACAATCGGGTAGACCTGATAAGCAACTGTTTTAGGTAAGTGCGGATCATCTCTTCCAACGAGTAGTCATGAAGCTCAAATTCAGCTTTCATTTGACGGAAGAGATAATCGATGAAAACCGTTTCTTCCGCATCTACTTCCACCAGCGGCATATTGTGGATGTTGTTAAACAGCAGGCCGTCGCATGCTACTTCGTTGTCATGGATCTGAATGCAATAAAAATCTCGGTTATAAAATATCAGGTATCCAGGCTCAGCGCCAGTCGTTTCAATTTGTAGAAGCTGATTGGGCGCAACGAAGAAAAGAGCAGCTTGCTTCGGGCTGTACACCGTGAAGTCAACGCTCAGCTTACCGCCTTTCGGAAGGTAAAGCGCTTTGATGTACTCCCTGTAGGCACCCTCGTTAATGGAGTTCACCTTTTCTTCATTGACTGATATCAGCCCCAAGGTTTTTAGGCTGCTTTCAAAAAGGTTTTGCTTTGTGTCAATCATCGCTCGTGAAAATATGGTTAAAAATAGTTAATTGTACCTTACGTTGATTGCGGATAGGTAAAACTTGTGGGGCTATCAATACCCCACAAGTGCTTGTTGCATGATTTCACTTTCTCGCGAATTCTTCGAGCGCTGTGTTGAATTTTTCCATCTCTTCGATAAAGAGCGCGTGGCCGCTGTTTTCGAACCTTACGATGTAAGCATCTTTAATGCCTTTTTGGAGTTCCTCCGCCAACCCAAAGTCACACAATTTGTCCATTACGCCGTGGAAGATGGCTACCGGGATGTCTATGTTGGCAAGCTCCGGGCGTAAGTCAATGTTGGCCAGCGCGACGACAGCTTGGGTGGCAGCATAAGGCGATGCGTCCATGTTGATGCTTTTTAGCCAGTCTGACATGCCCTTGGAAATTCCCCCTTCCGCGCCGGGGAAATCCCTGTCAAAATCTTCAACTATCTTTGGACGGTCAGTCCGGGTCAGTTCGATAAAAGAAGCGGCGCCATCTTCCGTCAGCCCATAAGGGAATCCAGGGCGTTGTACCCAAGAAGGAGCTGCCGCTGCAAATAAGGCCAGCTTGCTGACATGGGCCGCTTGATGTTTGGTCACATAATGGATAACGACCGCGCCGCCCATAGAAAATCCACCTAACACGGCATTTTCGATTTTTAATTTTTCCAACACCGTCTTGATGTCGTCTGAAAAAACATCAAAATCGTATTGGCCATAGGGCCTGTCCGATTTGCCAAATCCCCTGAGCGAAATGCCGATTACCCGAAACCCACGCTGTACCAGGTATTGATACTGATACTCATACATCGCATTATTTAATGGCCAGCCATGTATCAAAACAACGGGTTGTCCTTCACCCCAGTCAATGACATGCAACCGCACATTCTTCTCTACTTCGATATACTCTTCCCTTCCTGCAGAATATGGTATTCTTTTCCCTTGTGAAAAAACCAGGGTGTTTAATGTCAACGAGGCTATAAATCCAATGATTAATGCCCGTGTTTTCATATTTTTGGGCGTTAAGGAAGATAGCCGTGCCGCGCTCAATTTCGGCGTAGCGGTGAAAAATTCCTTTTTCTTGTTGATTTTGCCAATCCATGTGGCTGTAGCTGAATTGTTCATTTTTCGTTGTTTTAATTTTTTTACACTAAATTTTATGAGGCAAAGATGCGGAAGGTTAGCTTGTTGAGGAACGGACAAAAGGCAATGTGAATTGTATATTTTTCCCATTTCGTGACCCCGCGCGACTACGCGGGCCGAAAATAGTCCGTTGACCGCTGACATAGGGTTGTCATAGGCGCTATGTTACTTTACGAAGTATTCATCCGTGTAGGAAAAAATGGAAACGATATATCCCAAAAACAAGCAAGAGTGGCGGAGTTGGCTGGAAAGCAACCATAGGGAAAAGCAATCCGTTTGGGTTGTCTTTTATACAAAAAAATCAGGTAAGCCGACGTTATCCTGGAGCGAAGCCGTTGACGAAGCGTTGTGCTTCGGTTGGATAGACAGTACCAAAAAGAAAGTAGATACCGATTGCGCTATCCAATTTTTCAGTAAACGAAAACCAACCAGCACCTGGTCTAAAATCAACAAGGAAAAAACCGTTCGATTAATCGAAAGCGGGTTGATGACCAAGGCCGGCTTCGAAAGCATAGAAATCGCCAAACAAAACGGTTCCTGGGGCCTATTGGATAGCGTAGAGGCATTAAAAATACCAGAAGATTTAGAAAGTTTATTCCGGCAGCATAAAGGCTCAAAACGTTACTTTAACAGCATGAGTAAGACGAACAAAAAAGCGATATTGCACCGCATTGCGCTGGCCAAGCGGCCGGAGACGAGACGGAAACGGATAGCGGAGGCCGTTGAACTGATAAACCGGGAAATGAAAAAATAACCGTGATCCGTAGTCAGCGAACCGTGCTTTCTTCGTACGTTGGCCCATAAAGACCTGGTACCTTATTGTCCGTAGCCCGTAGGTAAACAATCATTTCGCCTCGGTGATGATACACATGATTGAAGAGAAAGCTGCGGACGACAACTTTCCGGGGTAATGGGCCGAGCACGGTTCGGTCGCCGACTTTCATCGTCCATAAATCTTGTAAACTTTCCTCTGTTGTTGCATGTAGTGCGGTTCGGGCTTTTTCGACGTTTTTTTCGAAAAGGTCAAGTGTTGCGTTGATGTCCCCTGGTTCTCCACGCTCAAGGCGATCGGCTGCCAAATCGTACACATTTTGGTTGAGGACGCCCACGTACCAATAGTATATGGTGGCAATATGCTGCGCAAGCTCGCCCATTGTCCAGGAAATCGGCGAGGGTTTATACGCGATATCTTTTCCGGGGATAGCCTGCAGAAGTTTTCTGGTGCTGTTTGCTTCTTGGTCAAACTCGGCGATTAACGATTGTAATATCATAGCATGTTGTTTTTATACAAATATAGTAACGTTGCGCAACTATGGTAGGGGCCGCCTGTTAACAATTCTTAACATTTGACCCCGTAACAAATCAGATTCTCAGCCGTTATATAAACAGGTTCAGGTTAGTAAAATTTGTCTTTTCATAATTTTTAGGTTTATAATTGGTTAATTAGTGAAGCCCCGATTCTCCCCGTTTCGGGGCTTTCACGTCAGTGGATGCAGGCGAAGCGAATTGCTGTTATCAATTCTCAAATTTGCCGTAGATCTTACATATCCGAAACAGCACAGCTTGGATATCACGGCTTTGTAGAAAAATGCTGGTTTGGAGCAACGCTTGTTTACTGCCAATGTTTTTGCGCCGGATGATATCCAACTCATTTCCGAAATTGGTATTGATGAATGTCCTGATTTCATTGCGGTTTTGGCGGAGCGAGGGGATATCAGGCCCGTCTTCCTCGTTAAGCTCGTTTATTGCAAGCCTGAAAAACCTATCCATTTTGGCTCCCAGGTTCTCTAATGTGGTGATAAAACCGTTTGCAAGGGGTTCATGCAGGTTTTCGATGTATTGGAGGCTTTCGGTACTCAGGAATTTTGCCGATTGGAGCATATCTTGTATCAGGTCGGCGCCGTGAACGATGACTTCAGCAGAGCGTCGGTCGGCGGCGCCAAGCTGCCGGATGGCCCTGAGACTGTTCCGTTTCAACTTGTATGTGTAGTTAATTAATTCTGAAAGTTCCTTGTCCGCCTTCCTTATTGCAACCGCATCGCTGCTTCGTATACCATTCAAGATCGTGCTGTAATGGCCCGATACTTCAACGACCATGGTTACCAGCATATTCTTGCTGCGCATATAGACATCCAGATCCGGCTCTTCCAACAGGCTCAATCTGCTTTTTTCTTTTTTCGATTGGCGCTCCTTGTGGGCAAACTTGATATTGGAAATAACGATATAAATGACAACGATACCCAACAAAATACCTGTTGCTAACATTCCTTGGTAAATCACGAACGCAAAGAAAGCAGCTACGGAAAAAGCAAATAGCGCAGTGATAAACCACCCGCCTATTACACTGAGTACACCGGTGACCCGGTATACGGCCGATTCACGGCCCCATGCCCGATCTGCCAGCGATGTGCCCATCGCCACCATGAACGTCACGTAGGTTGTCGACAGCGGGAGCTTCAAGGATGTTGCCCATGCGATTAGTATACTTGCCAATACCAGGTTGGTTCCTGCTCTTATCAGGTCAAAAGCAGGCGCGTCCTGGTCCACCCGAGTGGCCTTGCTCAGCTTATCCCGTTCAAAACTCAGGTTATATCGCCTTTTCACATTGCGCGGGATCACCGTATCAAAAAGATTGCCCAGTAACATGGCGGTTTTGACCACGCGCCTGGATACATTGTTGGGTTTGAAGCGGTCATCACTTCCATCTTCATCCTGTTTGCCCAGACTGATTTCTGTTTCGGTTACCTTTTTCGCTTTCGCGCTTAGCCAAATGGTCAACGCCATGACGAGTCCGGCAATCCCCAGCATATAAGCCGGAACGATGACATCGCTCGTCGCAAGGTAGTCCTGATATAACGCATCCGCGGCGACTCCGCTTTCTGCCCAGTTTTGGTATGCCATCAATCCGGCAATCGGAACGCCGATGAAATTGACCAAGTCGTTGCCGGCGAATGCCATTGCAAGGGAGAAAGTACCGGCTATTACCACAATCTTGATGGGATTAACCTGAAATTGACGCTGGAGCCAAAAGCAAATTGCTGTTGTGACAACAAGGATAAGCAGCATAAAAACAGCGATGTTGTCATTCAACGCTTGTACCCATTCCGTCTGTGCCAATGTCGTGCCCTTGAGCCCTTTAATCAACAGGAAGTAAATGATCACGGTAATGCCCATGCCGGAAAAGGGCGCTCCCAGGTTATTCAGCCTTTTCTCGTATTGAAATGTAAACGCTGATCGGATGAAATACTGTACGGCCACACCTGCGGTGAAGGCGATTAAGATCGAAAGGAAAATACCTGAGATGATGGAGAATGTGCTCTCCATATTGATATATTTCATCACTTCGCCAATGGGCTCGCCTTTTTCGGCAGCAAAGAGGAAGCCCACCATTGCCGCAGCTCCCAACAATTCGAAGACAATGGAAACGGTCGTCGATGTGGGCAGTCCAAGTGCATTGAAGATATCAAACAGCACGATGTCAGCCAGCATGACTGCCAAAAATATCCACATCACCTTGTCGAATGTGAAATGCTGGGGCTGGAAAATTCCTTTGCGTGCAATCTCCATCATCCCACTGGAGAAAAAGCACCCCGCTAATATCCCCGCAGATGCGATGAGGAGGATGTTTCGATAGGTCGTGACCTTACTACCGATTGCCGAATTCAAAAAATTCACGGCGTCGTTGCTCACTCCTACTACAATATCGGCAATGGCCAAGACGAGTAAAACGGCAACGATAAGCAACATATAGTCCATAATTACCTCAACTGTAAATGACGCAAAAGTGTGAACACCATGTTATTGGTCGGTTATCAATATGTTAAGATGTTAATAAACGTTGCCGCACATCTATTCGTGTACGCATTTATCCGGAATAGCCGCAAGCGGTGTCCAGTCGGCCGCATTGATATGTTCAAGAATAATACGGTTCCGGGTCAAATATACAAATTATTACGGCCCTTACTCGGTAACTTCAATTTTATAGGAATAGCTCGGCGAAGCTTATCGGATTCGTTACCCAATTGATGATTTATTAATCTCACGGGAAGTTTCGCTTAACATGGGGCGGATAGCTTTGCCGCCAATCAAATTAGTGGCACACCATGCGTAATAAGTTTATCAAACTTCTGTTCCTTTCATTATCGGTTTCCGTTTCGTTATCGGTGAAAGCGGGTAATTTCCTCATCATCTCACCGAAACCGGCGATCCGGTACCACCAGACGACTATTTCCGGCAGGGTCACCGACGCGGATAACATTCCGATTGCGGGAGCCACCGTTACCAATAAGAGCAATCAATCGGCTACGCAGACCAACGCCGATGGAACCTTCGCCATCAGGGGAGGCATCGGAGACCTGCTGACTGTCCGGTACTTGGGGTATACCGAAATCGAGGTGGCGATTAGCTCCCTGTCTGACAACCGCATCGTCCTGGCAAGCGCCGAAAACATGATGGAAGAGGTGATGGTGTCCATCGGCTATCAACAGGTCCGCAAATCAGATGTCACCGGCGCGATAGCTAATGTAAAGGCGGAAGAGCTGAACCTCACTTCTCCGAAACTCTCCCAAGCCTTGGTGGGAAAGTTGGCCGGGGTACAGGTGTCGCAGACAAGCGGGGCGCCCTATGACGGCACGAAGATCCGCGTCCGCGGCATGGGGTCAATCAATGCCAGCTCAGAGCCTCTCTACGTCATCGACGGCTATCCGGCAGGCAATAATCTTAATATCAACCCCAATGATATCGAGTCCATCGATGTGTTGAAAGACGCGGCATCGGCGGCCATTTATGGCTCACGCGCAGCAGGGGGTGTAGTGCTCATTACCACCAAGCGGGGGAAAGAAGGGCGCAGCACGGTAGACTATGAAGTGTTGGGCGGCTTCGGGCAGCTGTCCAAGAAAGTAGACCTGCTCAATGCGGCGGAGTTCATTGATCTCATTATCGACGGCAGAAACAACAGCTACAAAGACTTGGTTATTAACCGGGGGCTGGCATGGACGGACGACATGCGCAGGGACGATAACGCTACCCGTGTCGGTCGTGTTGGCAATGCTGGTTCAGTAAGCATTCCGGAAGAGTACTATGATTTCAGTACCGGGCTTGCCAGGCCATCCCGCTATGACACCGATTGGCAGGATGCACTATACCGCAATGCACCGTTCCAACGGCATAACCTGTCTATTTACGGTGGTAATGAAAAAAGCCGTTACTTCTTGAGTGGGTCTTACCAGAATCAAGACGGAATAATGTTGGGCACGGATCAGGAGGTATACAATTTCCGGGTGAATGTAGATTCAAAAGTGAGCGAGCGCTTTACCGTCGGTGCTAATGTTTCCTTTACCTATAACGATAACAATGAAGTCACAACCGGACGGTACGATCGAAGCCCATCGATGGCTGCATTGATTTATCTCCCCACCCTGCCAGTTTACAACGAGGACGGTACGTATGCCCAATACCGCATGGGCGAGCTATCGGCCAATAATTATGGCATCCAGAATCCTGAGAACCCGCTGGCGTACGTCACCCAGATCAAAAATAATCGGCGTGGCAAGCGGGGGTTATATAACGCGTTCGCAGATCTTAAAATCATCGACGGCCTAAACGTGAAGGTAAACGGTGGCATATCCACATACGATGAGAAATATGACTATTACAGGCCTACAAGCATTTCAGACGGAAACAACCCGCCCTTCTCGGATAATGCCAAGCGGGCTGCCTATGCCGATGCCAATACGCGGGGTGAAGTAGATAAGCTGATTGAGACAACATTAAATTACAACAAGACGATTAACGAAACGCACCAAATAAACGCATTGCTTGGATACTCTGCCCAGCGGACAGACATCGACTATGTGGCTGTCCGAGCCAATGGATTCCAGAGCGACGCGATTGGGGAGATTACCGACAAAGGTGCAGACCCATCAAACTTCCAATTGCGCGACGCATTCAAACGGACGACCACGCTGCAATCCTATTTTAGCCGGGTGATGTATTCCTATGATTCGCGTTACTTCATCTCCGCATCATTCCGGACGGACGGATCCTCCCGTTTTGGCCCGGAAAGCAAATGGGGTACATTCCCTTCTGTATCGGCGGGATGGACGCTCTCCAACGAAGAGTTTTACCACGATTGGCTAGGCGAGCGCTCATCGGTAAAACTGCGCGCCAGCTGGGGACTTAGTGGCAACAATAACATCGGTGACTACCGCGCCATCACGGTGTACAACGCACCTGGCGGCGTCATCATTGGCGACAATGTAGCTACAGCGTATTGGCCGGGGGATCTGTACGACCCCAATCTAGGCTGGGAGTCTACCTCACAATACAACGCTGGGTTGGATCTGGGCTTGTTCCGTGGTCGGTTAAACATTTTTACGAATCTCTACCTAAGCCGTTCATTTAATTTATTGTTTAATCAACCCATCACCGCCGTGTCGGGAGCCACCACCATCCTGACGAATTTGCCGGACAGTAAAGTGGAAAACAAGGGCTTTGACGTGCAGGTGGATGCTGCGGTTGTGCAGAAGAGCCATTTTGAACTCGGCTTCAGCGGAAATATCATGGTAAACCGCAATAAAGTTCTCGATCTGGGCGGCGCTTCAACCATTATCACCAATGGGGCTGAGCGCTCCTACCTGACCCATATCACGCAGGAAGGAAGTCCCATCGGTATGTTTTACGGCTTTAAGGTACTGGGGATCGCCACGGAGGACAACTATCAGCAAGTAGCACCTTCAGCGGCGTCTACCAACCCGCTTCAGCCCGGGGATCTGTACTTTGAAGATGTAGATGGCAATGGTATTGTCAATGACGATGATAAGCGAATCATCGGCAATCCGCATCCCAAATTTACCTATGGCTTTGCGCTGAATGCCCGGTATAAAAACATTGATGTACGTGCTTCGTTCAATGGCTCGCATGGCAACCAAATGCTGGACGGTTACGACTACTACCTCTATAATATGGAAGGCTCCGGCAATCAATACGCCGATGTAGCCCAGCGGTGGCGGTCACCGGCTGATCCGGGCAACGGTCAAGTTTATCGCGCTTCCCGGGGTGGCACGCAGAGCAACAGTACCCGCTTGTCTACATTTTATTTGCAAGATGCCTCTTACTTCCGGATGACCAATATTATACTGGGTTACACCCTGCCGCAGGAAGCCGCCGGTAAGCTGCTGCTGGGTGGCCTGCGTATCTATGCTAGCGTGGACAATCCGTTCACCATTTCCAAATACAAGGGGTACAACCCGGAGTCTGACTATGACCAGCGCGGCAATCTGACACCGGGCGTGGATTATGGGTTATATCCGTTGGTGCGGTCGTTTAATTTAGGTTTGAAAGTGACGTTCTAATTTTGATCAATCATGAAAAAGAGATATTTATTGCCGTTTGTTCTTTTGGCTTTAGCCGCTTGCGACAAGGAGTTTTTGAATCAACAGGACCCCAATGCGGTATCCGTAGATGCTTATTTCAAGACCGAGAATGACGTACAGCTAGCAGTAAATGGTGTTTACCAAGCGCTGCGCGCTGGCAACACATTGGGAGAGACCAGTACACTGTATAGTGAAGAACGGTCGGACAATACCGGAAGGGACGACAACCAGTCCAATGCAGGTGAGCCTTTCCAGTTCAATGACTTTTCCTTGCTGGCCGGAAATACTTATCTACGCACGCATTGGTCATCCATGTATGATGGCATTGCAAGGTGCAATACGCTGCTGTCTCGTATTGACCAAGTAGTCTTCAGCAGCGAAGCGTTGAAACAGCGCTATATTGCCGAGACCAAATTCGTCCGGGCACTGCTATATTTCCACATGGTGCGGAAGTTCGGCGATATTCCGCTGTCCATCCATGAAATTCGGACTAAGGAAGAGGCAAACGAAATTGCTTTCAGGGAAAAGGAAGCTGTGGTTTACCAGCAGATTGTGGCCGACCTATCTGACGCGTTGGCAAGCGATTTGCCCAATACTCATTGGGAGTATGCAGTGGGCCGCACCTCGAAAGCCGCCATCCATGCCCTGCTCGGGCAAGTTTACTTGACCATGGGCGCTACGCTGGCCGATAACAAAGCCGATAACTTTCTGCAGGCCGAGCAGCACTTGACGGCAGCTTATGGTATGCGTACGTTTAATAAACTCACGGAGATCCCTTACGCAGACGTATTTGATGTCACGAAGAAAAATACCTGCCAAGAGCTTATTTTCCAGATCCAATACTTGCAGGGCGACCAGAATTACAGCTCCAGCATCGCGAGAAATAACCAAGCGCGCGGCGAAACCATCAATTCGCAGTTCAACTCCACCGGGATCGGTGGTAACGTTAAGCTGGATTTGGTAAACGATTATGAACCCAATGACATTCGGAAGGAGTTTTCTGTCAGGTTTGCGGCCCATCCCCAAGTAAACGACTGGTTTATTACAAAGTTCAGGGACAACAGTGATGCAGCCGGGACGGCAGGGTGGGGAGGAAACGACTGGATTCTCATCCGTCATGCAGACGTGATGCTGCTCCTGGCCGAAACAAAGATGCACCTAAACAAAACCGAAGAAGCCATCGCATTGCTGGATGAGGTGCGTGAGCGTGCCGGCTTGCCGGCTTATGCCATTGCGCGTGAGGATGCCACCTACAACGCAAAATACCCTACGCTAAAGGATGCCATCCTGCATGAGCGCCGTGTTGAGCTCGCTTTCGAAAACCACCGTTGGTTTGACTTGATTCGTAATTACAACGCGGAGGAATTGGTCGATTATTTCCGAACTAAAAGCCAAGCCGATTACGGCAATGCACAGCTGTCGAATATCTCAACAAAAGATCGGTATTATCCGATTCCATTTGATGAATATAAACTGGATCCCGAGCGGATGTACCAAAATCGGGGATATTAAAAAGTTGCTGAACTTTATGAGAACATGCATGAGTTGTTTTATGCTGATTCTGGCACTGGCGATGGGGGGTTCCCAAGAGGCCCAGTGCCAGGATTACACCAGCTATCGCAGCCCTCAGGACTGGGTCATTGCAAAAAATTACCTCGCCACCTTTCTCTTATACCAAGACAGCGCGCTGACCGAACGAATTTTGGCAGCACCGGAATTTCAGCAGATACTGTCCTCATGGCACGATCGGTACTTAAGCAGCTTGGCCTGCCAGGATGTGCCGTGCTTCCTTGACGCATTCAAATGGCGTGATGACGAAATCGATGCCCTGGTAGCCTTGTTTGCCAGGCACTCAATGGAAGACGATGCATTGAAAGAAAAGTTTGATAGCCGATTGCTTCCCTCGCAAGCATACGGTCTTTCCGAGCACACGACCGCCATGCGCTACATCGAAAAAGCATTGCGACAGGATTTAAACGCCATGAATTACACCATCGACGTATATGCAGGAGGTAAGCGGCCAAATTACCCACTCATCGATTCGATTGCTTTTGATATTACCAAAAAGTCGTTTTTAGCCCTGTTGCTGGATGTCAGGCAGGATGTACTCAAGGATATCCGGCAGCCCCATCACGTTTTTTATGAGACGCTGCTGACCGCGGTACGCTTGTTGGAAGTCAATGAACGGTGGGATGCGGCGCAATTGGAGCCCCTGATAGCACTGGAAAATAAAAAGGCGTTCGAAGCCATCAAGACAACAAACTTTGACAACTATCCTTACCCACTGCTGCTCACATTGGGCGCAGGGCCAGCAGTCTACCATCAGCCCATCAGTCCGGGGGGCATGCTTCGTGCCCGGATGGCCGCGCGTAGTTATTTCGAAGGGTTGGCTCCCTTTATTGTGGTTTCGGGCGGGCGTGTGCACCCCTATAAAACACCTTATATCGAAGCCGTCGAAATGAAGAAATACCTCATGGAGACGTTGAGTGTTCCCGAGGAAGCCATTCTGATTGAACCCCATGCGCGGCATACCACGACCAACCTTCGTAATACTGCCCGGATTATGCTTACTTACGGATTTCCGGCCGATCGGTTTGCTATTGTCACCAGCAGTGTGCCACATATTGATGCCGTTGAAAAGATGGAAGACCGTTGTATCAACGAACTTGGATATGTACCCTACGAATTGGGCAGGCGGGTCAGCGACGTGATCATCGAATTTAAACCCCGGCTGGAAGCTCTTACCATCGACCCGGACGAACCGTTGGACCCTTAATTGCCGATAACTTAACGTGACAGATTTGTTGCTGCCTGCGGACCTGAGGGCAGATGACATGGTTATACGCCGGACGCATGCCGTGGAAACAAATCGCTTTGTCACGGCCAAGGTACCGGGCATACCGCAAGACGGATATGGCGTTGTCAACGTCATTATCGGCTATCGCACTTCACCAGCTTCCAATCAGCGATTGCATCGTTGGGCATCCCGCCAGCGTTTAATACCAGTTAAATAATGGAGCGATATGGCTGATGAAATATTGTGCGTTATACCTATACTTGCATCATGGAACAAAAGCAGCCCTTTCAGCCGATCGGCGAAATAAATAACATCTTTGTCGACCATGCGCGGGCGATGATGTGGATCGCCTCGCCCGATAAACGGCGTTATGTCTTCAGTTCCGGTTGGTTGCGTTTTACCGGCCGAACATTGGAGCAAGAACGGAACGGTGGCTGGACGGAGGGTATCCACGCGGATGACCAGCGCCGTTGTTCCACAGCCTATGCGGTCGCTTTTGATGCTCGCGAAGCCTTTAGGTTGACATACCGGCTGCGAAGGCATGATGGAGCATATCGCTGGGTTGTAGATGCGGGTACACCCCACTACCTCGCTGACGGCACGTTTGCCGGCTATGTCGGGGCATGCATGGATATCGAGGAGCTCACAGGGCCCGGGGGCGGGGGAGAGGGAGTGGGCGGCGCGCACCGCGCTACTTATCCGTCAAACGACGAACCGGACGCAATCGAAGAGAAGGCCGCTGCCGTTGCTGACGAATTGCAAACAACTACCGACGGGCTCGCGGAGCGCGCATATCGGACGCGCAGTATCATTGCCAACGCTCCCTTCCCGATCGCGGTTTACACCGGCCGTGAAATGCGCATCGTAGAAGCCAATCAAGCGATTATAGACGTTTGGGGAAAGGGGAGTGACGTGATCGGAAAACGGTATGCGGAGGTGTTGCCTGAATTGGCCGACCAGCAGATTTATGAACAACTTGATGCGGTGTATACCACCGGCGTACCGTTTAATGCCCGGAACCAGCGGGTGGATCTAGTCATCCTTGGCGAGCGGAAGACGTTTTACTTCAACTACAGCTTCACACCGTTGAAGGACCGTGCCGGAAACATATATGGGGTCATGAACACCGCGGCAGACGTGACGGATGCGGTGCTGGCCAAGCAGCGCATTGAGCAAAGCGAAAAAATGCTCTATAATGCGATTCTTCAGGCACCGGTAGCCATGTGCTTTATGACCGGACCGGAACATGTCATTGAGGTGGCCAATACCTTGATGATAGCGCTATGGGGAAGGCCGCGGAAAACCGTGATGCACAGACCAATCGCCGAGGCGCTACCCGAAATTATGGGGCAGGGGCTCGAACAATGGATCGATCACGCTTACCGTACGGGCGAAACTTACCAAGCTTACGAGCAACCTATCATGCTACTGCGCGATGGACAAATCGATACCGTCTATCAGAACCTTGTTTATCAGGCGTATCGCGATGGCGACGGTGCGATCACCGGCGTGATAGCTATTGCCACTGATGTATCTGCGCAGGTAAAAGCAAAGTTTGAAGCAGAACGGGCTTACGAGCAGTTCCGGCTGGCCAAAGAAGCAGCGCAGCTCGGCATGTTTGATCTGGATGTTAAAAGTGGCAAGCTGGAATGGGATGAGCGGTGCAGGGCACTGTTCGGTGTTGATCATGAGGACCAGGTGACTTACGAAAAGGATTTTCTGGATGGCTTATACCCGCATGACCGCGAACACGTGCAGATGGCAGTCAGTGATGCACTTGACAAGACCAAAACCGGCGGACGCTATGATATCGAATACCGCACCGGCGGCCACGCAAACAAGCCGTTGCGCTGGATACGGGCAAAAGGTAAGGTTTATTTTGACGATCACGACAACCCACTGCGGTTTATCGGCTGTGTGCAGGATGTTACGGAACAAAAGGTAAACGAGATAGCGCTCCAGGAGAGTGTCGAGCGGAAAGCACGGCTGGCCGCAATCGTGGAAACATCGGACGATGCGATTGTCAGTAAAACGCTTCAGGGCATGATTACCAGCTGGAATAAAGCGGCTCAGCGGATGTTCGGCTATACCCCGGAGGAGGCGATTGGCCAGCATATTTCATTGATCATCCCGCGCGCTCGCCTGCCTGAGGAGGATTATATTATCGGTGAAATCCGTGCGGGCAATAGGGTAGATCACTTCAATACCATCCGGGTGACCAAGGACGGGCGCGAGATTCCGCTGTCAATCACCGTATCGCCGCTGGTCGACGATGATGGCCATATCATCGGCGCATCCAAAATCGCGCGTGACATCAGCGCAGAAACAGCAGCGCAGGAGTCTACCCGCCGCTATACCGAGCGGCTGGAAATCATCAATTCGATGGTCAATAGTCTCTCCGAAGATCTCGATTTGCATAAAACACTGCAAAAGCTTACCGATAGCACAACGGCATTGACGGGGGCGAAGTTCGGTGCGTTCTTCTATAACGAGACCGACCGCGACGGACAGTCGCACGTGTTGTATACCCTTTCCGGCGCAACACCTGAAGCCTTTAAAGATATCGGTATGCCGCGCGACACAGCGATGTTGCATCCCACGTTCTCCGGTCAGGGCGCCGTCCGCGTGGACGATATCACGAAAGACCCCCGTTATGGCAGGAATCAGCCGCATTATGGCATGCCAGCAGGCCATCTGCCGGTAACAAGTTACCTCGCTGTACCGGTATCGTCGCGTTCCGGACGGGTACTGGGCGGGCTGTTTCTCGGCCATCCCGAGCCGGGCAAGTTTACCGCAGACCATGAAAGCTTGGTAGTCTCGATTGCTGCCCAAGCCGCCATTGCATTGGACAATGCCAAGCTATATGAAGAAGTTAAGGCGTTGAATGACAAAAAAAATGAGTTCATTGGTTTGGCAAGCCATGAGTTGAAAACACCGTTGACCAGTGTCAATGCTTATTTGCAGATATTGGAAAGACTGCCTCTCGACGATCAAAGCAAGCAGTTTATTCAAAAGGCGTTGCGTCAGATGAAAAAGCTGATAACGCTCGTCAACGATCTATTGGATATATCCAAAATCGAAGCAGGGAAACTTGAGCTGAAAATGGCTACGTTCGACCTGAAGAAACTTATGGAAGAGACCATCGAGCTCATCGCGCATACCAATGAAAAATACCGCATTGTGTTTGATACCACGGTTGATTCGTGTATAATATACAGCGACTACCTGCGTGTCGAGCAGGTGGTTACCAACTTGCTCACCAATGCCATTAAGTATTCGCCTGATGCGGACGAGGTGAGAGTTAGTCTCAATTGCACGGAAGACGAGATAAAGGTGGGCGTCCAGGATTTCGGGCGCGGCATACCTGCGGCCAAACTTCAGCACATATTTTCAAGGTTTTACCGGGTTGACGATATCACCCAGCATACCACATCAGGTTTAGGTATCGGTTTATATCTATGCGATGAGATCGTCAGCAGGCTCAATGGCAGGCTATGGGCTGAAAGCGAAGTTGGGTATGGAAGCACGTTTTGGTTTACACTGCCTACAGGTACACAGCAATAATATCAGGCATCTGGTGGGACGGCGCACTACCCGCGGGGGAGTGGCTGCCTAATACGAATCAATTACGAAGCAGGCACAATATCGCTGGTCATGCTACGTTTATTAAAATGGTTTAGGTTGATAAGAAAGGTCCGGCAATCCCAAAGCGCCGGGCCTTTCGCATTTTCAAAACAACTTCCTTTTTTATTCTCTTTCCTTTATTTACACGTGAAATTATACTTGCAAACAAGTATTCTTTATTATCTCGCTATTAGATAACCTACCCCAAGAGACTTGTGTGAGGTTTCAGCCCACAGCACGCGAACGGACAGGACTATCCATATAGACATCGAATAACCGTAAAAGCGTAATAATTTATGTCACACCATTCTGTTAATTCACTATGGATGAAGTTAGTGTTAGAAAAATATAAATTTATCAAAACCAAAAGGTAATCCCCTTGTTGGTTATTACAAAGCTCTTATCGTAAGGGGTGGTTTAACAACCTGAGAAAAACCCATCGAACCTGATCCGGATAATGCCGGCGAAGGGATACGAAAGAGTGGAAAAGAGGCTTTGGATTAAGATTCAAAGCCTCTT
>NZ_JAENGN010000011.1:0-174622 GCF_016533505.1 Parapedobacter sp. ISTM3 | reverse complement strand
GCAATGGTTTCGTTTTTTTCCTTAATAGCCTATGGGAGGTAGTGGGGGTGGTATATGATCTGTGTAGGACGGAACTTAGGCTATGCCAACCAAAAGAGTACGTAATTGACGATAGCGAGATCTGCTACGGATTTTTAGGTTCGTCGTCGGTTTTCTTCCCCGTTACTCCAGGCTTGAAACGTGGTTTAAACCCGATTGGTTTAGCCGGCGACTGTTCAGCCTCATTTGCTTTTGGATTGCTTTCGGGACGATGGATTGTTTTATCCGACTTCTCGCTTGACGATTGTGAGGGTGCTGATTCTTCTGCTTTAGCGGTATCGTCTTTGGTTGCAGCCTTCTTTGCCGGCGAAGCGGATTTAAATCGCGGTTTGAATCCAAGTGGTCTGGCTGGTGGGCTGGTTTCTTCTGCCGGTGTAGGTGCTTTGGTGCCGTCTTGAGGTACTTCCTGGTCGGACGCCTTTGGGATAGTCGGTTTAGGCGGAGTACTTCCGGCTTTAAATCGCGGTTTGAATCCAAGTGGTTTGACTGGCGGGCTGCTTCCTTCTGCTGGAGTAGGTATATCGGCCGAATCGATTGGCGGCGTTTGAACCTCGCGGACGTCGGCCGTGGATGTATTTGCTAATAGCTCCTTATCCTTTAATAGGTATTCTTTCCGTAGCCGGTTGAACCAGTATTTTTTTGTATGATCGAAACTTTTTTCTCCCATTAGATCATAATGACTGCGGAACTCATCATACAAATCGGGCTTGGCTTGGCGCAGTTGCGCCAAATTAATCCGCTTTTTGATGAAAAATTCCTCGAAAGTCATTAGGTCATGTTATGGTATACCGCCTGTACGTCGTCGTCTTCTTCGATTTTATCAATGAGTTTAAGTACATCCGCCGCATCTTCTTCGGAAACTTCGGTATTTGATAGGGCGATGCGCTCTAACTTGGCACTTTTTATTTCAATCCCTTTTTCTTCGAGTAAGCGTTGCATGTTGCCAAAGTCTTCAAATGAAGTTTGCGCAACCACGATGTCGTTTCCTTCCTCGTCGGCTTCTACGTACAACTCTTCCAGTCCGCCATCAATGAGTTCTAGCTCGAGCTCTTCCAAATCCACGTCGTCGGCCACGGTAAAGCGAAAAATCGATTTACGTTGAAAAATAAAATCGAGTGATCCCGTCTTACCGAGCGTTCCGCCAGCCTTGCTGAAATAACTGCGGATATTGGCTACTGTACGGTTCGTGTTATCAGTTGCGGTTTCAATGAGGATAGGCACGCCATGCGGGCCATAGCCTTCATAGACATGCTCTTCATATCCTTTGGCGTCCTTGTCTGATGCCCTTTTGATAGCCGCCTCGATGCGATCTTTGGGCATGTTTACCGCTTTCGCGTTCTGAATGGCGGTCCGCAGACGGGAGTTGCCCTCGGGATTCGGTCCGCCTTCTTTAACGGAGATAGCGATTTCTTTTCCTAAACGGGTGAATTGGACGGCCATTTTGGCCCAGCGTTTAAATTTGCGTTCTTTTCTAAACTCAAATGCTCTTCCCATCTTCTGAATGTATTTTTTCTTTAAGGTTTGTAATCATATCTACGGCAATGTCGGTTAAGGCGAATCGGGGTTGCCAATCCCAATCCTCGCGTGCTTCGGTATCGTCAATACTATTGGGCCACGTGTCGGCTATAGCTTGGCGCGGATCGTTTTCCGCATAGGTGATGGTAAACTCAGGAATGATGTTACGGATTTCATCGGCCAACATGGCTGGTGTAAAACTAACGCCGGTAAGGTTATAGCTTGAGCGGATATGCAGTGCGTCTGCCGGAGCATCCATTAACGTCAGTGTGCCGCGGATGGCATCATCCATGTATAGCATAGGCAATGCCGTGTCTGCCGAAAGGAAGCAGGAGTATGTACCGTTTTTTAGGGCTTCATGAAATATATGGATGGCATAGTCGGTCGTCCCGCCGCCAGGAGCGGCTTTCCAGCTGATAATGCCAGGATAACGGATACTCCTGATGTCGAGCCCATAACGTCCGTGATAGTACTCGCATATGCGCTCGCCCGCTAATTTGCTGATGCCATAAACCGTATTGGGATCCATGACGGTGTATTGCGGGGTGTTCATTTTGGGCGAATGGGGTCCGAAGACAGCGATGGAGCTGGGCCAAAATACTTTGCTGACGCCATACTCGAGGGATAAATCCAGTACGTTCAGCAGCCCATTGACGTTGAGATCCCAAGCTTGGCGTGGATATTTTTCGCCGGTAGCGGAAAGCATGGCCGCTAAAAGGTAAACCTGCGTAGGCCGATATTTGGTGAATAGCAGATGCAGCGACTTTTTATCCAAAACGTCGATCGTTTCAAAAGGGCCGCTTGGATCCGGTACCTGAGGCTCGCGTATATCCGATGTAATTACCTGTTTTCCGCCAAATTTGGCCCGCAAAGCAATGGCCAACTCCGTTCCAATTTGACCGTTTGAACCAATGATGATTATCCGCTCTTCCATTGGGTGCAAACTTAGCAAAATTTCCATGTTCGTCACAGCCTAGCGGCCAATACAAAACTTTTGCGGTACACTTTTCGTGCGCCATGTGCGTTGTAGGTTTCGATGACGGCGATATAGATACCTACGGGGAGCGGCTGGTTAGCGTCGGAGAGCCCGTCCCAGGTAATGGTACCCTTATTAGCCAGACTTTGGTTGCGTTGTAACCTTTTTACCAACACCCCCTTGTCGTTGTAGATGTTTACCGTGGCCATGAACCCCTGATCGGGAAACTGGTAATTGATTTCCAGTTCGTCTTCAAACCCGTCGTTATCCGGTGAAAACGTTTTTGAGGTCAAAAAAATGCTTGCAGTATATTCTTGTACTGGTTGTTGTGAATTTTGATAACCCGGTGTAGCGCCGCCGACCAGACTGGCCGCTGACCGGAAATTGTCTGGGTCATTGGTCGGCCTGGAAAAATATTGGCGCTCCAGCGAGATGCCTTGGTGGTTGGAGATAAAAGGTGACTGCAGCGCTGGTGTATAAAAGAGACTGTCAATTGTTGTTTTCCCACTGTAAAGTACAACACCGCCCTGTGCGTTATTGAAGTTTGGAAGCATGGGCGTTTCGATAAAAGCGTTTGGATTGCTATGCGGGTAATGCTGCTTTATGATGTGCGGATTAGTCGTCAAGACTTTATATTCGTTCGGATAAAAAGCGAGGGGGGCTTCACTAATTTTTCTGCGGCTGCCGGGCGTTCCGCTCGAATTCACGCTGGCTATTTCGATGTGCTGCAAATTGATTGTTTTATTGGAATGATTATAGATTTCAATGAAGTCCACCCCTGCTGGTTTCGGGTTGGAAAGCACTTCGTTAATGAGGATGTCACCGGGCTGGATTCCATTTGATTGAATGGTATCTATTGGCGGATCGAGCGGTTTGATAAGTAGATAATCAAGGCGGTAGTCTTGCGCCCTTGTTGGCGAAAAGTTGACAAAGAATCCTGCGTACCCTCCATAGGGATATGTCGCATCGGTTACGCTGGCCACCCCCTCTTCGCTGTATAGCGCATTGAATGTACCGTTGCCATACTCATCGGCCAGTATTTGCCACTGCCCATCAATGCTGTGGGTGACCCGTATGCGTGCGCGGAATTTATTTCCTCGGTTGGCAATGGCCTTGCTTTGGAAAATGGCAGTACGTGTATTGCCATTTTGCCGCCATAAGCGGTAGATGTGCGTGCCGTCGGTACCGTCGATTTGAAGATGGTAGCCCTGAAGTGGTTCATTGAGCGATGATGCGGTAGATGCAAGATAAAGCCTAATGAAATTATTTGCCGTGAGTACGTCGTCTACTTGTATGCCCGCTTCCCATGCCGTATTCCGTAAACGCGCAGAAGGGATGGCGATGAAAGCGGGAGCAACCGCGCCCGGATTAAGCTGTAAACGGTTATCGGCCGGGATAAAGGAGGTCGTATGCCCCAACCAATGGGCAAGTAAACCAGCGGAAAAGTCGTCGAAAAAAGATGCTCCTGTGGTATCGTCAGGTAATAACTTGGTTTCCCGATGTACTGGTGGCCTGGATACGTTCTGTTCTATCCACAAGGGTTGGATACCGCATAATAAAGGCAACAAGAAACTTAATGAAAATAAACTGTTTTTCACTTCCTGGTATTTATCGTTTAGGTAGCGAACGCTCGGTTCATAACCTTTGGGATTGGCGATTCAATAGTTTCATCGTTTTGAAGACTGATAGACAATGGGTTCGGACGAAGGTTTTTGAAATTCCTTGTCGCTAAGTTGAGCCAAAATTTGTATGTTTGGCAGCTTTTAAAAGTTTAAAGTTAAACAATATTAAATTCATTAACAAAACAACGAAACAAAAAATGAAAGTGGCAGTAGTCGGCGCGACCGGGCTGGTGGGTTCGGAGATGTTAACGGTGTTAGCAGCGCGTAATTTTCCCGTAACAGAATTGATTCCTGTAGCCTCTGAGCGCAGCAAGGGTAAGGAGATCGAATTCAAGGGAAAGCAGTATAAGGTGGTCACACCCGACGAAGCCATCGCCCTTAAACCCGATGTGGCGCTGTTTTCGGCAGGTGGCAGTACGTCGCTGGAATATGCGCCAAAATTCGCTGATTCGGGTATTACGGTGATCGATAATTCTTCGGCCTGGCGAATGGACCCTACCAAGAAGCTGGTCGTTCCTGAGGTCAATGGACATGTATTGGCCGCCGGTGACAAGATCATTGCTAATCCAAACTGTTCGACCATTCAGATGGTGGTCGTATTGAAACCATTGCATGAAAAATATATCATCAAGCGGGTGGTCGTCTCTACCTATCAATCGGTAACAGGTACCGGTGTAAAGGCCGTGAAGCAGTTGAACGACGAACGCGCGGGCGTCGAAGGGGAAAAGGCCTATCCCTATCAGATTGATTTGAATGTCATCCCACAGATTGATGTATTCCAGGAAAATGGATACACCAAGGAAGAGATGAAGATGATAAAGGAGACGAACAAGATTATGGGTGATGACAACATTCGTGTAACGGCTACTACGGTCCGTATTCCGGTGATCGGCGGTCACTCCGAATCTGTGAATATTGAATTTGCCCATGATTTTGACGTCGAAGAAGTACGTGCCCTGTTAGCCGGTCAATCCGGTGTGGTCGTAGTTGACGATCCCGCCCAACTAAAGTATCCAATGCCCAAAGATGCGCATGGAAAAGATGAAGTGTTTGTGGGGCGTATTCGCAGAGATGAAAGCCAACCTAAAACACTCAACCTTTGGGTGGTGGCCGATAATTTGCGCAAAGGTGCCGCCACCAATGCGGTACAGATCGCAGAGACACTGCTGGCGAAGGGGTTGTTATAAGGATTCTCTCCTGGCTATATGAAAGCATCTGTCCAATGGCAGATGCTTTTTTTATTCCTTTAGCATTTGTGGCGTAAGGGTAGTATGCCTCATGGTTGTCCTAAGCCGAAAAAGGAACAATAATGAAAAAAAACAAGACTACCCGTATGATGATTCAAGTGATGGTTTGCTTAATAACGATCTTGGTCTGCACCGTTGATTTATTGGCACAGGCTGGTAAAACCAACCAAGTGCATGTTGGTATCATTTATCCGTTGAGCACGAATGGCAAGACAGCCTTGGTTGACACGAATAGGTTTTCGTTGCATTTGATTTCGGGTGTTTCCCAGCAAGAAGATGCCTGCCTCATTACCGGTGTCTCCGGCATTGTCAAAGGCAAGGCTTATGGAGTGGCGATAGCGGGGGTGTCTAACCATATCACCTACGCTAAGGGTACGCAAGTGGCGGGTATGCTGAATCATATAAAAGATAGCGCCCAAGGGCTACAAATAGCCGGGCTTGCAAACTTGACGGGTAAGGAGGCAAAAGGTGTTCAAATAGCGGGAGTGATAAACAAAGCCGGTGATGTGACCACACAAGTGGCTGGATTGGTCAATGTTGCCAAGCGGGTGAAAGGTGTGCAGGTAGCCGGATTGATCAATGTTGCTGAAGCGAGTGACTATCCAATTGGAATACTTAATTTTATAAAGGAAGGAGAACTGCAACTGGGCGTGACGCTCGACGAAGCGGGGAGTAGCCTGCTGACTTTTCGGTCTGGGGGGAACGTGTTATACGGTATTCTCGGTATCGGCTACAATTTCAAGCATGAAGAAGCACGTTATATACTTGAAGGCGGTATTGGCGCACATCTTATCGCGCAAAAAGCATTCCGCCTAAATGCAGAGCTGGCCAGTGCAGCCATGACAAGCTTTGAAGACGGTATCTATAATAAGCAGAGTTTCCGTGCGTTGGCTGGTTATCGGGTGGTCCCGGGCTTGGAGCTGTTTGCCGGCCCTACATTCAATCATTTGCTATTTGAGGCTGATCAGCCCGCCATCAGGGACGACCGATATCTATGGACACACAGCGGAAAAGACTATTTCAGTGGATTTTTCATTGGCGGGATTATCGGATTGCAAATTTCACTTTAATTGAGCAAGTGAATTTTTTTACTTAAGTTTGTTTGTCATAAATCAATTAATCAGTGTTATGAGAAAAAAAACAGGCTTAGCCACCATAGCTGTCTTCACTGCTATGGCTTTTTCATGTAATCAAGGAAACCAAAAAACAGTTGAAACCGCTACGGCTGAAGACGCCGCTACGCGGGAATGGATTTCCTTATTTGACGGCCAAAGCCTTGCTGGTTGGCATGGGTTTAATAAAGGAGACGCTGTGGTAGATAACTGGATCGTGGAAGATGGCGTGCTCACCTGCCTCGGCAAAACGGGTGGTGCCGACATCGGCGGTGATATTGTTACCGATGCGTCTTTTGGTAATTTCGAACTGGAGTGGGAATGGAAGATATCCGAGGGTGGCAACTCGGGGCTGATGTACCACGTCGTGGAGGACCAGAAATACAAGGCGCCCTATGAAACGGGGCCTGAATATCAGCTGATAGATGATATCGGTTTTCCAGGTACGCTGGAAAATTGGCAGCAAGCAGGGGCGAATTATGCCATGAACCCAGCGGATAATGCCAAGAAGGAATTGAATCCAGTAGGTGAATGGAATAGCAGCAAGATCGTCTACAACAACGGTCATGTGGAGCATTGGCTCAACGGTCAGAAAATCGTGGAATTCCAGGAAGGTACTCCGGAGTGGAATAAAGAAAAAACGGAAGGAAAGTGGAAAGATTTCCCGGACTATAAAATTGCCAATAAAGGCAAAGTAGCCTTGCAAGATCATGGCGATCAAGCTTGGTTCAGAAACATCCGGATTAAAGAGCTGCCATAATTTGAAGGCTGATGCGCGCGCTGATTATTGTGGATATCCAGCACGATTTTCTTCCAGGCGGAGCGCTAGCCGTGCCACGCGGGAATGAAATCGTGCCCCTGGTTAACCGCATCCAGCAAGACTTTGACGTCGTGGTTGCGACACAGGACTGGCATCCGGCGGGCCACAAAAGCTTCGCTTCGGCCCATCCAGGGCGTAATCCCTTTGAAAGCATCGATCTGGAGGGGTTAGAACAGACACTCTGGCCAGATCATTGTGTGCAGGATACGGCCGGAGCACAGTTGAGCGACGCATTGGACACACGCCGTGTTGAGGCTATTTTCCGAAAAGGAACCGAATTATCCATAGACAGCTACAGTGGTTTTTTTGATAATGGAAAGCGCAAAAATACAGGTCTGGCTGGTTACCTGCGTGATAAGGGGGTGACCGATGTAGCCGTGTGTGGCCTTGCTGCCGACTACTGCGTGTATTTCACAGCGATGGACGCCTTGCAGTTGGGGTTTGGCACCAGCATCGTTGCGGATGCTGTACGGCCGATTGATGAAGCCGGATATATCGCCAAGCAAGCAACGTTCCTAGAGCATGGTGGGAGGCTGTTGGACGCTTCTGCCTAGAAGCGCCGCCCCCAGCTTAAACCGGCGCTTTTGCCTGCCTTCGTAAACAAAATGCCCAAAATCGAGCGCGAGTATACCAAATTCTCAGTGCGCGTGGGGCATTGATTTAGCCACGTCGCCTTTTTTATCGATTGGCCTCGCTTAACCACGGTTTGAATAATATATTTGCGTTCTATTTTGCATGAATGCCATGATAAAGCAAAAAGTAGAGAGTAGAAAGGAAAAAATATTGCGTGAGGCACTCTTATTGTTTGCTGAAAAAGGCTACATGGATACCTCTACGAAGATTATCGCTCAGCGGGCGGGGGTTTCTGAAGCGCTTATATTTAAACATTTTGGCAATAAAGACAACCTGCTGTTTTATTTGATCAAATCGGGATATAGGCGAGTGTTGCAGCATCATCGGGGAATGCTTACCTATCGCGATGCCAAAAGCTTTTTGCGCAGCATGATTAACCTGCCCCGTGAATTGGTCAATGAAGAGCCTTTGTTTTGGAAGTTGCAAGAACGTCTATCCCATCACGAATTTTCGCGGCAGCAGCATGAGCTTTTCATGAAACCGGTATATCCTACCATTCAACGGGCGTTTGCGGAATTGGGGTATGAAAAACCGGCATTGGAGACGCAACTCCTCTTGTTAATCATCGAAATTTTATGGAAGAAGGAAGCCAACGGGGATTTGACCAATTCGGCTGAGTTGGCAAAATTGCTGGAAGCGAAATACGGATTGTAACCGGGTAGGCAGGGAATGGTAGGGGGGTATCATGTTGTCACGTCATCGGTATTGTTTTTGTAGGTTTAGCTAAATATGCTCAGAAAAGCGCTTGTTGCATCTGGTCTCATCTTATCATTACAGCTTACGTTATCAGCTCAGCAACGTGATGCTTTTATTCCGTTCATCAATGCGCAGCACAGATGGGTCGATTCGGTCTTTAATACGCTAAGCGCCCGAGATAAGGTTGCTCAACTGTTTATGGTCCGTGCGCATAGCGATTTAGGGCAACGGTATATTGACTCCGTAGCTGGAGTAATTCAGCGTGAACAATTGGGTGGAATTGTGTTATTCCAAGGTGGGCCAGTGCGCCACGCGCAGGTAATCAACCGATACCAACGGCTTTCAAAAGTACCGTTGCTTGTTGCGTTTGACGGTGAATGGGGACTGGGAATGCGCTTAGCAGACTCTACCATTTCTTTTCCCTATCAAATGGCCTTGGGAGCAATTCAAAATGAGGCCTTAATATATCAAATGGGGCTGGAGGTCGCACGGGACTTTAAACGATTGGGAATGAATGTCAACTTCGCTCCGGTAGTAGATATCAACAACAATCCGCGTAATCCGGTTATTAACTTTCGATCGTTTGGTGAAGACAAGCAAAATGTGACCCGCAAAGGGCTGGCTTATATGCGTGGAATGATGGATGCCGGCCTGCTCACGACGCTAAAGCACTTTCCGGGACACGGTGACACCGACGTAGATTCGCACTATGACTTACCACGGCTGACCTTTACTGCCGGGCGACTGGATTCGTTGGAGATGTACCCTTTTCGTGAATTGATCAAGGCCGGCGCTCCAGGTGTCATGGTGGCTCACATGAATATACCAAGCTTGGACAAGACGCCAAACTTACCCTCTTCCTTGTCTCATCATATCATTACCAATGTGTTGAAGAAGCGATTT
This sequence comes from Parapedobacter sp. ISTM3, assembly GCF_016533505.1. Classification (NCBI taxonomy): domain Bacteria; kingdom Pseudomonadati; phylum Bacteroidota; class Sphingobacteriia; order Sphingobacteriales; family Sphingobacteriaceae; genus Parapedobacter; species Parapedobacter sp. ISTM3. The sequence continues at coordinate 165,059 of NZ_JAENGN010000011.1, read as the reverse complement.
GGTTTCCAAGGTCTTACATTTACCGATGCCATGGATATGAGGGGCGTGGTCAAGCACTTTCGAAACGGTGAAGCAGATGTGAGGGCCATCATTGCGGGCAACGATGTCCTCGAACTTTCGGAAAACAGCGGGCGAGCTATCAATTTGGTATTGCAGGCAATCAAACAAGGGCGTCTATCGCAGCAAGATATCGATACCCGCGTCAAAAAGATTCTGGCCGCCAAGTATTGGCTTGGCCTGGACAATCAGCAGCAACGTACGGTAAACTTGACCAACCTATATCGTGATATCAACAGACCTCAGACCGAAGCGCTTAATCAGCGCTTGGCAGATGCTTCCGTGACATTGCTGAAAAGTGATAGCTTAATTAAGGCTTTGGACTATACCAAGCGAACAGCAGTAATCTGTATCGGATTGACGCAGATTTCGGAATTTCAAAACATGCTTGGATGGCGTTTTGATAATAACATGTTTTACGTACTATCGCCGCAGGCGACGGCAGATGATGTGGCGGCGGTGGCTAATGAACTAAGTAGCTATAGCCAGGTCATCGTCGCCTTGCACGACAATCGCATTCGTCCGAGAAGTACATTGAATTACAACGGGACCGTACGTTTATTTATTAATGAACTGGCCAACATGAATAGCGTTTTTTGCTTATTCGCCAATCCATACAGCCTTGCGGGATTACCGGGCATCGAACAAGCAAAAACCATTCTTGTCTGTTATCAAAATGACGATATCATGCAACGGGCTGCAGCGAAGGTCATCCTCAAAAGGTTGAATCCTACAGGAAGGCTGCCGGTTACTGTCAATTCATTTTTCCGCTACGGCGATGGCAAATGAAATTGCGTCATTGTACGTTGTGCGTTACTCGATATATATTTCCCGTACATTGGAAGGAAGGCTTTCATTTTTTAGCCGGTCTATCGCAGTAACCACATAGCGGTAGTGCCCATTCCGACGGACCATATTGTCGGTATAGGTCAGTTGGTTCTTATCGTAGGTAATATGCAGAATATGTTGGGGGTTGCTTAAATCAAGTTCTTCGCCCTCATTGAAACGGTATACAACATAGCCATATGCCTCATCGCCATCTGCGGCTGGAGCAGCCGGTTGCCAATGTAAAGTGACGGATGCCGGATTTTTCGAGGTCTGCGCCAGCAGGCCAAAGGGAGGCTCTGGTGGGACACTGTCCAGCCAGGGCATGCTTGGGGGCAATGACTTATAGCGATACAGGTTATATTGCAACGAATCGCGGAGCCCCGCAGCGTTATTGGCAATATGTTTTGAACTGTAATAAATGCTTCCCTGAGCGTTGGCATGTTGCCTGGCATACCGAACCTGATTGGGGATTTGACTGCGATCGCGCCAACCTTCCCGGTTTTCGTTGGCACGATAGGCAGCATGGCCGACATAGAAATGCCTGCCGTTTGTATGCTGGCTCCACCAATCGGCCAGCACCTCATAAGGAGCATTCGGATTGCCAAAAGGGAAATAGATTTGCGGGTTGATGTAATCTATCCAACCCTCTTCGAGCCACGTCAGTGCATCGGCATATAACTGGCGATATCCACTTAGTCCTGATGATGCAGAGCCAAGCGGATGGTCCTTTTTGTTGTCCCAAATACCGAATGGGCTAATCCCAAACTTGATGTACTTCTTTGTGCTGCGGATACTGTCTGATACCATTTGGATCAGCAGGTTGACATTATTGCGGCGCCAATCGGCGATATTGCGAAAACCGTTTGGATACTGCTTGAATGTTTCGGCATCAGGTATCGTTTTGCCACCTTCGGGATAAGGGTAAAAGTAATCATCGAAATGGATCCCGTCGATATCATAATTGCGGACGACATCCATGACAATACCTGTGATGTAATTTCTGACTTCGGGAATACCGGGGTTGAAGAGTTTTTTTCCACCGTAAACAAAAAACCAATTGGGTATCTGGCGGGTGATGTGGTCGCTCGTGGTGTTTGCAGATACCAGATCAAAGGTAGCCCGATAAGGGTTCATCCAGGCGTGCAGTTCCATGCCCCGTTTGTGCGCTTCGATAATGGCAAATTCAAGTGGGTCATAGAAAGGGGAAGGCTGCTGTCCGGGCTTACCGGTAAGGAAACGACTCCAGGGTTCCTTGCTTTTCGCATAAAATGCATCAGCCGAAGGTCGTATCTGCAGCATGATGGCATTGATGCCTGCCCGCTGGTGATTATTCAGCTGCTGAATAAGTTCCTGTTTTTGCTTTTCTACATCAAGACCAGCGGCGGACGGCCAATCGATATTCACTACGGTGGCAATCCATACACCTCGAAGTTCACGTTTGGGCAGTATGTCCAAGGGCGGGTCGGGGCGACAATAGCTGGCAGAGCAGGTAAGCAATAAGGTAATTGTAGTTAGGCAGCCAAGGTACACACGAATATAGCTCATTTCCAATGTCGTAATCCGCGGTAAAGATAGGAAAAAATCGGATTTACAGCTATGCCTATAGACGGCTCGCGGTTGCGCAGGTAGCAGCCTCCCTTATAGCCTATATGTGATCGTTATGTGAATATCGTCCGACTTTCGGTAAAGCAGGAATAAAAGCGATACCTTTGCAATGTATGCATAATTAATTTGTTGCGATGATGAAGGAGCAAATCTCCGTGTTTGACATGTTTAAGATTGGTATAGGCCCATCAAGTTCGCATACGCTTGGCCCCTGGCGTGCCGCTCAGCGATTCACGCAGTACCTGGTGCAAAGCGGTTTGCTTGAACAGACGACGGCTATCCACATTCTGCTTTACGGTTCGTTGGCGAAGACGGGTATAGGGCATGGTACTGATGTAGCCGTTTTGTTGGGACTCAGTGGCGATGATCCGGAGACATTTGCCGTTGATCGGGTAGCTACCAAGGTGGCCGACATCAGGCAGAAGGGGCGGTTAGTGTTGGGCGGCTTTCACGAAATACCATTTTCTTATACCGATGACCTGTTGTTCCTATATGCCGAAAGCCTCCCGTATCATCCTAATGCGGTGACCTTTCAGGCGCTCTTAGCCAATGGCACCGCTGTCAGTGAAACCTATTATTCTATCGGTGGTGGATTTGTAGTGAAAGAAGGTGAGCATGATCATAAACAGGAAGTCGACCTACCATTCCCCATACAGAATGCAAAGGAATTGCTGCTATGGTGCATCCGTACCGGACTAAAGATTTCCGAATTGGTATTGGAAAATGAACAGGCATGGCGCCCAGAAGGGGAGACGAAAGCAGGGATTCTTCGGATATTTACCACCATACGTGATTGCATCTACCGCGGATGCCATACGACGGGCATACTGCCGGGCGGGTTGCTTGTCGATCGCCGTGCTTATAAGCTTAACAAGCGTTTGATTGCCGGGCGGTCCTATTCTGATTATGAAAGTTGGGTCGCAGCCATCCGTGCCGGTGGCGGCAGTTTTCAGTATACATTGGACTGGGTAAGTTGCTTTGCACTGGCCGTCAATGAAGAGAACGCTTCTTTTGGCCGTGTGGTCACCGCACCAACAAACGGCGCCGCGGGCGTAATACCGGCGGTGCTCCAATATTTTATTGTGTTCCACGATGGCTTAAATGAAGACCAGATTATCCGGTTTATTGCTACCGCCTCCGAAATTGGGAGCATTTTCAAAAAGGGAGCAACCATCTCCGCAGCAATGGGTGGATGCCAAGCCGAGATAGGGGTGTCTTCTGCCATGGCTGCCGGCGCACTTACAGAACGTCTGGGCGGCTCGCAACGGCAAGTACTTATGGCTGCTGAAATCGCCATGGAGCATCATCTCGGTCTCACCTGTGATCCGATAGGGGGCCTTGTACAGATTCCCTGCATTGAACGCAATACCATGGGGGCTATCAAAGCCATTACGGCTGCGCAACTGGCGCTGCAATCCAATCCGGATAAAGCCAAGGTAAGCCTCGATGCGGTAGTAAAAACAATGTGGGAAACGGCACAGGATATGAATGTGAAATACAAAGAAACGGCCGATGGCGGTTTAGCCGTCAATATCCCCCTGAGTTTGCCGGAATGCTAGCACTCAAAATGTACAAATTTTTAGGAACATTTCTGTCTTTTTTGCCGTACTTTGTGCTATGCCGCTTTTCATCAGTTCAATCGCTTCTGGCAGCAATGGCAATTGCTATTTCGTCGGCAACGGACGTGAGGCCATCTTAGTAGATGCTGGGATTTCCTGCCGTGAGATCGAAAAGCGAATGGCGAGACAGGGGCTGCCTATGCAACAGGTGAAGGCTATTTTTGTTTCCCATGAACATACCGATCATGTCAAGGGATTGAGTGTGCTTGCAAACAAATATCAGCTTCCTGTGTTTCTCACAGATGGTACACGGATGGCATGCAGGTTAGCCATACCTGACAGATTGCTGCATCCGCTTACGGATTTGCAGACCATCGGTATCGGCGGCTTGGCGGTTACGTCGTTTCGGAAATACCATGACGCGGCTGATCCCCATAGTTTCCTTGTTGAAGGTGAAGGATACACGGTAGGGATTTTTACTGACATCGGCAGGGTATGCGAACGCGTTGAGGATTTCTTTGGGCGGTGTGATGCCGTTTTTCTTGAGGCCAACTATGATGTAGACATGTTAGCGCGCGGCCGTTATCCGTTTTTCTTGAAAAATCGGATTCGCAGCGGCTACGGTCACCTATCCAACGCGGAAGCATTGGAATTGTTTATCAGGCAGCGTTCGCCACGATTGCGGCACCTGTTTTTGTCGCACCTTTCGCGGGATAATAATGATCCGGAGTTGGTATACAACTTGTTTGATGAACACCGGGCTGATACGGAAATTGTTGTTGCAGGGCGGTACGCAGAGACCGCTGTTTATTATTTAGGCGAGCCACAGCCGGCTTCTTATACCCTATTTAGCCAAGATACGGCGATTTCGTATTCAAGATCACAACAGGTATCTGGTTAGCGTTGTGTTCGAAGTTTAAAGTATTTTTTTTAGTTACGGATATTGATTGTTCTAACATATGTTGTTTAATCGTACTCGCCGTTCGGTAATTGGATTTTTGCCGGTGGTATTGGTTGTTTCGATGCTGTTGATGGCCTCTTGCGCCAAGAACGAACCACGGCCAGGAGGGGAGGTCACCAATACGGAGGTTAATAAATGGATTGTCGACTCGATGCGTTATTACTATTATTGGAATACCTCGATTCCTCAAGATAGAAACCTTAACTTTAATTCAAGCCCGCAAGCTTTTTTCGAGAGCTTGTTGAATAGGCCTGCAGACCGGTTCTCTTGGATTCAAAATGCGGAAGATTTAAGAAATGAACTCAGTGGAATTATAAAAACCAGCGGTTTGGGTTTTGGCTTCTTTAGAATCGGTGAAAGGGGGGCGGGTGCCGCTATTCGTTACGTACTTAAAGGGTCTCCCGCTGATTTGGCAGGAATCAAGCGTGGCGACATTTTTACACGCGTCAATGGAATTGAATTGACCGTGGATAGTGAAGGATATGTAGAAAACTATCAACCTCTGCAAGGCAACGAGCCCTTTACGCTTACAAGGGGCATTATCAATGGAAACGTTATCAGTGAAGGCGAAGAAATTTCGATAACTCCGGTTGAAAACTTCCAGGAGAAGGCGATACACATGGATTCCATATTAACCACAGCCAACGGAACAAAGGTAGCTTATTTATTTTACAACCGATTTTTGTCTAATCAAGCGCAAGAGCTTATTGACGCCTTTAATCGATTTAAAGCCGGAGGAGTTAGCGAATTAATCATTGACGAGCGTTATAATGGCGGAGGGGATGTTGGCGTTGCATCGCTATTATCGGCATTGACTCATAAAGGCTTCAACATCAACAGTGATTTTATCCGATATGAGTTCAATAACAATTTTAGGGATGCCGTATTGACTTACGCCGATTTGTTTGGTGCCGAAAATGGCAATGTAGTCAGCGCCAACAACTTGGGGTTGAGCCGGGTTTTTATTCTGGCGACCGGTAGTTCGGCATCTGCCAGCGAATTGGTAATCAACAACCTTAGGCCCTTTTTGGGAGCTGCCAATGTCGTCCATATCGGCGGTACCACCCGAGGTAAAGACGACGCATCCATTACCATTGTAAATTCTTCGCCGCGTTTTAAAGGCGAAAACGATTGGGGTATTCAACCGATTGTGCTGAAATATAAAAACAGAAATGGCGAAGGCAATTTTGTTAATGGGCTAACTCCGACCTATGAAGTTGTTGAGACTGTTCCTTTTGCGCCAATGGGGTCTGCGGAAGATCCGTTGATCGGAAGCGCACTTGGCATTATCGATCCGAGCATGCGTTCGACGCTGAGCAGGCAAATGAGCGTGCAACGGCAACGGCTGGCCGCCGGCTTCGGTGAGTTGTCAAGGATGAATGAAAAGGTGTCGAATATAGTTCCGCTGGATGTCACCCATTCGCTGGACGGTGTCCCCCTAAAAATAAGATAGTGGGGATTACTCGATTTCCATCCCAAACAGCTCCGCAATATGATCCTTAAGGCGATCCTTTATCGCATTGATGTCTTGGGGTTTTCCCAATTCACGTTGCATCGAAGTGACGTCTTTATCATCGATATTGCAGGGAATGATGTTGCCGAAATAAGTAAGGTCGGTATTGACATTAAAAGCGAAACCATGCATGGTCACCCAACGGCTGGCGCGTACGCCTAAAGCACAAATCTTGCGCGCACGGCCATTGTCCGCATCTATCCATACACCTGTATAACCTGGGTAACGCCCGGCTGTGATGCCATAATCGGCCAGTGTGCGGATGACCGCCTCTTCCAGGGTGCGGAGATAACGGTGGATGTCGGTAAAGAAATTATCGAGATCGAGAATAGGGTACCCTACGATTTGCCCGGGACCGTGATAGGTGATATCGCCGCCCCGGTTTATCTTGTAAAACGTAGCTTGTTTCTCCTGTAACCCGCTTTCGTCCAATAATAAGTTTTCAGGATTACCGCTTTTACCGAGCGTATACACATGGGGGTGCTCGGTGAAAATCAGGTGATTGATCGTCGGCGTTGCCAATCCTTCTTGCCGGTTGGCTGATTTTTGGCTTACCACTTGGGCAAAGAGGGCCTCCTGCCTATCCCAAGCGACCTGATAATCCAATAAGCCCCAATCTTCGAAAATGACTTTCTTGTTCATCCTCCTTAATACAGTAAATTATCGTAAGGATATCGTTCGGTATGCATTTTCACCACGGTGTCGTAAATTAGTTTCCTAAATTCTTCGACGTTTGTCTTGGCTGTTGCCGATATAAATACTGCCGGACTGTTGTACTTGGCCATCCAACTGCGCTTGAACTCCTCCAGCGAAGTCGGTTGTGCTTCGGTATCCGTTTCATCCGCTTGCTGCTCCCTTTCTGGTTGGTAAGCATCGATTTTATTGAATACGGTGATGGTCGGTTTATCCAGTGCCCCGAGTTCCTTGAGCGTTTCGTTTACGGCCCTGATGTGGTCTTCAAAGCTTGGATGGGAGATGTCCACCACATGTACCAGCACATCGGCTTCCCGCACTTCGTCCAGTGTTGACTTAAAACACTCAACCAGGTGATGGGGTAGTTTGCGAATAAACCCTACGGTATCGGAAAGGAGAAAAGGTAAGTTGTCGATGACGACTTTGCGGACAGTCGTATCCAATGTGGCAAACAATTTGTTTTCGGCAAATACGTCGGATTTAGCGATCAGGTTCATGATCGTCGACTTGCCCACATTCGTATACCCTACCAGTGCTACCCGAATAAGTTGGCCCCGGTTTTTTCGTTGAGTTTCCGCTTGGCGATCAATGCTCTTGAGGCGTTCCTTAAGCAGTGCGATTTTATTGAGGATCATCCGGCGGTCGCTCTCGATTTGGCTTTCTCCTGGGCCCCGCATCCCGATACCGCCGCGTTGGCGTTCCAGGTGCGTCCACATCCGGGTAAGCCGGGGAAGCAGGTATTGCAGTTGTGCCAATTCCACTTGTGTCTTAGCTTGCGCTGATTTTGCCCTGCGGGCGAAGATATCTAAGATAAGGTTGCTTCGATCAAGTATCTTCACCTTTAGTTCGCGTTCGATATTGCGCAGCTGCGAGGGCGATAGCTCATCGTCAAACACGACGATGTCAATTTCCTCGGCTTCCACAAATGACTTTATTTCGTCCAGCTTGCCGGTGCCTACAAAAGTGGCTCTATCGGGGTGATGGAGCCGCTGCGTAAATACTCCCTTTATGACACCCCCTGCGGTGTCAACCAAAAAGGCCAGTTCTTCCAAATATTCCTGTTCTTTTTCTTCGCTTTCGTTGGGCAGGATGATGCCTACCAAAACTGCGGTCTCGGGTTGTATAGCGGTGTCAAAAATTTTTTGTTTTGCCATGTGTTTAATCAGTGTAAAATAAAAAGTGAAAGTAGCGGCGCAAGGCAAAGTCTGGCGGCGCTTTTTCAAGTAAATGCTATAAGAATGGTGTTGTGCGGTATTACATGGCTTGATACGCAGTTAACAAAGTACAAAGGTAAAAAGTTTTTGGCAAAAATCCGTAATGTTAATCTTGGCTATTCGGCAATGGTTTCTTTCGGGTTCAACTAAGCTGATGTGGTTGTGGATGACTTTCTGCCTCGTACAATGGGAAAGATACAAAAAAAGTAGACCCCTTGCCGGGTGTGCTCCGGGCCCATATTTTACCGTGATTGAGCGCAGCCAATTCTTTGGATAAATATAAGCCAAGTCCGATGCCTTTCTCGCTTTCAGTGCCGTAGGTGGATTGCACATTCCTGTCGAATAACCGACTCATATCCTCGCTGGCAATGCCGATACCGTTGTCTTCAATCGCTAACGTACATGTACGGTTGTCTGCGTTTCGGTTTAACGAGATATCAACTGTGCCATTTTTCGGTGTGAATTTCAAGGCATTGCTGATTAAGTTGCGGATGATCAACTCTAGCATATCGATATCTGCCCATATTTTGACGTCCGCCTCGAGATGGGTCGTTATGGATATCCCTTTCTTGTTGGCTATGAATTGCTGCACTTCCAGTACGTTGGCAATAACAACTTCGGGTTTTATCTTGGTGGCGATTGGTTTCAGGCCTTTGATTTGCCCGGTGGTCCATGAAAGCAGGTTGTCAAGCAATTCAGAGGTGTTGCGGGCAGCGAGCAACAGTTCTGTTTTCATTGCCTTTCGCATATCGGCCGGCAATTCCTCATAAGTCAGAATTTCCAATACGCCTGTTATTGCGCTCAATGGGTTGCGCAAGTCATGGGCCAATATCGATATCAAACGTAGTTTTTCACTGTTGGATTCTTGTAACAATTTATTCTGAGCGCGGATCTGTTCGTTTTGTGCTTCAATTTTGTAGGCATGTTGCTCGGCCGTATGTTTTTCCCGTTCGTAGTTGCCGCGTAGGTAAATGGTGATGCTGTAAGTGCAGACTACAATGATAATCAGTGTGGTAGCAATATCGAGATAGCGATACTCCAGCGTAGCATAATCGGTCGCCAATATATGGGGGACAACGTATTCCAAACCGAGTAGTGATACGGGTACCACAAGATGCAGCACAGTCCAGATGCGATGAAAACGGGGATGGGTGAAAGCGATCAAAAATAGATACGTGAGCAAAAAGAGGTATAACGCCGGCCCGTTGCTCCCTGAATTATACAGGAAAGTGATGGTAACCACAACATAGCTCGCTATTGCATAGGCCAGCAGGCTGAACGTATACTGGCCATAAACCCTGGCCCTGATGATCAGGAAGACCAATATTGCTTCGATAACCACCAACATCCCCGAGACCACCCAGAGTTTCAGGGCGATATTTAGTGGGATTAAAATAAGCAGCAGCACACCGGTGATTAAACCAATGACGTTAAAAGCCCGATGCTCCAGGGGGAGCTGTTCAGGGTCTCCGACAAGTTGCCACCAGAATTTTCGAAGCCGTACCTGCATTCAGGATATTGCCAATTAACTGAATTGACAAAGTTAGCAAGATAATTAACTTCGGGAAGGCATTTTGAAACGTGTTCCTGAGTTTAAAGTACGCCTAAATAGTTGGGCTGCATCGCGAGGTAAATAGCAAGGTCTTTGATTTTAATGTATTGTATCATATTCGGATACTTTGAAATAAACGCTTGCTTGCGTTCTTTTGGGGGCAATAACAGTAGTTCTGATCGATCTTCCAATAACTGGTACCATCCACTCATCCAAGCGTCATAATGTCGGCGCAGATCGGGGAATGATACCGTAAGCTGTTCCAATTCTTTTTTGCCCACCCAAAGCAACCTACAGGGCAAGATTGCCTTTAATTGCGCCGTATCGCCCATGCTCATGGGGATTGTTGTGCCCTGCGGTATGAAACGCAGTATAGTAGGTTCTGTGTCTGCGTGGTATTTGCATTGCATCATCAGGCCTTCGGCAAGATAACAGATGCCGGGCTGCATGGTGAGCGGCCGTTCCGCAGGGCAACCGATCACGGAAAGGTGTTTGGTCAATGTTTCCCAGATACCTGAATGCATTGGAGCAAACGATTGGAGTTTTTGCTTAAATTGTTGAAGGTGTTGTTCCATATCCATGTTCGTTAAGCGGAATTAGCGGGTTGCCAACCCATTTCGGAAGGCGTAGTTAGTCAAATCATTTTTGGTTTTCAAATTGAGCCGTTGGGTGAGTGCCTCGCGGTATTTTTCTACCGTACGTCTGCTCAGGCACATTGCGTCGGCAATTTTTTCGTCAGACAGGCCCTGTGCGCACAACCGCAGGTATTCCAATTCCCTGTTGGAGAAATTTAGTAAATGGTGCAATGACGGTTTTATGTGGGTCGTGAGTGACGGGGCCTGCGAACGGTAAGCGAGATCTCCTGTATGAAGGTAACGCATCGCTGCAACAAGCTCCGCGTTGCGCACATCTTTGGAGATAAAGCCTTTGGCACCAAGCATAAGCATACGGCTGGCTGCATGCTCTTCGCTATGCATGCTCAAGGCCAGTACTTTAATGTCAGGATGATGCTGGCTTAGCCACTCCATGCTTTGGTAGCCGTCCATAATGGGCATAGCGATGTCCAGCAAGATGATATCCGGCGGCCCCAGTTCGTCGATTTTGCGTTGTATCTCACTTCCATTTGAGGCGTCGAAATGCAATATGATGTCGCTATGGTCTTCCATCAGGGAAATTATGCCTTCGCGGATGATGCGGTGGTCGTCTATCAAAGCGTATTTAATCATAGGGGCGCAATTAACGTAAAGGGCATTTCAGGCAAGCATAAGTGCCGTTCCCGGGCGTAGAGTGAATCGTAAAATCACCTTCCAATTGATTCATGCGCTCACGGATGGCGGGTAAGCCCATGCCCCCAGAAGACGCATCCACTGGGGGATGGAAGCCTATCCCATTATCCTCCACATAGATGGCCAACTGCTGCGGAGTGTGATGAAGCTGCACGCTTATGGCGCTGGCTTGTGCATGTTTGATAGCGTTACCTAATAGCTCTTGAAACGATCGGAATAACAAAATGGCCTGCTCGTGTGAGATTTCAGGCGGCGGTGCAGCCGGGCTGTCATAGCGTACAGCAAGTACCTTGCTGTCACGCACCCATTCAAGTTCCTTTGCGATCGCTTGCTGCAAGCCGCCATGTAAAATCTCGGTAGCGGAAATAAGACGCGCAAGCTGCCGAAGCTCGTGTATGCTACGCGTGATGAGCAGGTAAACGGTTTCTATCTTGTTCGTAGCTTTTTCCGGTTGGCTCAGGTCTACCGCAGACAATGTCAATGCAGCTAAGCTCATTACCTGACCGATATTGTCATGTAGATCACTTGCGATACGCTTACGGGTATTTTCTTCGGCTTCCAGCTTTACGAGCAGTTTATCCCGCTGGTGCTGCGCTTCCTGTGCGGCCTGTGCTTGGCGGTGCGCATGGATACGCCGTTGGTAAAAAACCATAAATACAACCAATACAGTGGGCATGATGAGAAAAATCAATGTGCCGTAGAGTAATAGGCGATTGATTTCCGCTCCCGATACCTGCAATAGAATGCATAACTCCATATACTGTATAAAATAATGTTCAACATGACCATAATCGCATAACGCACCGAACCTTTATAACGGGGTTCATGCAACAGGAAAAGTTGCTCATAAAGCAAGTTGCTTACCGTACTTCCAAAGTAAAAATACAGGGTCCCCACAACCCACCAAAAAGGCGCGTAAGCAAGTATGTTGGCGATATCGCTGCCATCCCAAATCAACCAAAAATAATATACACAGCCGACGACAATGAGCACCGACATTCCTGTCGTTGTGCGGTGCATAAAACCCGCACCATTCATATAAGCAAATTCTGTAAAGAAAGCACCGCCAAATAATAGCATCCAGTACCACGGCCAATACTGCGTTTTTACATAAGGTCGGAAGAGATAGGATAAAAAACTTCCGACAAAGCATGCCTCTACCCATAAGAAGACATTATACATCATGTGGTTGCTGCTTGCTTTGATAAGCATAAATCGGCCACATAATTCTACGGCGACCACGATGGCGAGGTAGGCGATGTGGAGGCGCCAAAACGGCGAGTGATCTCTCCAAAGAAGTCGCATCGCCACCAACAGACAGATAAGTTGTACAGTTTGAGCGTACGGAAACGACACGACTAATTACTCAATAGTGTAGCACCTTCTCCATTGCAGTTTTGAGGCGGCGGACAAATCTCACTTCTGTTCATCACGCCTACTTGTTCATTTAATTCGCTCCATGCACCTTGTGGTGTAAATTGATGGATATAGTGGTCCCAATGAAGGTGTCTCCCAGCGACGACCGTGTCTTTGGTCGGCACAAAGACCAGCGTATTCATGCCGGCATGATGGGGTTCATCAGGGAAGGAAAGCGCTGTTTCATTGGATCCGTATGTGGCAAAATAGATGCGTATGCCGTCTGACCCGGCCGCTTTGGCGTCGTCTACCAGTCCTTCCAGCGCTTCGAGCGCTATCCAGACAAATTGCGTTTGGAGGCTGTCGGACGTGACGTCCAACCCGCTTTGCTGTTGCTTTCGGTTGTAATTGTGCACCATCTCGCGACCGACGCTGACGGGAATAATCATTGAATCCGGCAGATGCGCATTGGCGGTAGTGCGTACAGCTGGCGAGTCATTGGCTGTTTGACAGGCTAGAACAACCAGTAATGGTAATACGGAATAGATAAGTGACCTTTTCATTATTGAGTGTGTTGTTTTCTTTCAATCTATTAGCTGAGATTGCGTCTGGTGTGTTTGCCGTGGTTTGAGCCTGCTGTATAACACAAGCTTTGGAACATATTCTTTTCGAAGCGGCAACTCATATCGGTTCATCACAGTTTAGTGGGTGAACAAATGAATTAATTATCGAGTAAAAATAGCGTCAGGAAGGCATGATGTAAAGGGTAATTTTACCCATTTGCTGTACGGCCATAAATCCGCATCGAAAGAAGTTTGATTTGGCCCTTGTCTTGCTAGCCTGCCTGCATCGTGGCCTTTAAGTCCGATCAAAATTCTTCAGTAATTAACGATATGTAGATTTTACTTTTATCTTTGCCAAGATAGTGATTAATTTGTTGCGAGGACGGTTAATTGCAGGATCATTTTTTAGTAAACCTAATGTTATACAATAATGAAGCCGGCAGAGGCTAACCGCCAGCTTACTGATGCAGTTAGTGAGAAAGCGCTTCTTTGCCGCCAAAAGGAATTATTCAACATGGAAAACAGAACACACAAGTTTACCTTTGTCTTTATGGTTGCTGCGGCCGCGATATCGGCTTGTAGCCCTGCCCACGAGCAATCTGCAAGCACCGACATGTCGGCTGTACTATCGGTGTCACCCGCAGATTTCGAGGCTGAAATTGATGGCGATTCCGTGAAATTATACACGCTGTCCAACGGAACGGCCGTTGCAGCTATCACGAATTACGGCGCGCGCGTGGTTAGTCTCCATGTACCGGACAAAAACGGTGACTTGGTGGATGTGGTGCTTGGGTACAAGGACTTGACAGCTTATCGGCAACCTGGCGAAGGGTTTTACGGTGCCGTGGTAGGACGTTACGGCAATCGTATCGCCAAGGGGCAGTTTGAATTGAACGGGCAGCAGTATCAGCTGGAGCTTAATGATGGGCCCAACACGCTGCACGGTGGTACCAATGGCTTCTTTGCGAAGGTGTGGGAAGTAAAGCATGTAACGGACAGTAGCCTTGAATTACAATATGCCTCTCCCGACGGTGATGCCGGCTATCCCGGTAAACTTGTATCTACCGTGGTGTACACACTTACTGCGGACAACGGTTTAGACATCGCCTATCGGGCGACCACAGACAAGGCCACGGTGGTAAACCTGACCAATCATGCCTACTTCAACCTTAGCGGCGAAGGTGATAGCACCATTCTGGATCATCTACTTACTATCCGTGCAGACAGCTATACCCCTGTTGACGAGACGCTGATTCCGACAGGTGAGCTTACTCCGGTAACCAATACGCCCTTCGACTTTAGGCAACCGGCAGCCATCGGTGCACGCATTGATACTGCAGATGCCCAGCTAGTGCTTGGCAAGGGCTATGACCACAATTTTGTGTTGAAAAAAGATGCCGGGCTGCAGCTTGTGGCTACGGTTGAGAGTCCTAAAACGGGCATTGTCATGGACATCCTTACCGAGGAACCCGGTCTGCAGTTCTATAGCGGCAATTTCATGGACAACGTGCAAAACGCCAAAGGGGGAAAGACGTATGGCCATCGTTCGGCATTCTGTTTGGAAACCCAACATTTTCCCGATTCGCCTAACCAGCCGGATTTCCCATCAACCGTCTTGGAACCAAAGGCCGAATATCAGACACGGACGATTTATCGATTCAGGTAGCCATTTTTCTCCGGCTTTGCTTCAATCCAGTCCGTATGTTCGGCAGCGTAGCCGGGCCGGAGTGGATTGAAGCCATTTGGCCGGTTGTGGCTTAGTCGGTCAGCACGCTAACTTAAAAGATTGCTTTTGACGTATTGGTAGCTTTTGGCTATACTCTCAAAGGGATCGATGGTGATTAAGTCTTGCTCCACGAATGCGTATCGCAATCCGGCCGCTTTTTCTTCCGCCAGTATCTTTTTAAAGTCAATGCTTCCTGTTCCCACTTCCGTGTAGGTAATTGTCGAAGTGATTTCCATCACGGGCTTGCTGTCGTAATCAGGCCCGGTCACTGTTTCGGTGTTGGCCTTATCCATGTCTTTGATATGCCAGAGCGGAAAACGGCCAGGATGTTTTTCAAAGTAAGCAGCGCTGTCTGTGCCGGATTTTTCACTCCAGAACAAATCCAATTCAAATACGACCAAGTCTTTGTCGGTATTGTCAATAAGAATATCCAGGCCTCTGCGTCCGTCTGCTAACGTACGGAATTCCCAGAAATGATTATGATAACCAATTTTGACGCCGGATTGAGCCGCGAGTTCGCCCCCTTTATTGAGCTGATCGGCCATGAAAAGATAATCATCGACGGTAAGCTTATCAATAAGCAGAAACGGTGGTACCGGCGCTATCACATATTGTTGACGTAAGTGGGCAGCGATATCAATGGACGCTT
This sequence comes from Parapedobacter sp. ISTM3, assembly GCF_016533505.1. Classification (NCBI taxonomy): domain Bacteria; kingdom Pseudomonadati; phylum Bacteroidota; class Sphingobacteriia; order Sphingobacteriales; family Sphingobacteriaceae; genus Parapedobacter; species Parapedobacter sp. ISTM3. The sequence continues at coordinate 149,497 of NZ_JAENGN010000011.1, read as the reverse complement.
TTAAGGTGTCCAGATTGCCGTTTCCTGGCGTCAGAAAATCGGAAAGATCGTAGTGTCCGCTGTAGGTTTTTAATCCATAGTCGCTTAGTAATGCAGTCAGGTTTTTAACGGATAATCCCCAGAAGGAAGCCCCACTGCCACTGTTGATTTCAGCGCCGAAGGTCTCTACATGGTCATAACCTATCTCGGCAACGCGACTAAGTGTTGCCGATGCATCACCGGCCAGTTGGTCGCGCAATGTGTACAGTTGTAAGCCGATTTCCTCAACTGTGATGGCCGGTGCATTGGACGATGAGCAGGATAGCCAGGAAGGTGCAAGATAGGCTGCGGCGAGTCCGGCTCCAGCTTGTTTCAAAAATGTACGTCTGTCGGTATTCATGTGTTTATTTTTTTGTCCGGAGCTGGCGTGTGCTCACCCGCGGAAAAGTAGGCTAATGTAAGTCTTCAAAATTAAAATTCAAATCATATCTGTCAGTCAGCGGCGGCTATCCGCTGAAATAGCCATATGCGGCCAGAATAAGTACGATGATCCCCAGTGAAAAAATTACATCCCATTTGTTCCAGCTCGCGCGGCTTTCTTTTCGGTGCTCATCCGTGATGGTGCCGAACGTCAGTCCGGCTATTTTTTCATATGCAGGCGCAGCCGTAGCGTAGCTCACTACGAACATCACCATCAAGCTGATAAGGAAAATGATAAGGCTGTAATACTGGAAGAACATGTTGTTTATAATCCATAGGAACGAGCCTTCCGGATAAGTGAATCCACTGGACAGTTTAACGGGCGTATCAATCGCCAGCCGCAGCAAACCCAATAAGAAGCCCGTATAAAGTGCGGCCAGGCATCCTTTGGCGTTGAGCCGTTTGTGGAAAATACCTGCAAAGAAAACCACCGCAATGGGCGGTGCGAGATAAGATTGCACTCCCTGTAGGTAATCGTATAAGCCTTTGCCGCCCCGTATTACGGGTATCCATAGCAGACCGATGACAATCATAACCACTGTGGCGACACGGCCAACCCATACCAGTTTTTCCTGCGGCACATTTGGGCGGAGTTTGGAATAAAAATCTATCGTAAACAAGGTAGAGGAGGCGTTGAACGCTCCGGCAAGCGAGCTCATCAATGCAGCCAATAATCCGGCGACGACGAGACCTCGTATCCCAGCGGGAAGGATATTGGCGACCATCAGTGGAAACGCCTGCTGCGCATTATCACGGATAATTTCGCCATCAGGTCCGATCAGTTGCTGGGTCAAGGCCGGAATCTTTCCGCTTGAGGCCAGCGCGTAGCAAATAATGCCAGGGATAATAAAGATAAACACGGGGAAAAGTTTAAAGAACGCAGCGGCGATGGAACCTCTACGGGCTTCCGTTTCGTTGGGGGCTCCCAGTACGCGCTGTACAATATATTGGTCGGTCGTCCAATACCACAAGCCGATAATAGGCGCACAGAAGAGCATACCCACCCATGGATAATTATCGTTGAAATACCACGCCATGCGGCCTGTTTCCTTGACCGGGCTCCAGGTACCTTCCACGCCTTCGGGTACCAATGGCTTCCATAGGTTGAACATTTCGTCGTCTACCGCGGCGCGGAGGTTATCCCATCCTCCCATAGCCTGTAGGCCAAGGATGGTCACCAAAGCCGAACCAAAGATGAGAACAACCGTTTGGAATGCTTCAGTATACGCTACGGCCTTCATGCCCCCGATTGCTGTATATAGGCCAGTGAGGACGATGATAAGCACGGAGCCCACCCAAAAGCTGTCGAGGCCCATGAAGCCGATTTCGGGAAGCAGCACCATAAACACCATCCCTCCGGCGTATACGCCTACGGCGAGCTTTGTCAGCACATAGGCCACAAGCGAAATGGCGGAAAGCACGGTCCGCGCAGTAGGCGAAAAACGCTTTTCCAGAAACTCAGGCATTGTAAATACCTTTGAACGCATGTAAAATGGCACCAGCACCCACGCGAGGACAAGCAAACACCACGCGTGGAGCTCATAATGAGCCATGGCGACGCCATCTGTTGCACCTGACCCGGCGAGGCCTACGAGGTGTTCAGATCCGATGTTTGATGCGAAGATCGATGCGCCGATGACAAACCAGCCCAGGCTTTTGCCGGCTAAAAAATACTCCTGCGCTGAATCTTTTTTCTTTCGCATTGTCCAGGCGGCGATGCCTGCAATCAGCAGGAAATAGATGCCGACGATTATCCAATCTAGTGTCTCAAGGAGTTGCATAACGGGTTATAATTTGAGGTTAATCAATGGGTGTTGTAATAGCCTTCATTCCATCGAATTTCTTTTTGAAAGTCTGCCAGATGGGTGTTTTTTCCGATATGGAGCAGCTCGATGTTGGCTATGTTTGCAAAGTCCCGGAAGTGGTCAATAGTCAGGTTTTGGCTATAAACGGTATGGTGTGCTCCGCCGGCGTATATCCATGCGCTACATCCGGTTTTCAGGTCAGGCAAAGGCCTCCACAACACGCGCGCTACCGGTAGTTTAGGTAGCTGGTTTTGTGGTTCTTGGGCCTCGACTTCGTTGACCACCAGTCTAAAACGGTCGCCCATATCGACAAGGCTGGCATTAAGGGCTGGGCCGCCGGCCGCATCAAACACAAGCCGTGCCGGGTCATCTTTACCGCCAATCCCCAGGGGATGGACCTCCAACGAAGGCTTACCCTTGGCCAAGGCGGGATCCACTTCCAGCATATGTGCACCGAGCACCAACGTGTTTGAAGGATCGAGATGATACGTATAGTCTTCCATGAAGGCATTGCCCCCCGGTAAGCCGGAGGCCATAGCTTTTGCAGCGCGCACCAGCGCCGCGGTCTTCCAATCCCCTTCTCCGGCGTAGCCAAAGCCCGCCTGCATGAGCCGTTGCGTCGCGATGCCGGGAAGTTGTTTCAAGCCATGTAAGTCTTCAAACGTATTGGAAAACCCCTTAAAACCGCCATCCGTGAGAAATTGCCGCAGGCCGAGTTCGATCTGAGCTGCGTCACGCAGATTTTGACGTTTATCGCCTCCTGCCTGCACGTTGGGGGCTAAGGAATACGTGTGCTCGTATTCTTCAATCAGCGCGTCGATTTGGCTTTCAGTGATTTGGTTGACGATTTTTACTAAATCACCTACGGCATACGTGTTGACTGAAAACCCAAATTGGGTTTCTGCACTTACTTTGTCGCCGTCGGTGACCGCTACATATCGCATGTTGTCACCGAAACGAGCAAATTGCGCACCTTGCCAATCGTGCCACGCCGCAGCAGCGCGGGCCCATACATTGATTTGGTCAATCAGCTCATCGTCTTTCCAATGGCCGGTAACCACCTTACGATTGATTCGCATTTTTGAAACGATATGGCCAAATTCCCGATCGCCGTGCGCACTTTGGTTGAGGTTCATGAAGTCCATGTCAATACTGTTCCACGGAATATCCCTGTTGTATTGGGTGTGGAGATGCAACAACGGTTTATTGAGAATGTTCAATCCCCGTATCCACATTTTGGCAGGAGAGAATGTGTGCATCCATGTGATGATGCCGATGCAATTTGGCGAGTGGTTGGCGTCAGCAATGGTATCGTAAATTTCCGCTGATGTTTTGACGATAGGCCTGAAGCGTACCTTCACCGGAATTTGGCCGGCCTGGTCGAGGTAATTGGCAATCTCCTCGGCATGTGCAGCAGCCTGCCTTAGTGTTTCCTCCCCATAAAGGTGTTGGCTTCCTGTGAGAAACCATACTTCTAAATTTTTAAGATTGATCATATATTTCGTTAATTCGTGTCTTGCTATGTGGCTTTCGGCTTCGGCTTGACTATTGTCCGTAGTACGAATCAGGCCCGTGCTTACGTTCAAAATGTTTTTTAATGAGCGCGTCTTTCAATCGTGGTGCATCCGGATTGATCTGCTCGGTGAGCGTGGCCATTTTGGCAACATATTCCAGTACAGCGCTATTGTACACCGCCTTTTCTGCTGTTTTCCCCCATGTAAACGGGGCATGGCTTCCTACAAGAATCATTTCCACTTCCTCGTAGTTGAGCTGATGTTCTTCGAAATGGTTGAGAATCTGGAATCCCGTTTCATACTCATAGTTGCCCGCGATCATTTCGTCGGCCATGGGTGGCGCGCAGGGGATGTCCATTGTCAAGTGGTCGGCATGCGTAGTGCCATATATGGGGATGTCGCGCAGGCTTTGTGCCCATGCCGTGGCATACGTCGAATGTGTATGCACAATGGCACCGATTTTTGGCCAGTGTTTATACAGGACCGCATGGGTTTTCGTGTCCGAAGACGGACGTAAATCACCTTCGACAGTAACCCCTTCAAAATCGACGATAACCATTTTGTCAGGTGTGAGGTCGTTATACGCTACGCCGCTGGGTTTAATCGCAAACACGCCGGCTGCATGGTCGGCTACGCTGACATTGCCAAAGGTAAACAAGACAAGGCCCAACTGCGGCAGCTGCATATTGTGCTTGTATGCGGCCTGCCTGATTTCTTCGTAGTTGTTTGTCATGGTCATTTAAATGGTTATTTGCGTTTCGATGAAGTCACCAAAGCGGCTATATTGCGTATACCGCTTGGCATATATTGCCGTATGCTGGAGGTTGGGGTGATATTCCATGTCGAATCCCTGGCCCATTTGCTGCATGGCCTCTTCTACACAGCTGAATACACCAGCGGCAGTCGCAGCGAACATCGCAGCGCCTATGGCACACGTTTGTTCTGAGCGATGCACTTTGATGGGCATGCCGATGACATCGGCCATCAGCTGCATGACGAACGGCGACTTACGGGGTATTCCTCCCAGCGCAATCAACCCTTTCACAGGAATGCCTTGTTCGATAAACCGGTCTACAATCTTTTTCGCGCCGAAAGCCGTAGCCTCCACAAGCGCTCGGAATAGGCGGGGTGCATCAGACGCCAAATCGATGCCCATTATGGCTCCCTTCAATAGCTGGTTGGCATCTGGCGTACGCCTGCCGTTGAGCCAGTCGATCGCTAATTCACTGTCGGTTGACGGCGTGAGCAGCGCAGCTTGTTTGCTGAGCTCGACCAAGATTTGTTTTTCCAGCCGCTCTGCAACGTCAGTCGAAACCTTTTGGTCAAAGCCTCCCATTAGTGCTTTCAAGGGCCATATCAATAGGTTTTTGAACCAGGCGTAGGCATCACCGAAAGCAGACTGGCCAGCTTCAAGCCCAATCATACCGGGGATGACAGAACCATCAACTTGACCACAGATACCTTGCACCAATTTTCCCGCCATTTCGGATTTGGGGGCCACCAAAATATCACACGTGGAAGTACCGATAATTTTGCTGAGGTAGTAAGGTTCGATCTGTCCGCCTACGGCACCCATATGGCAGTCGAAGGCACCTATGCCCACTACTACGTTGGTGGCAAGGCCTAATTTTTCAGCCCAGGATGCACTTAAGGTTCCAGCCCCTTGGGCTGCTGTGAAGGTTTCGGCAGGTAGTTTGCCCGTAAACCCGTCCAACAGTGGATCCAGCGAAGCAAAAAAATCGTTCGGCGGAAATCCGCCAAATTCAGCGGCCCATAATGATTTATGCCCGGCAGAGCAAACGCCGCGCTTGATTTGAGTAACGTGGTTCCCGCCGCATAGCAAGAAAGGGATCCAATCACAATGTTCCACCCACGAGTGGGTGGCCTGACGTACCTGTTCATCCTGCCGGAAAATATGGAGAAGTTTGGCCCAGAACCACTCAGAAGAATAAATACCACCTACATATTGCAGGTAGTTTGTTTCAAATCGCCCGGCATGTGTATTAATCTCTGCTGCTTCCTTCACGGACGTGTGGTCTTTCCAAAGCACAAACATGGCGTTTGGATTGTCGGCAAATTCTGGGCGCAAGGATAGGGGCATCCCTTGCTGGTCAACAGCAACAGGTGTAGAACCGGTCGTATCTACCGAAATACCAACAACATTTTTGGCGATGGTATTGCCCGCTTGAGTCACGCATGAGCGAATCGTGTATTCCAGCCCTTCGATGTAATCGAGCGGGTGTTGTCTAAATTGATTTTGCGCCGGATTGCAATACAAACCCGCTTTCCAACGCGGATATTCAAAAACGGATGTCGCTATTTCCGTGCCATCAGCAGTACTTACCAATACAGAACGTACAGAATCTGTTCCAAAATCTACGCCTATAACATAACTGATATCCATAAAGCTAACTGGTTAGTCGTGTCAAATTAACATTTAATCAATGACAATTAAAAGCAAAACGAAATAAAATTTTATTTATTGCGCGTGTCTGTTTGGCTAATATTCAGGATTTGATACGAAATTCAGGAATTTTGTAAATTTTTCCTTATACGTCGCCTTATCCAATTTATAGTAAAAAGCTCCTTTTTTTGAGTTTTCTTTGTCTTTGTCTAATTGTTTAATGAGCAATCCGGTAGAACGTAGCTTCCGTGTAAAATTGCGTTTATCCAACTCCACGTCATATACTTGTTCATATAACGTCATGATTTGCGGAATGGTAAATTTTTCGGGGAGCAACTCAAAGAGGATAGGATGTAATGCTGCTTTATAACGCAATTTATTCTTTGCATTTTGCACCATCTCGTCGTGGTCGAAGATGAGCTTAGGCACCCGGTTTAAGGGAAACCATTCTGCACGATAATCATCACTAAGTTGTTTTTCATACTTTTTGATATCAATAAGCGCAAAGTATGTGATACTGACCGTACGTTCGATAGGATCCCGATTTGGTTTGCCGAAAACTAAGAGCTGCTCCATGTAGACATTTTCCAGCCCCGTGAGCTGCTTTAATACGCGGGAAGCCGCATCTTCGGGTTTTTCATCCGATTGGACAAAACCACCCATTAAGCTCCATTTGTTTTTTTCCGGTTCAAACCCTCTCTTTATCAATAACAATTTAAGTTCATATCCATCAAATCCGAAAATGATGCAGTCTACCGCAACAAGGATGCGGCTCTGTTTTATGTATCTTGTCATAATTCTTGGTTTTCACCATTCGAAGTTAATGCAATAATAGTGGATTCAAATGGGATTGTTTGACATAAATTAGCTTTTTAACATCAAATATTGTCGGAATTTATAGTGATATGTTGTCCGGAAATGACATTATTTTATCATGTCTTGATTTGTGTGCGTAAAATCAAGACTTTCGATGTGATTTTAAAAATCTGTAAATGAATAGGTTGTGCGGTGTCTAAAAATCATGCGCGACTTTTTTTAATTGTTTTCTTGACGTTTAATTAAAATTGTCCGAATTTAGTGATACCGATTCGTGTTGATCCGAAAGCGGCCCAATTATAACTAAATTGATAGGACGATGCTGGTTATCTATTTACTTCTTAGCATTCTCTTCCACGCTTGTATTGTCATTGCCGAAGGTGCTCACATCCTTGTTATTCCGGATGCGTCAGCGATGCCGCGGCTCGGGCAGTCGGGCAAGCGCTTTACATTGTACCATTTCAAAATTTAACGTAGAACCATGACACTTCATTTAAGGAAACAGCTGGTGAGCATTTTGGCGTGCGGCGCAACATGTCTGACGGCCGAGGTTGGGTTTTCACAGCAGCCTATCGTCACATTTTCAAACCAACCGTCTGACATCACCATCAGCAGGCATATTTACGGCCATTTTGCTGAACACCTTGGCCGGTGCATATATGACGGCTTCTATGTCGGGGAGAACAATACCACTGTACAGCATACAGCCGGAGTTCGGAATGATGTGGTAGAAGCACTTCGTAAGTTAAATATTCCCAACCTTCGATGGCCCGGAGGCTGTTTTGCCGATACCTACCATTGGAAGGACGGGATTGGCCCCAAGGAGTCGCGCCCAGCGATCGTCAACACGTGGTGGGGTGGAGTGACCGAAGACAATAGCTTTGGTACGCACGATTTTCTGGACATGTGCGAACTGTTGGGCGCCGAACCTTACCTTGCTGGTAATGTAGCGACCGGCGAAGTGCAAGAACTGGCAGACTGGGTACAGTATGTGAACCATGGCGGCAGAAGTCCGATGGCTGACCTACGTCGTGAAAATGGACGTGACGAACCTTGGGATGTCAAGTATTGGGGGGTTGGTAACGAAGCATGGGGATGCGGCGGTAACATGACGCCAAACTATTATGCCGATGTATACCGGCGGTACGCGACGTTCATGGCCGACTGGAACAATTCGGGGGGGATCTTCCGAATCGCGTCAGGAGCGAATAGTGGAGACTATAATTGGACGGAGACACTCATGAAGAATATCCCCCACCACCTTTTGGAAGGGGTCGCGTTGCACCACTACGCTGTAATCGACTGGAGTAACAAAGGGCCGTCGACTACTTTTTCTGAGGAACAGTATTTCCGGACGATGAAGTCGGCTTGGCATATGGAAGAACTGGTGCGCAAACATAGTGCTATCATGGATAAGTATGACCCTGACAAGAACGTCGCCTTGGTGGTTGATGAATGGGGTGGCTGGTATGACGTGGAGCCTGGCACCAATCCGGGATTTTTGTTTCAACAAAACACCATGCGCGATGCGATGATAGCAGGCATTACACTCAATATTTTCAATAACCATGCAGCGCGCGTACGCATGGCCAATCTTGCTCAAACCATCAATGTACTTCAGGCTGTTATCCTCACCGAAGGCGAAAAGATGTTGTTGACGCCGACTTACCATGTGATGGAAATGTACAAAGTACATCAAGATGCAAGGCTGATACCGGTGGAAGTACAAACCGGGGTTTACAAGTTTGGCGATGAGGAGGTACCGGCAGTGTCGGTGTCGGCTTCGTTGGATAGCTTGGGTAATACCCACATTTCGCTGGTCAATATCCATCCAACCGAAGAACAGCGGGTTACGGTAAACCTGGACAAGACGTATGGCAAGGTGGAAGGGCGGGTACTGACGTCCGGCGACCTGAAAGACCATAATACCTTCGAGCACCCGGATCGGATTCAGCCCGCCGTGTTCAATGATGCTCAGCTGAAGGACAAAATGTTGGACGTGCGGTTAGCACCGTTCACAGTTGTTGTACTCACATTACACGGATCATGAATGCGTTGAAGCAAATACTAATGATATTGTGCTGTGTGGGATATACCGCCACGGCACTGCCACAGCCGATCACGTTGACGGTAGATGTCGCCAACGCAGAAAAGCCGGTAAACCCAACCATGTGGGGACTGTTTTTTGAGGACATCAATATGGGAGCCGATGGAGGGCTGTACGCCGAATTGGTCAAAAACCGCTCATTTGAATTTTTCCGGCCGATGATGGGGTGGAGCGTGCTGGGCGAGGCGGCAGAAGGTGCTTTGGTGGTGCTCAACCGGCAGGAGCAACAGGAGGCAAATCCCCGTTTTCTTCGTGTCAACACAGAAAAGGTGGGGCCAGAAGGTTTGGGGCTGCGCAACGAAGGTTTCCGCGGCATGGGGATAAAGGAAGGGCTGCGGTATGACTTTTCGGTAATGTACCGGCAGCGGAAGCCAGGCGTTACACTGCGGATGGAGTTGATAGACAGCGCTGGAAATGTAATCGGACGGGGGAAGTTAGCACCATCGAAGGGTGCACAGGGATGGCAAAAGCAATCGGTCAGCTTCTCGGCAAATGCCACCGATCCCAAGGCCCGCTTAGCTGTTTGGTTTGACGGCAAAGGCGAAATCGACTTGGACATGATTTCGCTCTTCCCCGAAGATACGTGGAAGGGTAGGCCCGGAGGCCTCCGGGCGGATATGGTGCAGATGCTGGCCGATATGAAACCTGGCTTCCTACGTTTCCCGGGAGGGTGCATCGTAGAAGGGTTTGACCTGTCTCAACGTTTTCAGTGGAAAAAGACGGTCGGTCCCATTGAAAATCGGCAGATGATTATCAACCGGTGGAATTTTGAGTTTGGCCATCGCCCTACTCCTGATTATTTTCAGACGTTCGGCCTTGGGTTTTTTGAGTATTTTCAATTGGCCGAGGATATTGGAGCAGAGCCGCTGCCGATTTTAAATTGCGGCATGGCCTGCCAATTCAATTCTGCCGAAGTGGTACCGCTCGAACAATTGGATGAGTTTGTACAGGATGCGTTGGATTTGATTGAATTTGCCAACGGCCCGGTCAGCTCGACGTGGGGTAGATTACGCGCCGATATGGGGCACCCTGAGCCATTTGGCCTAAAGATGATTGGCGTAGGTAATGAAAACTGGGGGCCGCAGTATATCGAGCGGCTTGCTGTATTCAGACGGGCCATTAAGGACAGGTATCCCGAAATTGCCATTGTAGCCAGCTCAGGTACCGATCCGAATGGTGAACGCTTTGACTATCTCAATGGTGAATTGCGCAAAATGAGTATCGATATCATCGATGAGCATTTCTACCGCCACCCCGATTGGTTCTTTGAAAACGCCGGTCGGTATGACGGGTATGACCGTCATGGGCCGAAAGTGTTTGCCGGAGAATATGCTGCGCAAAGCGTGCGGATAGCGAGCCCCGACAACAAGAATAATTGGTTGACCGCGCTTTCTGAAGCCGCCTTTCTCACAGGTGTCGAGCGTAACGCCGACGTGGTGACGCTGGCTTCCTATGCGCCCCTGTTTGCGCATGTAGACGGTTGGCAATGGACGCCCGATCTCATCTGGGTGGACAACCTACATGTCTACGGTACCCCTAATTACTATGTCCAGAAATTGTATTCGACAAATAAAGGAACCCACATCGTGCCGATAACGAGCGATGGCCAGCCGCTTACAGGCCAACGCGGTTTATACACTTCGGCCGTATTGGATAAAAACCAGGGAGAATTGATCATCAAGGTGGTCAATCGTGCCGGTACGGCAGCGGCTTTAGGGTTGAAACTGCCCGGGATACGGCGGCTACCAAGCAACGCCGCTCTTATCGAATTGCGCAGCGACGATCCGGATCGGGCCAATTCAATCAGTGAGCCCCTAGCGGTGAGTCCGCAGGAAAAAACGGTGAAAATTGATCGTAAACAGCCCGGTTTGGAGGTAGCGCCCTATTCGTTTAACGTGTTCAAAATCAAACTGCCATGAGGCCCTTGTTTGCCTTAATTGCGATTTTAATGAGCAAATTGCCGACGCATGCTCAGCAAGCGGATACTGCAATACGGGTGCATGATCCAGTACTGATCAAGCACGAAAATACTTATTACCTGTATGCAACAGGACGAGGCATTGCGGTGTGGTCGTCTTCCGACTTGACACACTGGAAGCGCGAACCGCCGGTGTTTGCCGAGCCTCCAGTATGGACAACACAGGCTGTGCCCACGTTCAGGGGCCACTTCTGGGCCCCTGATATCAGCTATCACAATGGGCAGTATTACCTGTATTATTCGGTGTCGGCCTTCGGCAAAAACACCTCGAGTATCGGTTTGGCGACCAACGTGACGCTGGATCCCACTGATTCTCGCTTCCAGTGGGTCGATCGCGGCAAAGTGATCCAATCTTATCCCGGCCTGACCGACTGGAATGCCATTGACCCGAATCTGGTGGAGGACGATAGTGGAGGAGCCTACCTGGCTTTCGGGTCGTTTTGGGGAGGGCTGAAAATCGCCCGGCTTACCAACGATCGGATGGACATAGCCGGCGATACGCTGCAGTTGCCAACGATTGCCAGCAGATCGACCCAAGCAAACCCCATTGAAGCACCATTCATTTTCAAGAAAAACGGATATTACTATTTATTTGCCTCTATTGATTATTGTTGCAAAGGTGTGGAAAGTACATACAAAATGATCGTCGGGCGTGCTAAGACGGTGACAGGCCCTTATGTTGATGATCAAGGAGAAGATCTCGCAGCAGGCGGTGGCAAGCTGCTGCTTGCTGGAGATGACCGATGGCATGGGGTAGGACATAATGCAGTCTATACCTTTGACGATGTGGATTATATGGTTTTCCATGGATATGACGGCCATGATAATGGCATCTCCAAACTGCGCATTAGCCAATTGTATTGGGATGACTCCGGGTGGCCGGAATTGAAAAACTAAAAGCTAAGGGCCACTTTTTTTTAAGTGAATAAGTGTTTTTTTAACATTATATGCTTCCCGAGCATATCGATGCTAACCAATTTGTTATGAAAAGAGTATTCTTTGGTTTGCCCCCATAGCGTTCATTCCGTACTCCGGAATCATCGATTATTTACCAATCAATAAATCACTAGTTATGAACAAATATAAACCAACGAAGACACGTTCTTGGCACTTGATCTACTTGAGTGCGGTCTTTTTTATGATGTTTGGAGGTTATACCCAAGCGTATTCCCAGGAATTTATTGTAAAGGGTGTCGTAACAGATGCCGAAGGCAAACCCGTGGCAGGGGTGAGCGTGGTACTCAAAGACACCGATAATGGCGCTACGACTGACGAAGCAGGCGGCTATACACTTCGGTTACCGAGCGGTAACGGTACCTTGGTGTTTAGGTACGTGGGGTTCGGCACGCAGGAAGTGCCCGTAAACGGCCGGACAACCATCAATGTACAGCTCGAAACGAGCAGTGAGGAACTAAGCGAGGTCGTTGTCGTTGGATACGGCACACAGACGAAGGCTTCGATTACGGGGGCAGTAAGTACTATCAAATCGGAAGATCTCGTCAGGACGCCGGCTGTTGCGGCAACAAGTGCACTGGTGGGAAAAGTCCCCGGCGTTACAGCGCGCACCACGGATTCGAGGCCGGGCAATGGCGCCAACATCCAGATCCGCAACCTGGGTAATCCGCTGTACGTCATCGACGGCGTGCCGTACAGTACGAACGACGGCACTACCTCATTTGGTTTTAATTCAGGTGTGTCTGGCCAGAATATATTCAACAACTTAGGGCTGGAAGATATCGAGAGCATCACCGTACTGAAAGATGCTTCGGCTTCTGTATACGGATTGCGGGCTTCCAACGGCGTGGTATTGATCACCACTAAGAAAGGAAGGCGGAATGAGACGACGTCCATTAACGTGACAGGCTACTATGGCATGCAGAATTTTACTCGCTTCCCCCGGCCCGCCAATGCAGGGCAGTACATCCGTGGGCTATTGGAATCTGCACAGAACTTCGGGCAGGATCCTGCGCTGCTGTACTCGCCGGATCAATTGGCGAAATGGGAAGCCGGTACGGAAAGGGGATACCAAAGTTATGACTACTTCGATATTGTCATGCGACCCAACGTACCGCAATATTACCTGAGTGCCAATGCCAGTGGTGGATCCGAGCGTTCCAACTACTATATCTCGCTCAGCCATATTAACCAGGATGCCATTATCCGTGATTTTTCGTTCGATCGAACAAATTTGCAAGCAAATGTCAACGGCAACCTCGCGAAGGGACTCCAAGTCGGTACGCAGATTAGTGCGCGGGTGGAAAAACGTCTCAATGTAGGCGTGCCGGGACTGGATGACTATTTCAATCCGTTGCTGAGCGTATTCAGCATGTGGCCTACCGAAAGCCCTTACGCGAATGACAACCCGAATTATATCCATCAGACCCACAACGTCAACGTGAATCCGGCCACCTATCGGCGCGATGTTACGGGTTATGTCGACCATTGGTGGCGGGCTATGAACGTCAACCTCACGGCTCAGTATGATTTTAACTTCGGTTTGACAGCGAAAGGGCTGTACTCGTATAATTTTACCAACGAGGATCTCGACGGCTTTGAGTATACCTACGATGCGTACCTGTATGATGCCGAAACCGACACCTATTTTACCCGTCCGGGCTTTGGCAACCAGAACCCCTGGCGGGAAAAACACAAACGTAATATTGTTGCCCGGTTTGCACAGTTCCAGTTGAGCTACGATAAGCAGTTTGGCGACCATTCACTATCAGCGGTGGCAGCCTATGAGCGGTCAGACAACGAAAATGCTCGGAATGTCATCCATACCGTACCGTCCAACAATTACATTCCGATCATGTCATTCGCGGAGCAGGATTACCTGGCAGATGAATGGGCGGTGGAAGCGCGGGCTGGCTATATTGGCCGGGTTAATTATAACTACAGGCAAAAGTATCTCGTGGAGTTACTGGGGCGTTATGACGGGTCATTCCTTTATGCTTCCGAACACCGGTGGGGCTTTTTTCCTGGCATCTCACTCGGTTGGCGGCTCAGCGAAGAGCGGTTTGCCAAGGACCGGTTCGGTGGGTGGTTGACCGACTTCAAATTACGCGTTTCTTACGGGGAGACCGGTAGTGAAATGGGACTTTCGCCTTTTGCTTACCTTGCTGGTTTTACTTACGCGGGTACGGGCGTCAACGACGGAAGGAACGCCGTATTAGACGGTAACTTTGTCAACGGCCTGCGATCACGGGGGCTGCCCATTACCACGCTTTCCTGGGTCACCAACCAGACGCGAAACGTCGGTCTTGATTTTACCGTGTTTGGAAAGCTTACCGGCCAGTTCGACTTGTTTGAGCGTCGGCGAACCGGTCTGCCGGCAGCCCGTTATGACGTGCTGTTGCCCAGTGAGGTCGGTTACACCCTGCCCAATGAAAACCTCAATTCAGACGCTACCCGGGGGATGGACGGCATGATCAGTTGGAGAGACCAAGTGGGCAATGTGCAGTATTCCATCGGTGTGAATGGAACATTGGCCCGGCTACGGAGCCTGAGTACTTATAAGCCCCGGTTTGGCAATTCGTACGATGAGTATCGCCGATCAATTGAGGATCGTTGGACCGGCGTCAATGCACAAGGACTAGCTACGGGGATAAATTGGGGCTATCAGGTCGTTGGACAGTTCCAATCGCAGGAGGAAATTGATAACCATCCCATCAATATAGACGGACAGGGCAATCGGACACTGCTTCCGGGAGACCTCGTTTTTAAAGACGTCAATGGAGATGGAATCATCAATGACTTGGATGTGACACCCATTGGTTATGCCGAGGGCGCACAGCCTTATATAAATTATGGTATCAATGGCAGCATCGGCTGGAAAGGTATCACATTAGCGTTCGATTTCGTCGGCGCGGGAATGCAGACGTTTTTCAGGGATTGGGAACTTAAATTCCCTTTCCAGAACAATGGCAATCTACTGCGGTTATTTGCGGAAGACCATTGGCGGCGGGAAGATCCTTATGACCCCAACAGTGCATGGATTCCCGGTACTTACCCAGCGCTCCGCAAGGATCTCAACACGCATGTCAACTATCGGAGGAGTGATTTCTGGGTCACTAACGTGCGCTACTTCAGGTTGCGAAATCTCGAATTGGGATACGCAATTCCCCGTGGGCTCCTCGAGCGGGTCGGAATTTCTGCGTTGCGGATCTTTGCCAATGGCACCAACCTTTTCTCACTTGACAACGTTGGCAAATTCGAGATCGATCCGGAAATCGCCAGTACGAATGGGCTGGTGTATCCTCAACAACGGCTTTACACCTTTGGTTTTAATTTATCGCTATAAACTTGATTGCCATGAAACGAATATATCAGTTCATCATGCTTAGTACCCTGTCTTTCGCTTTCCTCTCCTGTGAGAAAGACTGGCTGGAACGGCAACCGAAGAACATTATACTGGAAGAGCAGGTATGGAATGATCCCAGACAGTTAGTTGGGATATTGGCCAACTTGTACGATCGCTTGCCAACCGATATGGGATTGACCGATCAGGACCGCAACGCCATTGACATCAACCAAGAACGGCAGGCGCAATGGCGCCGGATGGCCGACTATGATGATGCAATGTGGTCTGGATTTTCCAATGAGGAAGGGCGAAATAACATTGTCACCTATCCATTCGACCGTTGGCGGATATGGAATTATAGCTTGGTACGCGATATCAATCACGCATTGGAGAATATTGAAACGCACGGGACAGCGCTAAGTGCCGAAGAAAAGACACAATTCAATGCCGAGCTGCGTTTCCTGCGAGCATACAATTACTTTGAGCTCGTCAAGCGCATGGGCGGTGTACCACTGGTTACTACTCAATTGATATTTAATTACAGCGATGACCCGGCATACCTGCAAACACCACGCGCGGCAGAAGCCGAAGTCTATGACTTCATTGCCGATGAGCTGGATGCCATAAAAGACCACCTCGGCAACGAAGGCAGCAAAACGAGAGCGAATAAATACACCGCGTTGGCCTTGAAAAGCCGGGCGATGCTTTATGCAGCTTCCATAGCCAAATACAACAACCTGATGGGCGGTCCAATCACAACGCCCGGCGGGGAAGTGGGGATACCGGCCGATCGTGCGGCTGACTACTACCGGCGGTCGCTGGAAGCCTCTGAGGAAATCATTACCAGTGGTGCCTACTCCCTGTACCAAAATAATCCCCATCCGGGTGAGAACTTCTACGAGGCTATTGTTCAGAAAGCCGGAAATCCCGAAGTGATTTTTGCTTGGGATTTCTTGACTTCCAAAGATAAAAGACATGCCTTCTCGTATGACAATATCCCGCGCAGCATCCGCGAGGATAACTTAAGTTCGTCCAATGTGACACCTTCACTGAACCTCGTGGAAAGCTACGAGTATCTGGATGGCTCGGCCGGCGAACTGAAAACCCGCACCCCGGATAACAGTGATTTTATCTATTACGATCAAGTGACCGATATTTTCGCCAACAAAGACGGTCGGCTATATGGAACGGTGATTTATCCCGGAGCCGCTTTCAAGGGCTTAACCGTGGAAATGCAGGCCGGCGTGATGGTATGGAATGCAGGGACAAACTCGTACCAGACAATCGAAGGATCGGATTTAGGATCGGATTGGGGCGGCAACAATTATCCCAATGGCGACGGAGGGACGCTGACAGCAGTTGGCGGGCCACATCGCTCTATCCAAGAAGTTTCCAATACCGGATTTTACCTACGCAAATATTTAGATTCCGGCCCGGGTACCAGTACACGTGGCATCCGGAGCGACGTATGGTGGGTGTGGTTTCGCTTGGGTGAGATCTATCTGAATGCCGCCGAGGCAGCGTTCGAACTGGGTTTGGCCGGCGAGGCGGCCGGTTACTTAAGTACGTTGCGCGAGCGGGCCGGTTTCCCCGAAAATAGTGTTACAGCAGCGACCATCGGGTTAGAGCGGATACGCAATGAGCGGCGTGTCGAGCTGGCTTTTGAAGACCATCGGGTGTGGGACCTCAAGCGCTGGCGGATTGCCCATGAAGTGTGGAACGGCACTGCAAGCAACCCTGATGCTGTGGTATATGCACTATATCCATACCGCGTGGTACGGCCGGGCGATGCGGCCAGGGATGGAAAATACGTGTTCGTCAAGATGGTGGCTCCGCGTTTTAGGGCACCCCGTTTTTTCCAGATGGGCAATTATTATTCGGCTATCGACCAATCCGTGATTAATAATAATCCCAAGATCGTTAGAAATCCATTCCATTAATTCAATACATCATGAAAGCAAGTAGCTATTTATATTTCGTTCTTTTCGCCTGCCTCGCGTTCGTCGGATGCGAAAAAGACAATTACGATGCTCCAACGTCAATGCTAACCGGACGGGTGGTCTATCAAGGGGAACCGGTGGGCTTGCGTTCCGGCGGAGTTGAACTGGAACTTTGGCAGCATGGCTATGACCTATTTTCCAAAATTCCGGTTTATGTCAATCAGGACGGTTCGTTTTCCGCGCGTCTATTTGACGGCAACTACAAGCTGGTGCTGCTGCGGGGAAATGGGCCATGGGTGGATAATACCGACTCCATCGATGTAAACCTGCGGGGAACGGCTTCGATAGACGTGCCAATCGACCCGTATTTCGTCATAACTGACGAATCCTTCCAACAGCATGGTGATGAGATCATCGGAACCTTCACGATTCGACAGGTCAACAGTTCGCGGCAGTTGGAACGTGTAGCCATTTATTTAGGGCAAACCATCATTGTGGATCAGAATAACCATGCTGCCCGTTCAGAACTTGTAGCAGGGGACATCACCGATTTGAGTCAATCCATCCGCATAAACGTGTCTATACCGGCTGCTTTGGCCAGCAAGGGATACCTATTTGCCCGGATTGGCGTGAAAGCCAGTGGCGTGGCCGAATACCTGTATACACAGCCTGCGAAAATTACACTTTGATTATCCTGACTTATTTGAGCAGAGCGGCGAAAAAGGTCGCTCTGCTTTTTTTATCAAAATCCCATGAAGTGGAGGTGTGCTGGCTGTCCCTGGGGAGCTTTTAACAGTCTTTTTTATTGAATTGTATTTAATATTTGATAGCTTTAGAGTTATTCTACCAAGTTAGACGATAATTGGCTGCTTAAGCCAAAAACAACAAAGACATATAAGTGTTTATTTAACGATAAAAGTTGCAGCTACCTTTTTGCACGGCTTTTATCGCCAGGGAACGTTTATGATTTGCCTTTCACGAAACCAATTTATGAGTCTTAAACAGGCCTATTGTTTTTTGTGTTTTGTTTTTTCCGTAGGAAAGACGTTGCTATCGCTTATCCGTAATACATAAATATTTATCAATAACCCTTTAATTATTAACTTATTAAAACACACAATTATGATGAAAAAGTTAGTTGAGCGTGTTCCTATTCGGGTGGATTCTTGGATAGGTGCAGCCGTATTGTTCCGAATCCAAGGAAAGCGGATTGATGGCTGCCGCATGTTATCTTTTTTGCTACTCACGGCTTTATGGATAGCTATGTCGATTTCCGGAAATCCATTGTTTGCACAGGAAGGTACGCTGACCGTTCAAGGAAAAGTGACGGATGCGCAGGGTGGGCCTATTGGCGGAGTATCAGTTGCTGTGGCCGGAAGCACAACGGGTACAGCGACAAATGATGAGGGGAACTACAGTTTGGAAGTAACCAAAGGAAGTTCGCTGGTCTTTTCATTTGTTGGCTATGTTTCCCAGACCATTACCGCTGACCGCGAACGGATAGATGTCCAATTGGAGGTAGACGCTTCCATGTCTAACCTGGAAGAAGTGGTTGTCGTTGGCTACGGTACGCAGCGGCGGGAGACGATTACCGGTTCTGTGGCTTCGGTAAAGAGCTCTGAATTGATGAAATCGCCTACGGTAAACGTCTCCAACGCGTTGGCGGGGCGCCTGCCAGGTGTGGTGGCCACCCAGGGGAGCGCAGAGCCCGGATATGACGGTGCTGCCATACGGATACGGGGCACGAACACGTTGGGCAACAGCGGCCCGCTGATTGTCATCGATGGTATCCCGGCTCGGGCAGGCGGGTTCGAACGGCTGAACCCGGCAGACATCGACAACATATCGGTACTGAAGGACGCATCCGCGGCCATTTATGGTGCCCGTGCGGCCAATGGGGTTATCCTCATCACGACAAAACGTGGCCAAACCGGTAAGCCATCGCTTTCCTATACGTTCAATCAGGCGTTCTCTCAGCCAACGGTCATTCCTAAGCTGGCAAATGCCGTGCAGTATGCGGAAATGCGCAACGAATTAGAAGTCTTCAAATTGCCCGTGGCGGAATGGTCAGCTGCACAGGCTGCCTTGGATGCGACTGGGACCTACACCCGGGCAGACGGCTCCGTGCTCACGGCACCATTTTCGCCGGAAGACATCCAGTTGTTTGCCAGCGGGACAGACCCGTGGGGACACCCCAATACCAACTGGTTTGATGCTACCTTGAAAAATTGGTCGCCCCAGTCGCAACACAATCTGCAAATCAATGGCGGTACCGAAGATATTAAGTACTTAACGTCCATCGGCTACCAAAATCAGGATGCATACTACCGGAATTCTGCGACGGGTTATTCGCAATACGATATACGGGTAAACTTGGATGCCAATATCAATAAGTATGTCACCACAAAAATCGGCATATTGGGCCGTCAGGAGGACCGCGAGTTTCCCACCAAGTCGGCAGGGACGATTTTTCGGATGCTGATGCGCGGTATTCCCACCGAACCGGCGTACTGGCCAAACGGTTTGCCGGGACCGGATATCGAGTACGGAGAGAATCCGGTGGTGATCACGACCAACCAAACCGGCTACGACCGCGATAGGAGATATTATTTCCAGACAAATGGGGAAGTAAATATCACCTTGCCATGGGTGGAAGGGTTGAAATTCACCGGTACCGCATCTATTGATAAGTACCAGCAGAAAACCAAGCGTTGGGAGGTTCCTTGGTTTCTGTATACGTGGCAGGGCGATTACGAAGATGACGGTGTCACCCCGCTGCTGGTACGGGGGCAGCGTGGCCCCGCCGATCCACGCCTGACCCAGGGAGACGAAGACCAGATGAATGTCTTGCTGGGGGGTGTGCTGTCTTATGACCGCACCTTCGGTGACCACACGTTGAACCTGCTCGCCGGTGTAAACCGGGAGACCGTTCGGAACGACAACTTCGAAGCGTTCCGCCGCTACTTTATCTCCAACAGTATCGACTACCTGTTTGCCGGTGGAGAAGCGGAAAAAGACAATGACGGCGGCGCTTGGGAGCAAGCTCGGCTCAATTACTTCGGCCGTGTAGGATACAACTACAAAAGCAAGTACATCGCCGAATTCCTATGGCGATACGATGGTTCTTATATGTTTCCAGAAAGCAGTAGGTACGGCTTTTTTCCAGGCGTCATGGCGGGCTGGATGATTTCCGAAGAGAACTTTTGGAAGGACAATGTGCCCGTTGTCAATTACCTCAAGCTGCGGGGTTCGTACGGACAGATGGGTAATGACCAGATTTACTTCGATCATGACAACGACGGCACACAGACCCTGCAGGAATACCAATACTTCTCTACCTATGGTTTTGGTACTTATGTCATCGGCAATAACCTGGTGAAGACGCTGTATGAAAGCCGCGTGCCTAACTTGTTTGTAACCTGGGAGGTGGCCAACAACTATAACGTAGGGTTAGACGGGCAGCTGATGGATGGCAAATTCAACTTCACGGTCGAGTGGTTTAGGAACAGAAGGGAAAGCATCCTGTGGCGGAGGAATGCTTCTATTCCTCAAACGACCGGGATGACCCTGCCAGCCGAGAATATCGGCATCGTAGAGAATGGCGGGTGGGATTTAAGCGTGGGCTATACCAACCAAATCGGCGAATTGAATTTAAATGTCAGTCTGAACGGTGGATTTGCCAAGAACAAAATCCTTTTCTGGGACGAAGCTCCCGGTGCGCCTGAATGGCAGTTGTCTACCGGAAGAACCATCAACTCGCAGCTGTATTATATCTATGATGGCGTATTCCGTGATGAAGCAGACATTGCTGCCAACACCATTGATTACAGTGCTGTCACAAACTCCTTGCGGCCGGGCGATATGAAGTTTGTCGATTATGACGGAGACGGAGCCATCACACCTGACGACCGCGTAAGGCGTGATAGGAACACCATACCAACGTTTCAGGGCGGGTTGAATATAGGTATGCAATACAAAGGGTTCGATTTAACGGTGCTCTTCCAAGGAGCGGCAGGTGCCGAACTGCGCGTAGGGACAGACGAGTCTGGTGCCATCGGAAACTACCTGCTTGATTTTTACGAAAACCGCTGGCGGGTGGATGCGCCCAGCAGTGAACACCCTCGTATCACAGACCGCAGCGACCAATATTACTCTTCCGGCAACACCTATTGGCTGCGGAGCACAGACTACATCCGGTTAAAAAACCTGGAGCTGGGCTATACGTTTCCGGCACAATGGATGGAATCTGCAGGAATCAGTAATCTGCGGATCTACTTGAGCGGGTTTAACCTGTTGACCTGGAGCTCAGTCGGTGTATTGGATCCGGAATCCACTAATCAATTGGGGCATTATTATCCACAAGCGCGGTTGTTGAATACCGGCATTGCTGTTACCTTTTAAACCAAAGAAGAAGATGAAACGAATTAAAAAATATCATGCGTTTGTACAGTGTCTGTTGGTCGTCATCATGAGCTGTACGGTGGCTTGCAACGATAATTTTGTAAGCACAAGGCCGTTGGGTGAAGTGTCTGATGAAGATACATGGCAAGATGCCGGATTGGCAGAAGCTTTCGTCACAGAGATCTATAACGGCTTCGGCCAAGGTGGGTTCGATGAGGAAATGTTAGCTTCGTTATCAGACGAGGCGATGTTTACCCATCCGGGTCGAGGAATTAACACCATTACGGAGGCCCGTTCAAACGATGCTGATCTCGGCTGGAACAGCCAGATCAGTGCGGGTACCCACAATTGGGGCAACCTGTACAGGCGTGTCCGGGCAACCAATATCGCTATACAGCAACTGGCAGACCCGCAGTTTGACAATTCTTCAAACATAGCGACGCGGTTGACGGGCGAGGCCCATTTCCTCCGCGCGTTCTTCTATTCCGAATTGCTTCGATACTATGGAGCGGTTCCGTTGGTCGACAGCGTGTATGGGCTGGGACATGACGATTACACCATTGCACGGAATACATTTGAAGAAAATGTGGAATTTATCGTTGCTGATTGCGATAGGGCTGCCGAATTGCTGGCCGATGCACCTGTGGTTGATGGCCGGGCGTCGGTAGCTGCCGCCTTGGCTTTGAAGGCCCGTGTGCTGACCAAGGCAGCGAGTGATCTGCACGATATTCCGACGGCGTCTGCCAATTCGGAAATCATCGCCAACTATTCAAATCCTGAATACCTGGGTTATACCAGCGGCAACCGTATGGAACGATGGCGGCGTGCCCAAGCTGCCGCAAAGGCTGTTATGGATGCTTTCGGCCCGGGATATTTGATGGGCCTGACCGAGCCGGTCACACCTGAGGAGGGTACGGCCAACTACCTTTCCATGGCTATGGCTGGCGGCAGTAATGCGGTGCCCGCCGATGGCAAAGCAGATCTCATATTGGGCAGGTTCTTTATCGATCTTAAAGACGAGGGCGGAAATTACGTGGGCAGGAATAACGGTCCTAACGGGTATCACAATTGGGCGGGGAATACACCAACCCAACAGCTGGTC
Source organism: Parapedobacter sp. ISTM3 (assembly GCF_016533505.1). NCBI lineage: Bacteria > Pseudomonadati > Bacteroidota > Sphingobacteriia > Sphingobacteriales > Sphingobacteriaceae > Parapedobacter > Parapedobacter sp. ISTM3. The sequence continues at coordinate 126,671 of NZ_JAENGN010000011.1, read as the reverse complement.
GATGATTATGGTATGGCTGACGGCAGGCCGTTCGATTGGGGGAATCCGGCGCACGCGGCTGCACCCTATATCAACCGGGATCCGCGTTTCTACGCTACCATCCTTTATGACGGGGCAGACTGGAAACCGCGTACAGCCGATGTGGCGGGCCGGGATCCAGCAAACCAGATCCAAACCGGACAGTATGAGGTGAGGCAAGGGGGGAACACTGCGATTCACTACGGCTTGGATACCCGCAACAGCAGCGTGGAAGACTGGAACGGCACCCATACCGGTTATTATATGCGTAAGTTTATCGACCCCGATCCGGCAGTGGTTGACCAAAATACCCGTCAATTCATCCCATGGCCGGTATTGCGTTTTACGGAGGTTGTGCTGAATTATGTGGAGGCCAGCATTGAACTGGGCGACGAAGCCGAAGCGAGGACATGGCTCAACCGCATTCGCTTCCGCGCAGGGATGCCGGCCATTACAGCGTCTGGGGATGCACTGCGGGATACCTACCGTAATGAGCGGCGCATTGAACTGGCTTACGAAGAGCATCGGTTTCACGATGCACGCCGCTGGATGATTGCAGCCGAAACGTTGGGAAGGAAGGTAGGCATTATCCGCATACTCGGAAGGTTGAAAGCCGGAAGCAACGTGTCGCTATATCGGTACGATCCGGAAAATTATGATTATACCTACACCGTGGGCACGGTCGACCCGGGTATCGAAAACCGGCAGTGGCTGGATAAGATGTATTTCATTGCCATCCACCGCGATGAGATGAACCGTAATAATCAATTGGTACAGAATCCGGGCTATTAGGCCTCTTCCGAAAACCTGCCAACTGAAAGGGGTGTCCAACACATTGGGCACCTCTTTTCCTTTCCTGACCCTACTGCCAAACGGTGGAGGCCTGAATAATGCCTTTTTGATCTGTCCTGCAAATTATATTGCACATAAAAGGAATTTAGCTAAGTTTGTATATCATATTATAAGCTAAACCCGTTTGAGAATGAAGTCATGGACAATTATTTTGATGGCCTTATTGCTAAAAAACACAATAAGTGTCGGTTCGACAACTAAGGGGGAAACCAGTCGCTAGAAAATTCGGTGATTTACCAGAATCCAGGATGGCCTACTACGGGGGGAAGCGGGGCGATTGGCTATTAAAAGAATAAATGATGCTTAAGTTAACACATATGTGGGTAGCTAAAATTGCGTTTCCTGCCGCTGCAACGCTCTTATGGTCTTGTACGGGTATCCAACAGCCACCTAGTAATGAGCAAGGCGAGCTAGCCGACGGTTACCGGCTCGTCTGGTCTGACGAGTTCAATGTGGATGGTCCTGTGGATACGGCCAACTGGCGTTTCGAAAAGGGCTTTGTGCGAAATCAGGAAGACCAGTGGTATCAGGAAGACAATGCCTATTGCAAAGACGGTTTGCTCATTATTGAAGCACGCAAAGAAAGCAAGCCAAATCCGACGTATGAGTCGGGCAGTGAACACTGGGGGCGCTCGCGGCCTACTATAGAATATACTGCGGCCTCCATTAATACGCGGGGCAAGCAAAGCTGGCAATATGGGCGGTTTGAAATGAAGGCCCGCATTCCGATAGGTGGCGGGTTATGGCCAGCCTTTTGGACCTTGGGCGTAGCAGGGGAGTGGCCATCCAACGGCGAGATAGACATTATGGAGTATTACCGGGGAATGATTTTGGCAAACATCGCTTGCGGCACGCAAGAACGGTGGAAAGCCGAGTGGTATAGTGAAACAAAAAATGTGGACTCTCTCGGCGGTGCGGAATGGGCAAGCCGGTTCCATATCTGGAGAATGGATTGGGATGAGACCGAAATCGCCCTGTATGTAGATGACTTATTGATGAACCGCGTGCCGTTGGAAAAATTGGTGAACAAGGATGGCACGGGTTTCAACCCATTCAAGCAACCCCATTATATCTTGTTGAACTTTGCTTTGGGGGGCATGAATGGAGGCGAAATCGATGACAGCCTATTGCCCGCGAAATACGAAATTGACTACGTAAGGGTTTATCAGCAAAATACGGCCGATTAACTGGATCACATATCGTATTCGGCTGCCCGATGAAAGCCGTAAATGCTAAAGATAGTCGGTATATTTGGTAGCCATGAAAATGCTTCGCATTTTGCAAATTCAACATGAAGTGATGTGGCTTATGAAAATAACATTTTTAATTGCGGCACTGATGTCATCGCTCCTTATGCCTGGTTTTTCGCAGTATCGCGCGCTGGGACTTCGGGTAAAAACAGACGTGCCGCTGGATTCGATTCGCTTGAGTGACCCGTTCATTCTGGCAGATAGCAACACGGCTACGTATTATATGACCGGCACGGGAGGTCAGCTATGGAAAAGCAAGGATTTAAAAACATGGACCGGACCTTTTACGATCATCCAGCACGATCCAGCATCGTGGATGGGACCACAACCTATGGTCTGGGCTGCAGAATTGCATGCCTATAAAGGCAAATATTACAACTTTGCCACATTCACGAATCGGGGTCAAAAGATCGATACGGTCAAAGGCAATGCCATTGAGCGCCGAGCTTCCCACGTTTTAGTCAGTGATAAACCTGATGGCCCGTATGTTCCGATGCAAGATTCTATTTATCTACCAGCCGACAAGCCGACGTTAGATGGCACATTTTGGATAGACCAGGATGGCAAGCCGTATATGATTTATTGCCATGAATGGTTGCAAAATTGGAATGGCACCATGGAAAAGATTGAATTAAAGCCTGATTTAAGTGGTTCGATTGGCGAGGGCAGGTTGCTTTTTCGAGCAAGTGATTCGCCTTGGAGTAAAGAACATGATGAAGCAGGGAATATCGTTCCAAATAAAGTCACCGACGGGCCTTTTTTGTTTCGTACGCAGACCGGAAAATTGGGTATGCTATGGACAAGTTGGGTGTTTGATGTATATACTCAGGGTGTGGCGTATTCGGAAAGTGGCGCGTTGGATGGTCCTTGGATTCATGAAAAAGAACCGATCACACCACCAAACTACGGACATGGTATGCTGTTCCGGACATTTGAAGGTAAACTTCTTATGGCCGTACATAGCCACAGTGTGAGCGAGGACGGACGTTATATACGTATTCCTCATCTTTTTGAAGTGGATGATGCAGGGGATAAAATCGTTGTACGCGCCCCGTTTCAATGACAGCGTTTGCCTGTCCCGGTTATCTTTTCGGTGCCAAAAAAATAGTTGTTTGTTTGACGTTTATTGCGTTCTTTTTTATATTTGTATTACGCCACAAGGCAGAGCCAACTATAAACGGAATCCACTGGAGAATAGAAGTGACATCCTCAAAAAAGCACGCTTATGCGCATTATTTTTTATTTCCTGACAGCTTGTGTTGTCGGTTCATGTAGCAATAAAATTGGTGGTGAGCCGCTGCCCAGCCCGGACGGCCGTATCACAGTTAGTGTATGGCTGAATGCCAGTGGCCAAGCTCGGTATGCGCTTCTTTATCAGGGCAAGACATTGCTCGATAGCTCAGAATTGGGCTTAAAAACGACCACGGCGGATTTTACAAAAGACTTAAAGCTGGTCGGCCAATCGCCCGTTGAGCAGGTGAACGAAGCCTATGAGACGGTGAACGCCAAGCGTAGGCATAATCGATATCGCGCTACCAGGAAAACCTACCGGTTCCGGAATGCCGAGGGTCAGGGATTCGACGTTGTTTTTCAGGTTTCCGATGATGGTGTTGCATTTCGTTATCATTTCCCGCATGTGGAGGGCGATGGTATACAGGTGCTGGATGAACGGACGTCCTTCCATTTCCCGCCGCAGGCAAAAGGCTGGCTGCAGCCTGTGGCCGTTGCCAAATCGGGATGGGAGCAGACCAACCCGTCTTATGAGGAACACTACGAGCAAGGTATACCCGTGGGCACGCCGGAGCCTACCGGCGCGGGATGGGTGTATCCTGCGCTTTTCCAAATAGACAGTACGTGGGTGCTCATCACTGAAGCCGGTCTCGATGGCCGGTACTGCGCTACGCGTCTCCGGCCCGAATCGCCGGAAGGCGAATACCGCGTAGGCTTCCCGGATGACCGGGAGGTGATATCCGAAAACGGCCTGCTGCCCCTATCTGATGTGCCATTCTATTCGCCCTGGCGGGTTATTGCCGTCGGTTCATTGGCAACCATCGTGGAGTCCACGTTGGGGCTCGATGTCGCAGAAAGCGCCATCGATATAGACAAAAGCGTCGTCAAACCGGGTAAATCATCATGGAGTTGGATCAATTCGAAAGACGACTATATCACCTACGATGAACAGCGCAAATACATCGATTTCGCGGCAGACATGAATTGGCAGTATTGCCTTGTTGATGTGAATTGGGACCGCAAAATCGGCTACGATAAAATCAAGGAGTTGGCCGATTACGCGGGCGACAAAGGGGTGGGGTTGCTGCTCTGGTACAATTCGGCAGGCGACTGGAACACGGTGAAGTATTCGCCGAAAAACAAGCTGCTGACACCTGAAAGCCGTACTGTCGAATTCCGTCGCATCAAGGACATGGGTATCAAAGGGGTAAAAATTGATTTTTTCGGCGGTGACGGTCGTTCTGTCATCCAGTATTATATCGATATCTTGAACGATGCTGCCAAGCATGGCCTATTGGTCAACTTCCACGGAGCTACGCTGCCCAGAGGCTGGTCGCGTACGTACCCGCACTTGATGACGGTTGAAGCCGTAAGGGGATTTGAAATGGTGACGTTCGGACAGGAGGACGCTGATAAGCAAGCAACGCTTTCGACCATCCTCCCTTTTACAAGAAACGCATTCGATCCCATGGATTTCACGCCGATGAACCTAAATAAGGTTTACACCCCCGTGCAGCGTCGTACCACACCCGCATTTGAGTTGGCAACGAGCGTATTGTTCCTCTCGGGTATACAGCACTATGCCGAATCTCCGGAGGGGATGTCGACGGTGCCGAGAAGCGTAAAAGATTTGCTGCGGACATTGCCGGATTCCTGGGATGATGTGCGTTTTGTCTCGGGCTACCCGGGACGGGACGTAGTCATCGCACGTCAGGCTGGCAGCCGATGGTATGTTGCAGGAATCAATGGCGAGGCAGCTGTTAAGCAAATCGCTATCGACTTACAAGCGTTTAAAGGGATGAAGAAAGCCATGTTATATACCGATGATGTAGCAGGCGAGGGGTTTCGGCAAATGGAAATCCCTATAGCGTCTACACCAATTGAGCTAAAACCCAATGGCGGGTTTTTGATGGTGCTGGAGTAAATACGTCATGCGGTAAATTTCAAGTTGGAGCAATCGACAATATTTCCGGTTGTTGGATTTTTGACCTAGGGCGTGAGCGGAGCGGGCGTCCCAGTCAAATCCAGTAACTGGAAACGACTGAATTCGCCGTACACCCGAATAAAATGTCGTCTTGCCGGTTCACGGGATCTTTCTTATCTTGGCCCCAAAGATCACCAATTGACAAGTTGAATTATGAACACCAGCAGAAGAAAATTTTTGGGCACAATGACAACGTTGGCAGCGACCGCCGGAGCAGCGTCCGCTTTCCCGGGTACGTTTTCCATCGGGAGCTTCAGGCAGCAAACAGTACGAGTGGGGCTGATTGGTGCGAACGGCATGGGATGGTCCAACCTCAACTCTATACTGAAAGTGCCTGGCGTGCAGTGTACGGCGCTTTGTGACGTGGATGCCAACGTGCTGAATAAGCGATCCGAAGAATTGAAGGCACGTGGTATCACCCCGAAATTGTATGCGAAGCATGAAGATTTGTTGGCCGACGGGAATGTCGACGCCGTCATTATCGGTACGCCCGATCACTGGCACTGCCTGCACCTAATCGACGCCTGTGCGGCAGGAAAGGACGTGTATGTAGAGAAACCGCTTGGAAACTCCATCGTGGAATGCAACGCTATGGTAGCCGCTGCTGCCAAATATGGCCGTGTCGTGCAGGTTGGGCAGTGGCAGCGCAGTCAGCAGCACTTCAGGGACGCCATGGATTTTGTGCACTCCGGAAAATTGGGCAAGATTCGCTTGGTGAAGGCATGGGCGTACCAGGGCTGGATGAAAAGCATTCCCGTCAAGCCCGATGGCCCGGTGCCCCAAGGGGTGGATTATGACCGTTGGCTGGGGCCAGCCAAGCAAAGGCCGTTCAACCCCAACCGTTTCCATTTCGAGTTTCGCTGGTTCTGGGATTATGCGGGCGGCCTGATGACCGACTGGGGGGTGCATATGCTTGACTTTGCGCTGATTGGTATGAAAGCCACCACGCCGAAGTCCATCATGGCTACCGGCGGGAAGTTCGCTTATCCGGATGATGCCGCCGAAACGCCGGATACGCTAACCACGGTTTATGAATTTGATGACTTTACCGTGCAGTGGGAACACGCTAACGGCATCGATGGGGGGCCTTATGGACGCAATCATGGTACGGCATTTATCGGCAATTTCGGTACGCTCGTCGTAGACCGGGGTGGCTGGGAAGTTATTCCTGAAGGAGACCGGATGGAAGCGGTGCCGCTCCAGGAACGCCAAGACAATGGATTGGATATGCATACGGCTAATTTTATTGACGTTGTACGCTCGCGGAAGCTGGACGCTTTGCATGCACCTATCACTGCTGGTGCGCATATCGCCATCTTTTCCCAGATGGGCAATATCGCCTACCGCACGGGCGAAAAGATCTATTGGGATGCACAGAAGGGACAGTTTAGCAGCCGTGAAGCGAATAAGCTATTGGCGGCTGAATACCACAACGGGTATAAAATCCCCCGCTAAGAATACCGATTTGGCCCTGTCATATTAGTCCATATCGGGTAGCTTTGCGGCTATAGCCTTGTTATGAAGATGAAACCAATGATATAACTGATATGATGCTTTTGATCCGTATGAGACCATACATGATTGCATTGCTGGCTTGCTGGTTTATTCCGCTGACGCTCCAAGGCCAGTCTTCAGACCGTGAGCGATGGCTGGCGCATCTCGATAGGCTGGCCCGTCCAGTGATTCAGCACCTGGCTGAAGACCAACTGAAAGCACGCATGCCAGTAGCGCTCGCTCCTGGCATTGACAATCCCTCACACCGCACTGATGTATCTTACCTGGAGGCTTTTGGGCGTACGCTTTGCGGTATCGCGCCCTGGATACAGCTGGAAGGCGGGGATGCCAAGGAAGTGGAGTTGCGAGACCAATACCGTGCCTGGCTGCTCAAGGCAGTGAGCAATGCGGTCAACCCGCAGGCCAAGGATTACCTGCTATGGAAGGGCGGGCAGCCATTGGTGGACGCGTCGTTCTTTGCGCTCGGCCTCATCCGTGCGCCCTGGATTTGGGAGCACCTTGCTGAGACCGATCGCCAGCGGGTGGTGGAGGCGCTGTTGCAGACACGCGATGTGGTGCCGGTTTATAGCAATTGGATATTGTTCTCGGCGATGATAGAAGCCTTTTTTTGCCAATACAACCTTCCGTATGACCCCGTGCGTATAGAATATGCCCTCCGTACGTTTGCCCAGCACTGGTATACCGGCGATGGGATGTATGCAGATGGCATGCAGTTCAGGATGGATTATTACAACAGTTATGTCATCCAGCCTTATATGCACGCCATCCTTTCCGTGATGGAAGGGAAAGGTAAAAAATACGACTATGCGTCACGTGATTTTGCACGCATCAGTAGACGTTATGCTGAAATACAGGAACGTCTGATTAATACGGATGGTACGTTTCCTGTCATCGGGCGTTCTATCGTGTACCGTGGCGGGGCGTTCCAGCATTTGGCTGATATGGCGTTGCGAGGAAAACTGCCCGAGTCGCTCCATCCCGCTCAGGTGCGGGGAGCACTTACGGCCGTCATTGAGAAGACCACTGAAGCGCCCGGCACGTTCAATGCGGAGGGCTGGCTTAATATCGGTTTATACGGGCAGCAACCGTCAATTAGCGATTTTTATATTACGACGGGCAGCCTGTACCTTTGTTCGGCTATCCTTCTGCCCCTGGGCCTGCCCGAAACTGATACGTTCTGGCAAGGGGAACCTAAGCCGTGGACGGCCGTAAAAGTGTGGAATGGTGAAGATGTAAAGGCTGATCATGCACTAGATATTTATTGACATGAAGTATACACCCCGTTATATCATTGGTGCTACACTAGTCTGCTTTCAAGCGATGTCGGCACCGGCCCAGGATATTCCCGGCAAAGAACAGGTTGTCGAGATTATCCATCGGGTCAATGAATATTGGCAATCTCTTCATAAACCACAAGAATGGGCGTTCTGGGATGTTGCTGCTTACCATACCGGCAACATGGCAGCGTATGAGGCCACGGGAAACGCGGCATACCGTGATTATTCCGAAGCCTGGGCCAGTCACAATCAGTGGAAGGGCGCCAAGTCGGACGACCGGTCGACATGGAAGTACCACTACGGCGAGTCTGATGAGCATGTGCTGTTTGGTGATTGGCAAATCTGTTTTCAGACGTATATAGACCTCTTCCACCTTGATCCGGATAGTGCCAAGATCAGGCGGGCCATGGAGGTGATAGAATACCAGATGAGTACGCCCAACGAAGACTATTGGTGGTGGGCGGACGGCCTTTACATGGTAATGCCCGTCATGACCAAGTTATATCATGTCACAGGCAATACGCAGTACTTGGAGAAACTGCTTGAATATTTCAGCTATGCGAAGGCACTCATGTATGATGACGACGAGCATCTGTTTTATAGGGATGCCAAGTATGTTTACCCCAAACATAAGAGCGTAAATGGCAAAAAGGACTTTTGGGCACGTGGCGATGGGTGGGTGTTTGCGGGATTGGCTAAGGTACTCCAGGACTTGCCGGCGGATTACCAGCATCGGGCGGAATTTGAAACGGTATACCGTGATATGGCGGGTGCAATCATGCGCAGCCAGCAGGCCGAAGGGTATTGGACACGCAGTATATTGGATCCGGAGCATGCGCCTGGGCCAGAGACTAGCGGCACGGCATTCTTCACCTACGGATTGTTTTGGGGCGTCAACAACGGCTACCTCGACCCGGCAACATATACGGTGCCGGCTATCAAGGGCTGGCAATACCTGGCTACATTTGCTCTGCAGCCTGATGGGCGGGTGGGTTATGTGCAACCCATCGGCGAACGGGCCATTCCTGGGCAGACGGTAGATGCCAATTCAACGGCTAATTTTGGAGTGGGTGCTTTTCTGCTGGCAGCCACCGAGCTACTTGATTATGTCGAACGCCGGCAGGACAGTGTCTTTGCCTTCTCCTATTTCAAGGGCAATGGCGAAGATGGTTTACACCTGGCCTACAGCTATGATGGCTTTAAATGGGCCGCCCTGAATAATGACCAATCATTTTTAAAACCGGAGCTGAGCGATGATAAATTGATGCGCGATCCCTGCATTATCCGTGGCGGCGATGGGCGTTTCCATATGGTGTGGACCGTAAGCTGGACCGACCGGGGGATCGGTTATGCATCGTCCGACGACCTCATTCATTGGTCCGAGCAACAGTACATCCCAGTGATGGCTCATGAGCCGGATGCGCGAAACTGCTGGGCACCCGAAATCACGTACGACCCCGACCGCGGGATTTATATGATCTATTGGGCTACTACCATACGAGGTCGCTTCCCCGAGACACAAATCGAAGCGGATAACGGCTACAACCATCGGATGTATTACGTGACCACCAGCGATTTCAAAACGTTCAGTGAGACCAAGCTGTTTTATGATCCCGGCTTCAACGTGATTGATGCCACCATTGCACGCGATGGCAACCGCTGGGTAATGTTTCTGAAGGATGAAACCCGTGAACCGGCACAAAAAAATCTAAAGGTTGCCTATGCGGAAAGCATGGAGGGACCCTACAGTAAAGCCAGCGAACCGATTACAGGGGACTATTGGGCCGAAGGGCCGACAGCGGGCCGCGTCGGCGGTGAGTGGGTTGTATATTTCGATAAGTATATCATGCATAGGTATGGTGCTATCGCATCCAGGGATCTAGTGAATTGGCGCGAAGTATCTGAAAAATTGGCCATGCCTGACGGTATTCGCCACGGGACGGTTTTCAAAATCAGTAGAGAGGAGCTGGCACGGCTGGAAGGTATTCAACGATAAACCGACTAGAATTAATAAACGCTGCGGCCGGTTGGCAAAAAGCCGGGCGGCTTTCTTGCAAAAGGCGCTCACCTTTTTAGCAAAAGGCGCCCGCCTTTTAGTAAAAAGGTGGGCGCCTTTTTTGCCGAAGTCTTTTATTCTCCCGCCGAGCTTTTTTCTAACTCCTTCGCGCTTTCTTCGACCTTCCTGGCTAGCTCAGCCTTGTAGTTTAGCAGGTTCTGTGCGATTTGTTCGTCCGATACAGCCAATATTTGTGCAGCGAGGATGCCCGCATTTTTAGCGGCATTGAGCGCTACCGTTGCCACCGGGATGCCGTTGGGCATTTGCAAAATGGAGAGTACCGAATCCCAGCCATCGATGGAGTTGGATGACTTGACCGGCACGCCGATGACCGGCAAGTGCGTAATGGACGCCACCATGCCGGGCAAATGGGCAGCACCCCCGGCACCAGCTATGATGACCTTCAAGCCCCGCGAGGCTGCACTTTTGGCGTAATCAAACATGCGGTCGGGCGTACGGTGCGCCGATACGATGGTCACTTCTACGCGAGCTCCCAATAGTTTCAATACGTCCACGGCATCCTGCATGACGGGCAGGTCAGACTTACTGCCCATAATGACGCCTACTTCCGGTAGATGTGATAATGTTGACATGATTTCCTTAACTTACAACTTTTGGACTTCTCTTATGCTTTTGGCTTACCAATTAGCGTTTACGAACTACGTAATCACTTTAATCGTCTGCTGCACTTTCCTTGCCGTACTGATGGCGGCCTCGCGGTCTTCATTGATGACGCATACGTGGCCCATTTTGCGGAAAGGCTTGGTGAATTTCTTGCCATACAGGTGCAAATATACACCTTCCATCGCTAAAATCTCTTCAATACCTTCATAACGGGCCAATCCGTCATGGCCGGCTTCGCCCAATAGGTTGACCATCACGGCGTTGCTCCGTGTGGCGGTGTTGCCCGGGGGCAGGTTGAAGATGGCACGCAGGTGTTGTGCAAACTGCGAAGTGAAGTTGCCTTCGATACTTTGGTGCCCGCTGTTGTGCGGACGCGGCGCGAGCTCATTTACCAACAGTTGTCCGTCTTTGGTGAGAAACAGCTCCACAGCCAATAAGCCGACGATTTGCAGGTCTTCAGCGATTTTCTTGGCCAATAGCTCTGCGCGCTGTTGGATTTCAAACGGCAACGTAGATGGCGAGATCAGAAATTCCACCAAATTTGCCTCAGGATTGAACTCCATTTCTACACAGGGAAAGGTAGCCACATCACCATCATCATTGCGCGATACGATGATGGCCAGCTCCTTGTCAAAATCTATCCACTGCTCAATGAGACTGGGTGCCTCGAAAGCATCTTCTATATCCGCTTCGCTGATAATTTTCTTCACTCCGCGGCCATCGTAGCCGTCTCTGCGGAGCTTTTGGATATAAGGTAGCGGAATAGATGCATTGTTCAGGCTCTCTTTGGACGAGATCAGCTGGAAAGGCGCTGTAGGGATATCATTTTGCTTGAAAAATTGCTTTTGTAGCCCCTTATCCTGAATCAACCGGATGATGCGTGACTGAGGATATACCATCACGCCCTCCTCTTCCAGTTTTTCGAGTGCATCGACATTAACCTTCTCGATTTCGATGGTTATCATGTCCAAGCCCTTGCCAAATGCATATACGGTGTCAAAATCATCCAGCGCACCCTGGACAAAGCGGTTGCACAGGTCGCGGCAAGGTGCATGTTTATCCGGATCGAGAATATGGATAGTCACATTGAAATTGATGGCTTCTTGGATAAGCATACGGCCCAGTTGTCCACCACCGAGGATACCCAATTGTAATTCGCCATAAAAATCTTTTGCCATAATCGTATAAGGTTGTATGATTGCTAAAGGTTATGCTTGTGTCGGTTGCAGTTTGTCAGCGACGATATGCTCGTCCGCTATCTTTTTCTGCAGTTCTAGAAAGGCTCCGATGAGTGCTTCAGGCCGGGGAGGGCATCCCTGTACATAAATATCAACCGGAATAATCCGATCCACCCCTTTGACTACATGGTAGCCATGCTGCCAATAGGGACCACCGCAGTTCGCGCATGAGCCCATGGAGATGACATACTTCGGGTCCGGCATTTGCTCATAAAGCCGCCGTATGCGGTCGGCCATCTTGAAGGTCACCGTACCCGCAATGATCATCACATCGGATTGGCGCGGTGAAGGTCGGGGAAACACGCCGAAGCGATCCAAATCATAGGTAGCGGCCATGGCACCCATCATCTCAATGGCACAGCACGCAATGCCGAAGCTCATTGGCCACATGGACGACAGCCGTGCCCAATTTAGTAGGTCATCCAGCTTAGCGACGACCACACCGTTACGTTCCAATTGTTTGTCGATACTCATGACGATGGGGGAGCTCCGGGTTTTCTGAATAAGGGTTTGAAAGCTGGTTTCTTTACCGCAGGAACCGTACCGGGGATTTGAGGCTTGTCCGCCGTCTGCAATGCCGCCTCGAATGGCCGTACACGATACGGATCGCGCTTCAGTTTGTCGTAGGCTGATGGCGGTATATTGACCTTTACCTGCGGCAGTATGGTCCGCGGTTTCACCCACTCGAGGTCGCCCTTTCGCCATACATATACCAATCCAATGATCAAGATGCCTATGAAAACTGCCATCTCCGCCAAGGTAAACCAGCCCCAGCGCGTATCAGCGCTTATTAGTTCAGGACGGCCGAAGACCGTTGCCCACGGAAAGACAAACACCAATTCCACATCAAATAGCAAAAACACCAATGCAATGACATAAAAACGCGAATTGAATGGTATCCAGGAGTTGCCGACGGTTTCTTCACCGCATTCATAAGTACTCAGCTTCTCTGGGTTCGGTTTTTGGGGAGAAACCAGCTTACCCAAGAACAACGTGAATAACACCAATACGATACCCGTTACCCCTATGAGGAGTATTTTGCCAAATTCGGTTATCTGACTCGGGTCGTCCATGACACAAAGATAAATAAATTATTAATTTTCCCGTCTTCCTACCTTCCCATCGGCATCTTGGGCATGCCACGCATCATCCGGGCCATGGCCGCGGGGTTGGACATCTGCTTCATCACCTTGCGCATGTCATTGAATTGCTTCATCAGCTTATTGACTTCCACCAAGTCCGTACCTGACCCTTTGGCGATACGTGCACGACGCTTTTGATCGATGATATCCGGATTTTCCCGTTCATAGGGCGTCATGGAGTTGATAATCGCTTCAATGGGCTTGAAGGCATCGTCGTCGATATCCACATCTTTAAGGGCTTTGCCAACACCGGGAATCATGCCCATGAGGTCCTTCATGTTGCCCATCTTTTTGATTTGCTGGATTTGGCTGCGGAAATCGTTGAAGTCAAACTTATTCTTGCGGATCTTCCGTTGCAGTTCAGCGGCTTCTTTTTCATCAAATTGCTGCTGAGCACGTTCAACGAGTGACACAACGTCGCCCATGCCCAGGATACGAGATGCCATCCGGTCCGGGTGAAAGACGTCAAGCGCCTCCATCTTCTCGCCTGTGCCGATAAATTTGATGGGTTTATTGACCACCGATTTAATGGAGAGTGCAGCACCTCCACGGGTATCGCCATCCAATTTAGTAAGCACGGCACCGGTGAAGTCCAGCCGGTCGTTGAAAGTCTTGGCTGTATTCACTGCATCCTGGCCGGTCATCGCATCGACCACAAAAAGGATTTCATGGGGCTGCGTGGCATCTTTCACGGCCGATATCTCGTTCATCAGTGCTTCGTCGATAGCCAAGCGGCCGGCGGTGTCCACGATAACGACATTGTAGCCTTTCTGCTTGGCTTCAGCGACACCGGCCTTGGCAATGCCGATGGGGTCTTTTGATTCCGTGTCGGCGTACACAGGTACATCCACCTGTTGGCCAAGCACCTGTAGTTGGTCTATGGCCGCAGGACGGTACACGTCGCCAGCCACCAGCAAAGGCTTCTTTCCTTTCTTTTCTTTAAGAAATTTTGCCAGTTTGCCCGAAAACGTGGTCTTCCCGGCACCGTTGAGGCCTGCAATGAGGATGACCGTAGGACTTTTGGATAAGTCCAGTTCAGTAGCTGACCCACCCATCAGTGCGGTCAGCTCATCGTTCATGATTTTGGTGAGCAACTGCCCCGGAGAGATGCTGGTGAGTACGTTCTGGCCGAGTGCCTTCTGCTTCACCTCATCGGTAAATGCTTTGGCGGTTTTGTAGTTTACGTCAGCATCGAGCAACGCTTTGCGGATTTCCTTCATGGTCTCCGCTACGTTGATTTCGGTAATATTTCCCTGGCCTTTTAATACCTTAAAGGCTCTGTCAAGTTTGTCCTGTAGATTCTGAAACATCGTCAGTTGCTATATAGATATGAACGAAATGCAAAGGTACAAAATCTGTAATAAAAAAGCCCGCCCCGAATCCCGGGACGGACCACCTAACTATGAAAAACAATGCTTAGTCTCTTCTTCCAAGCAACATGCTGGCGTAATAAAGCAACGTTACCAGGGACGACAATGCTGCGACCACATAGGTCATGGCAGCCCACCAAAGGGCATCCTTGGCTCCGTCATGCTCTACGCTGCTATGGGTAATGCCCTTATTATCCAGCCAGGCCAAAGCGCGTTTTGAGGCGTCAAACTCTACCGGTAAGGTTACGAAGCTGAACAGCGTTGTGATAGCCAATGCGGCTACGCCGATAGCCAATAACCATAGGTTGCCCGAAAAAGCCATGATTACACCGATCATCAATACCCAGGTGACAAGTTTAGACGCCACGCTCACAGCAGGCACCATTGCCGAGCGGAATTGCAGCCACGAATAGGCCTTGGCATGTTGCACCGCGTGTCCGCATTCGTGGGCAGCCACTGCCGCCGCAGCCACGCTACGCCCACTATATACCTCCGGACTTAGGTTGACTGTTTTATTTGCCGGATTGTAGTGATCGCTCAACTGCCCCTGCGCAGAAATAATCTGTACATCGTAGATGCCATAGTCATGCAGCATCTTTTCGGCGACATCCCGTCCCGTCATCCCGCTGCTAAGTGGCATTTCAGAATAGCGCTTAAACTTGCTTTTGAAACGCCACTGTACAATCATGCTGACCAACATGATTCCGATAAAAATAATCCAATATCCTGCCATCATAATTTCTTTTCGCTGTTTGTTTTTTTTATTACTATTTTGTCGAATTATTTACTGCAAAAAGCATACCGCGTGCCGTTTGCTGACGATATGACCGTATCTTGACGTGACGAATATAATCAATATGGCACGGCTCTGCAAATCCGTCTTGTCTTCCTGATGGTTTGGTGACATTGTTGTCAGGTGCTTAATTTCCCTTCAGTGCCTTTGAAAATAAACCTTGGACCTTACGTAAAAATTCAGGTAGGCCTCCAGTATTGATGCCAACACTGGCTTTCGGTTGGGGCAGAAATCCGATCACGGGTACTTCGAAAATGCCAGCTAGTTTTACACCAGTGGAAAAAGCGCTTATTGTAACCCTACGATACTGGTAGTGAGCGTAATCCACAAACCACAAGTTTTAAACGCGCCATAGGTTTTTTGCAACGTCGCGCGTTAATGTCGAAATTTGAAATACCCAGTGCGCAAAGGGTGAGTAATTAGCTGAATTTTTTAAATTTAAACGTTTAAAGATGAAAGCATTAAGGTTTGAACAAATGGAAAATTTAAATGATGGCGACGCATGTACTTGGAGCCCAGTGGGGGCATTAGCCTCAGGATGGGGTGCTATAATTACTGCCGCGACTGTTTCGGGTCCTGTGGGTTGGGCCGCTCTTGTATAGCTGCCGTTGGCTGGTGCGCTTCTATGTTTTTTAAGCATTGATATGACTGTTTTAAAGTTTGTAGTACTCGGTTTTTTTGTTTATGCAT
Organism: Parapedobacter sp. ISTM3; assembly: GCF_016533505.1. Classification (NCBI taxonomy): domain Bacteria; kingdom Pseudomonadati; phylum Bacteroidota; class Sphingobacteriia; order Sphingobacteriales; family Sphingobacteriaceae; genus Parapedobacter; species Parapedobacter sp. ISTM3. The sequence continues at coordinate 110,632 of NZ_JAENGN010000011.1, read as the reverse complement.
TGGTGCATGTAACATTTTTTTCAGATTTCGATAATAAGATATTCCTTGTTGTCAGTTTCTCCTGTTGTTTAGTGGTTTGGAGTATCATTTTCTTTAAAAAAGAGATAAATAATATCGTCTTCCGTAAAAGGAATCTTTAAAGCAACTTGGAGGCACAGTAGTTTTGAACCAAGTAGGGGTGGAGTTGGTGAGATTGCAATTGCAATGGGGAGGTATTTCGGCAGGGAGCCCTTTTATAACTTGGTTATTGCCCTTTTTTTGTGGCTATTCCGTTTGTTTCTATCTCAGAAAAGCTTCAACTATCGAATGAGGATTTTGATGGTGACGCATCGCCAGCGCCCAGCCCGTTTGGCAGATCAGGTATATGTACTGGGACACGGGGCAACCGTCGGCATGCCTCTGGATAAAAATGATAAAGCCACTTTTTAGCGTGGCTTTACGACTATGGTATACTGTGGTATGTCCAATAATGGGACTTACACGGTCATAATATCCTTTTCCTTTGCTTCCGCAAGTTTATCTACATCGGTGATGTACTTGTCGGTCAGTTTTTGTACCTCAGCTTCTCCCGCTTTGATTTCATCCTCTGATACGCCTTCGCTTTTCAGCTTCTTAATACCATCATTGGCTTCCTTGCGGATATTGCGCACCGCCACACGGCCTTTTTCGGCTTCTTCCTTTACCTTTCGAACCAAATCACGCCGCCGCTCCTCTGTGAGGGGAGGGATGTTGAGCCGGATGACCGTCCCGTCATTTTGTGGGGTTAGTCCGATGTTGGCATCCAAGATGGCTTTTTCAATGGTAGACAACAGGTTTTTTTCCCAAGGCTGAATCACTAACGTGCGTGCATCGGGCGTATTGATGTTGCTGACCTGGGCGAGAGGCGTGGCGGTTCCGTAGTAGTCTATGTAAATACCGTCAAGCATGGAAGGCATTGCCTTGCCTGCCCGGATTTTGGTGAGTTCGGATTCGGTATGTGCCACGGCTTTTTTCATCTGCTCGGCACTATCGTCTAATTGTAAGGATATCAATTCGTCCATGGTAATTCGCGTTATGGTTTTGGTCAAAGATAGTTATTCTCGTACTAAAGTTCCAATGGGTTCGCCCTCGGCGAGTCGAGCAAGATTGCCTGGTTTGTTCATGTCAAACACGATGATGGGCAGCTTATTTTCCTGGCAGAGGGTGAATGCGGTCATATCCATCACGCTGAGTCCGCGATTGTATACGTCTTGAAACGTAATCTCGTCAAAACGGGTTGCCGTGGGATCTTTCAACGGGTCGGCCGTGTAAATGCCATCTACACGGGTGCCTTTGAGTACGACATCGGCATTGATTTCAATTGCACGGAGCGATGCGGCGGTATCCGTGGTAAAATAAGGGTTTCCCGTGCCCGCACCGAAGATGACCACCCGTCCTTTTTCGAGGTGACGTACCGCACGACGCCGGATGAAAGGTTCGCAGATTTGCTCCATCTTGATGGCCGTAAGCAGACGTGTTTTGATGTCCTGCTTCTCCAACGCATCCTGCAAGGCCATGCTGTTGATGACGGTAGCCAGCATGCCCATGTAATCGGCCTGCACGCGGTCCATCCCTGCCTTTTCGGCACTGAGCCCGCGATAGATGTTGCCACCTCCGATGACGATGGCTACTTCCATGCCCTTGTCATGAATTTCTTTGATATCCTTAGCGTATTGGGCTACGCGGTTGATGTCAATACCGTAATTTTGGTCGCCCATAAGGGCTTCTCCACTGAGTTTGAGTAGGATGCGTTTGTATTTCATATAACTTGCTGTCTTGGACAGGGACTTCCAAGCGGCAAAGATAAGAGATTTTTTTTAACTGCCCGTTTTCACTGGCATGTGATTAGGCATTTTGCTGCACACTGTCGATAACCTCTTGGTAATATTGCTCATATAAAGGCATGATGTTGGCCAGTTTAAAGTCTTTGGCTCGTTCTAATGCAGCTTCCTTAAATTGCGCTAAGCGGGCATTGTCTTCCAGGATATGGATCGCATTTGCCGCCATGGTATCCACATCGCCCACGTCGCTGAGGAAGCCTGTCACGCCATCGATATTCAATTCCGGCAGCCCCCCGGTGTTGGACGATATGACCGGTACTTTGCAGGCCATGGCTTCCAGGGCAGCCAGTCCGAAACTCTCGGAGCCCGAAGGAATAATAAACAGATCGGACACCGACAGAATTTCCTCGATAGCATCCTGCTTGCCGAGAAACCGGATGTCGTTTGCTACGCCCAGTTCGCGCGACAATTGCTCCGCAGCGGTTCGCTCCGGTCCGTCGCCCACCATGAGCAGCTTGCTGGGTACTTCTTGCTGTACTTTCTTGAAGATTCGAATAACATCGGTGGTGCGCTTCACTTTCCTGAAATTGGACGTATGCACCAAGATGCGCTCATCTCCCGGAGCGATGGCCTGCTTGAAATGCTGGCGAGGCTTGAGACTGAAACGATCTAGATCCACAAAATTGGGGATAACACGTATTTCCCGCTGCACGTCAAAATAACTCAGGGTCTCTTCTTTCAAATTTTGGGACACCGCAGTGACGCCGTCCGATTGGTTAATCGAGAAGGTTACCACCGGGCTATAGCTGGCGTCTTTGCCCACGAGCGTGATATCTGTACCGTGCAAGGTAGTCACCACGGGGATGTGGATGCCATAAGTGGCCAAAATCTGCTTAGCCATGAACGCAGCCGATGCATGGGGTATTGCATAATGAACATGCAGCAAATCAAGTTTTTCAAACCGTACCACATCCACCAGCTTGCTGGCTAAAGCCAGCTCATACGGGGGGAAATCAAACAACGGATATTTGGATATCGTAACCTCGTGATAGTAAAGGTTCTCCGAAAAAAAATCCAAGCGGGCCGGTTGGCTGTACGTGATAAAATGGATTTGATGGCCGTTGGCCGCCAAAGCTTTACCGAGTTCTGTGGCCACCACACCGCTTCCGCCGAAGGTGGGATAGCATACGATACCTATTTTCATTGGCTCCCTTCAATTGCTTGCCACAAAATACGGATAAATTTTCCGATAGGATGTTCACATAAACGTAAAAAGATTGGTATAATCATCAAAGCAACTGGGAGAAAACTGAATAAATTATTTAGAAACTAAGCCGTTAGTTTTATATTTGCTTTATATAGGGTGTCAGTATTCCGCTGGCGCCTGCCTTGAGGGCAGGCGTCCGGTAACATGAAGTGTGGTCTGGCAATATTTCACAAAGCAAAATAAACAATCGATGAAAGAACTAAAAGAATTGACACGTGCGGAAGAACAAATTATGCAGGAATTGTGGGATCTTGACAAGGCATTTGTCAAGGAAATCATTGACAGGCTGCCCGATCCCAAGCCGGCTTATAACACGGTGTCTACCATTGTGCGGATTCTGGAGACCAAGGGTTTTGTTTCGCATGAAGCTTTTGGAAAGAGCCACCGGTATTTTCCGTTGGTTTCAAAGGAAGAGTACCGCACGTTTGCAACCGGCAAACTGCTGCATGGTTACTTCAACAATTCGGCGCGGAACATGTTGTCGTTTTTTCTGGAAGAGCAGAAATTGGATCTCAAGGATGCGGACGAGCTTCTGCAACTGCTTGAAGAGGCAAAAAAGAAAGGGGGAAAGCCATGATTTATCTGGTGCTAGCCAACCTTTACCTTTGCATTTTCTACGCCTTTTACCGCGTCCTATTGTGCAAACGGACTTTTTTCCAGTGGAACCGGTTTTACCTGCTCGCAGGGCTGTTGCTCGCCTTTACACTACCGCTGCTCGAATACCCCGAGTGGAATACCTATGCGGGCAGTTATCCGGAATACCTGATCGGTATACAGGCGAGCGAGCCGGTTATCGTGGAGGCTGGCGCGGCAGTGGCGGTACAGCCGTCGCCGTTTTCGCTGCGCAATGTATTGACTTATGGTTATATCGGCGGTTGCATATTGACTTTTCTTCTGTTTCTGCGCAGCCTGACCTTGACCTTGCTTATGCTGCGCAGACACCCGGAAGGCGAGGCCTTTTCGTTTTTCAGCGCTGTACGGATCGACCGCACGCTTACCGGACATGACCAGATACGCCTGCATGAGGAGATTCATGCCAGGGAATGGCACAGCGTCGACATCGTGCTGATCCAGCTGGCGAAGATATTCAATTGGTTCAATCCCATCGTATATGCTTACGAGCGGGCACTCCGGCTGCAGCACGAATACATCGCCGACGGGAAATCGGCTGCAGGCAATGAAATGGGCTATGCCGAATTGCTGGTGGCCCGTGCGATAGGTGTCGAGCCTCAGGTATTGGCACACACGTTTTCAAGTAAACGGCTGCTTAAAAACCGCATTGCCATGCTGTTGCGCGACAAGTCGCCCAGGTGGGGGCTGCTTTCCTACGCCTTGTTGCTGCCGATCATCTGCGGAATGATGGTGGTTTCATTTGCGTGCAACCAACAACTGGAACAGCAACAGGGCAATGTAGTGGTCTATGATGAGGCTGATACGGTCACATCGGCGATTCAGGATGATGCGAAACGTTTTAAAGCGTACCTGGGCGGGAATATCGATTATGCGGCGGAGGCCATACGCGAAAATAAACAGGGGACAATAGCCTTTACTTACGAAAAAGCCGAGACGGGAAGTATCGAACGGGTGACATTTCTCAATGAGCTGTGGAGCGGTCAACAGGCCGACATCCTGAATGTGCTGCAACGTGAGCAAACAGGACGCCTGGCGCCTGCCGGTAAGTACCTTGTCGCCATAGATTTCCGAATCAGCGGGCAGGAGTTGAGCCAGGAGCCGCCACCGCCGGTCCCCGTATCAAACGGCTACACGCCGTTGGGCACTATTGTGATCATCGGCTATTCGCCGGACAGCCCGCCACCGCCGGCGGTAGAGCGGGCGCCAGCAAAACAGGAAGCCCATACATCTGGCCAGCGCCCCATGCCCGAGTTAGCCCCCGATCTTGTTGAAGCGGAACCGAACCCTACCCTGGCCATCGCCGTACCGGAAGAAAAACCGGTAGAAGAAGCGACGGACGTGATATTTCAGTCCGTCGAAATCCAGCCGGAGCCACCGGGTGGATTCCGGGCCTTCATGGAATATATTGCAAGAAACTATGATTATCCGCAGGAAGCTATTGAGGCCGGGGTGAATGGGCAAGTGCAAATTGCATTTATCATCGAAAAAGACGGTAGCCTTGCGGATATCCGGGTGGTAAGGGATTTAGGGTATGGCACAGGTGAAGCCGCCGTGCGCGTATTACAAAGCAGCAGCAATTGGTCTCCGGGTATACAGAACGGCAGACCTGTGCGGGTGGCATACACCCTGCCCATCCGCTTTAACCTGCAAACGTGATTGGGATGATGTTGAGGTTTAAGGTAAGCCCGGCTCCGGGCTTTTTTTATTACCTTTGGCTCCGTGCTGAAATAGTTGTTTACTACCCAATCACCGATCATGGATAACACATCAAGTGCATCAGCCTGGATTACCGACGACGTGGCCGTATTCGGCCTGCTGATGGTCATCCTGGCCGTGGTTTTCTATACATCCAACAGCAAACACCCGGGCCTTCGCAAGTTTTACGCGATCCTGCCACCGCTGTTACTTTGTTATTTTGTGCCGGGTTTGTTTAATTCGTTCGGTGTGATATCGGGGAGCGATTCCCAGCTTTACAGCATGAGCTCAAACTATCTGCTGCCGGCGTGCCTGGTGCTCTTTACCTTGAATATCAATTTCCGCGAGGTGTGGCGGCTGCGTAAAAAAGCAGGTTTGCTCTTCTTTACCGGCATGATCGGTATTGTCCTGGGCGGGCCTTTTGCCGTTTGGCTGTTTTCGCTGATAGCTCCGGCAGCAGTATCAGGTGAGGTCTGGAGAGGATTGGCCACATTGGCGGGATCGTGGATAGGTGGTGGGGCCAATCAAGCGGCTTTATTCCGGATTTTTGAACCGTCACCCGAGATTTTTGCGGCTACGGTGGCGGTGGATGTTTTTGTAGCCTATGGCTGGATGGCCGTATTGCTTTACGGTGCGGGCAAGCGCCAACAGCTCGACCGTTACTTTAAAGCATCGGCCAATGAAGTGGAAGAGCTTACAGCGCGTATGGAGGAATATAGCAGGCAACGTACCGAAGCTGCCAGCACGAAGGATTACATGGTCATGCTGGGTGTCGCCTTTGGCGTAACCGGCATCGCTCACTTGCTGTCCGGTGTTATTGCAGACTACATCAGCGTCCATGCGCCGCAGCTCGATAAGTTTAGCCTCACTTCCAGTTTCTTTTGGCTTATTATACTTGCTACCTTGATGGGGGTGGGGTTATCATTCACTAAAGCCAGAACACTTGAGACGATGGGTGCATCGCGCTTAGCCACGGTTTTCCTGTATATCCTTGTTGCCACCATTGGCATGCAGATGGATATTTTCAAGGTTATGGACAATCCTGCGCTGTTTCTGGTAGGCTTAACATGGTTATTATTCCACGCGTCGTTATTGTTCGTCGTAGCCAAACTGATCAAGGCGCCATTTTTTTTCTTGGCCATCGGCAGCATGGGCAATATCGGCGGGGTCGCATCTGCTTCGGTGACTGCTGGGGCTTTTCATCCCTCATTGGTACCCGTGGGCGTATTCATCGCCGTCTTCAGCTATGCGATTGGTACTTATGCCGGATACCTGTGCGGAATACTGATGCAGTGGGTAGCACCGTAATGCTTGCCAAGGCAGGATATACACTCACTCCTTGTTCGAATCGACCACCAGGCGCTTATCGCGATTGGCGATCTCCCATGCCGTATGGAACGCCAGACGGGCCCGTTTTGCCAACATCTCAAAATTGATCTTATCCACAGTGTCGGCAGGGGTATGGTAGTCCGGGTGCAATCCGCTGAAATAAAATACGACGGGGATGCCATGCTTGGCAAAGTTATACTGGTCTGACCGATAGTAGATACGCATAGGGTCTTTCGGATCATCATACATGTAATCCAATTCCATATGCGTGTATTCGGCGTTTGCATTTTCGTTGATGACCTTCAATTCGGAGCTGAGTTTATCTGATCCGATTGCATGTACATAGTTGTGGTTGCCACGGAGGTGCTTGTCATCGATGCGGCCAATCATGTCCATATTAAGGTTTACTACGGTATTTTCCAGCGGGAAGACTGGGTTCCGCGAATAATAATTTGAGCCCAGCAATCCTTTCTCTTCAGCCGTAAAGGCGATGAAAAGGATACTTCGCCGGGGGCCATGGCCCTCCGCCTTGGCTTTAGCGTATGCGCGTGCCAGTGTCAACACACCCGTGGTGCCCGAGCCGTTGTCATCTGCCCCGAAGAAAATGGTGCCATTTTGGTTGCCTTCATGATCGTAGTGCGCGGAGATGACCACCAATTCATTTTTCAGGTCGGTGCCTTCGAGGTAACCCAATACATTGGGCGATGTAAATGGCTCGCTGACCGAGCCAAAGGTCGTGCTAAGCCTCGCCTTGTAGGTCGTACTTTGCGGTTGTTGTGTATTGTTGATTTTTTGTTCCAATGCTGCAACAGAGGTCTTTGCCCTGGCTAAGAGCAGATCGGCCATTTCGGTGCTGATATTGGCTACCGGTGTCGTATTGGGCGAAGGTTGGCCAGCCCCTCCCTCGAGCGAAATTCGGGGCTGTACAAGCCGGCCGCCGAAGCGTTCGAGAGACTCTTTGATGGTGCTTGATACGGCGATGATGAGCTTAGGTTCCCTGGATGTAATGTTTTGCAACCGTTTGGTACGAGATGTTACCCATTCAGATGGTTCACTACTGCCGCTAATCAGGGAGTTGCCTTGTGCGTTCTTGGGTTCACCCTCGCTCAATAGCAATACGACCTTGCCCTTGATGTCGATACCTTTAAGGTCATCGTATTGCGTCTCGCTGATGCCATAGCCGATAAAAACAATTTCTTTAGCATCGATACGGCTTACAGGGCCACTGCCCACGAAGTAAAAATCTTCGCCATTGGCGAATGGTTTACCATTGATGGTAAAATCCTTGACGTCAAAGCGCGTCCGTGTCAGTTTTACAGGCTGGAAATAAGAGCCGTTCACAGGAGCGGCCAGTCCCAGTTTTTCAAATTCTCCGGCGATATAGGCAGCTGCTCGCTCGCCTCCGGCCTCACCGGTGCCGCGGCCTTCGAATTCGGCGGAAGCCAGTATGGAAAGATGTGCCTTAGCCGTTTCAGGGTTAATTTCAGCAGCGTATTTTTGTTGTACCGGATCCTGCGCTACAATGCATCCGCATAAAACTGGTATAAAGAAAAGTAAGGCTAAAAACTGCTTCATTGTGCTATGTTTTGATAGTTAATATTAGATTTTCGGCTTCCGGCTCAACACGAAATTTTACCTACGCGATTGGCATGGCGTCCACCCTCAAACTCGGTCGTCAGGAACGTATCAGTAATGGCTTTCGCCAATTCGACATCGATAAATCGTGCCGGAATGCATAATACATTGGCGTCGTTATGCTGGCGTGCCAGGGAGGCAAGCTGCTCCTGCCAGCAGATGGCAGCCCGAATTCCTTGGTGCTTGTTCGCGGTGATGGCCACGCCGTTTGCACTGCCGCAAACGAGAATCCCACATTCGAATTCGCCACGCTCCACCGCAGATGCTACCGGGTGAGCAAAATCGGGATAATCCACCGAATCGGCAGTGAAGGCCCCGAAGTTTTTAACGGTATATCCTGCACTCTCCAAAAAGCTTACCAATGCTTCCTTGTAGTCAAATCCTGCATGGTCACCGCCAATGGCAATTGTTTTTTTTGCTGTCATGGTGTATTGTAGTCCGTTATTTTTCGTCGTTATAAAAATCCAGTTCGGCTTTCATTCGCCTTTTTTCCACCCGGCTTGCAACGATGATACTTACTTCGTAGAGCAAAAACATGGGGAAGCTCACGGTAAGCATGGTGATGACGTCAGGCGTAGGGGTGATGATCGCTGCGATGATGAGGATAATGACAACGGCATACTGGCGCGATTTCCGCATAAACTGGGGCGTCATGATGCCCAGCTTTGATAAGATGAAGATGATGATCGGCAACTCGAACACGATGCCGCATCCAAGTGTGAGCGTCGCGACAAATGACAAATAATTATTAATGGTGATGGTATTGGCGATATCCTCGCTGATGGAATAGTTGGCCAAAAAATTCATGGCAAGGGGCACCACAATGAAGTAGCCGAATAAAATCCCTACCGCGAACAACAAGCTGGCATAAAAAACAAATCCGCTGGCAGATTTGCGCTCAATATCGGTTAGCGCCGGTTTTACAAACAGCCATATTTCATACAGCAGGTACGGAAAGCCCAGTACAACGGCAATGATAAGCGACGAATTGATTTGCAGGATAAATTGACCTGCCATCTGCGTGTTGATGATTGTGCCCGGTACTTCGGTCACGCAGAAATCAGGTGCATTGATCCACGCTCCGATTTTGCACATCATCCGATAAGTCCAGAATTCGGGGCTTTTAGGCCCCATGATAATGTCATCAAAGATAAAATCGTAAAACGAAAAGGCCAGAATCATGAAGACGGTCACAGCGATGGCCGATCGGATAAGGTGCCAGCGAAGCACTTCAAGATGGTCAAAAAACGACATTTCGGCTTCCAGGTTCTTGCCTTTACTTTTGATGGCATCGATCAGTTTCTTTCCGGATAACTTGCTCATGGTGATATAAAAAACAAAAATACCATTCTATTTGATAAGAATGGTATTTACTTTATGGATCTTGCATTTATTCGCTCAAATCAAACGTTTCCATAAACTTCGTAGTGAAGTTGCCAGCCCTGAAGTTGGGGTCTCGCATGAGCCTTAAATGCAGGGGGATGGTCGTTTTGATTCCTTCGATGACAAATTCGCTTAACGCACGCTCCATGGTGCAGATGGCTTCTTCACGGGTTTGGGCTACACAGATGAGCTTGGCAATCATCGAATCGTAGTTCGGCGGTATGACGTAGCCGGAGTAGGCGTGGGTATCTACCCGCACCCCGTGGCCACCGGGCGAATGGAAGTTGGTAATCCGGCCCGGCGATGGCCTGAATCCGTTGAACGGATCTTCCGCATTAATACGGCATTCGATGGCATGCATCGTCGGCTCGTAGTTATTGCCCGAAATCGGGATACCTGCCGCCACCTTTATCTGCTCTTTTATGAGGTCGAAGTTAATGACCTCCTCGGTGACCGGGTGTTCCACTTGAATCCGCGTATTCATTTCCATGAAATAAAAGTTGCGGTGCTTATCGACAAGGAACTCAATGGTGCCGGCTCCTTCGTAGTTAACGGCTTTGGCACCTTTAATAGCCGCCTCTCCCATGGCCTTGCGGAGCTCTGGGGTAATGAAAGGAGAAGGTGCCTCTTCGATGAGTTTTTGGTGACGCCGTTGGATAGAGCAGTCGCGCTCAGACAGATGACATACCGTGCCGTACTGATCGCCGACTACCTGAATTTCGATATGCCGGGGATCCTCAACATATTTTTCGAGGTAGATTCCGTCATTGCCAAAGGCAGCGCCGGCTTCCTGGCGCGCAGAGTCCCATGCGGGTTCAAACTCTTCGTCTTTCCATACAATACGCATACCGCGGCCGCCCCCACCGGCAGTAGCTTTAAGGATCACGGGATAGCCTATCTCATTGGCTATTGTGATGCCTTCTTTAACGTTTTTAACCAGTCCATCCGATCCGGGAATAGTCGGTACGCCGGCACGTTTCATGGTGTCCTTGGCTGAAGACTTATCCCCCATCTGCTGGATCTGCTCGGCAGTAGCACCGATAAACTTGATGCCATACTGCTTGCATATCGACGAAAACCGAGCGTTTTCAGAAAGAAATCCGTATCCGGGATGTATCGCATCCGCGTTGGTCAGTTCGGCGGCGGATATAATGTTTGGTATATTGAGGTATGATTCTTTACTGGGGGGCGGGCCTATACAAACGGCCTCATCGGCAAAGCGCACATGAAGGCTATCGCGATCGGCAGTTGAATATACAGCCACGCTTTTAATGCCCATTTCACGACATGTGCGGATAATACGCAATGCGATTTCCCCACGGTTGGCTATTAATATCTTTTTGAACATGAATGTTAGCTATCTTCTATGGGTAGTGTATGCTTACTGTATAATCTTACTATTAAAACGGGTGGCACAGTAGGATTATTTGGGTTCAACCAAGAATAATGGCTGATCATATTCCACAGGCTGTGCGTCATCTACCAGTACTTTTACGATTTTTCCGGAAACTTCAGATTCAATCTCATTGAATAGTTTCATCGCTTCCACGATGCAGACAACTTTTCCAGCGGCGATTTCATCACCTACGTTTACAAAGACCGGTTTGTCTGGTGAAGGTGAGCGATAGAATGTTCCGATCATCGGTGATTTGATGGTCACATAGTTGGACGTATCTTCTGATTTCGGAGCAGACGGCTGAGGTGTCTCTGTGGGCGCGGGCGCAGGAGCCGCCGGAACAGGAACTGCTGCGGGAGCAGGTACCGTTGCCGTCACATAAGTGGGGGCTTGGTTTGTTTTTATTGTGATTTTGAAATCTTGTTCTTCAATAGATACTTCATTCACGCCCGATTTAGCCACAAACTTAATCAGGTCTTGAATCTGTTTGATATCCATGCTCATTGCTTAGTAGGTTTGATAATAAGAATCAAAAATATAATCTAGTCTGTTAATTAACAATTAAAAAGGAATATTATTGCCCATATGCCCATTTCAGGTATACAGAGCCCCAGGTAAATCCGCCACCGAAGGCAGCGAGAATGAGGGTGTCACCCTTTTTCAATTGGCTTTCCCATTCCCATAGGCACAAGGGGATGGTAGCAGCCGTCGTGTTGCCATAGCGCTGGATGTTCACCATCACTTTCTCTTCCGGAAGCCCCATGCGGTCGGCGGTGGCATCGATAATACGTTTATTGGCCTGATGGGGAACCAACCAGGTAACATCATCGGCGGTGAGGTGGTTGCGTTCCATGATCTCCGCGGCGACATCGGCCATGTTCGTTACCGCAAACTTAAACACTGCGCGACCTTCTTGGTAAGCATAGTGCATATCGGCATCCACTGTAGCATGCGAAGCAGGATGAAGTGAGCCGCCAGCTTTGATATTAAGATAGGGACATCCTGAGCCATCGCTCTTGAGGATGGAGTCCATTACGCCCAGGCCTTCTTCATTGGGTTCCAGCAGTACGGCGCCGCACCCGTCGCCAAAGATGATGCAGGTTGTGCGATCTTTGTAATTAATCACAGACGACATTTTGTCGCCGCCCACCACGAGTACTTTTTTGTGCATGCCGGATTCAATGAATTTGGCGCCGGTAGTCAGGCCGTAAATAAAGCCAGAACAAGCCGCCTGTAAGTCGTATCCCCAAGCATTTACGGCACCTATTTTGTCGGCAAGGATGTTTGCCGTAGCGGGAAATGGCATATCGGGCGTCACGGTGCAAAAAATAATCAACTCGATTTCTTCGGCGCCGATACCTCGTTTTTCAAGCAAGCCTTTCACAGCAGGCACAGCCATATCAGATGTCGCTTTGCCCTCACCCTTTAATATCCTGCGTTCTTTGATGCCCGTACGTGTGGTGATCCACTCATCGTTGGTTTCGACCATGGTTTCGAGCTCTTGGTTAGTCAAGATATAGTCTGGTACGTATCCGTTTACAGCCGTGATGGCAGCATGTATTTTTGACATATAGTTTTAGTTGAAAGCGGATTTGATTTTTTCAATAATATTGGATTCAATCATGCTTCTGGAGAGCAGTATCATGTTTTTTATGGCTTCGGGGCTGGAAATACCGTGGCCGATGATAACGGGAGCATTCACCCCCAAAATGGGGCTTCCGCCATACTGCTCATAGTTAAAGCGGTCGAAAAATGCATCATTGAATCCTTTCTTTCGTGTAAGCACATAAAAAGATTCGGCGAGCTTGAGTACTACATTGCCTACGAAGCCGTCGCATACGATTACATCGGCCTTGTCGTCAAACAACTCACGCCCTTCAATATTGCCTACAAAACGGATGCGATTATTTTCTCGCATGAGCGGATGAGCACCGAGCGTCAGCATGTTGCCTTTTTCTTCCTCTTCACCAATATTGAGCAAACCTACGGTGGGCTCTTGAATACCGTAAATGTGTTCGGCAAAGAGGCTGCCCAACAGGCCGAATTGAGGAAGCATCTCGGGTTTACAATCCGCATTGGCACCCACGTCAAGCAAAATGCCAAAACCGCTTTTGATTTTGGGAACGTTGGTCGCTATCGCAGGGCGGATGATGCCGGGAATGGTCTTCACGCTGAATACGGCACCTACCAGCATAGCACCGGTGTTGCCAGCGGAGGCAAAGGAGTCGATGGCGCCATCTTTAAGCAGCTGGAATCCGCGACTGATGCTCGAATCTGGTTTTTGTGCGATTGCCTTGGTCGGATGTTCGCCCATGCCGATATTGTCTGGGGCATGTACGTATTCAAAAAAAGCAGGGTCTTCTCCTGCTTGCTCGATGTATTGCTTAGCAATGTCTTGGTCGCCTATGAGTACGATTTTCTGATCTTCCGAAAGCAGCTTCAAAGCCAGAAGGGCCCCTTCTATGGTTGCTTTCGGCGCAAAATCACCACCCAATATGTCTAACCCAATCTTCATCCGTTATTGTTTTTCTTCCGTAAAAGTTTACTTTTTAAGGCCGGAAGGAACCGCCGTGTCGATTTTTCGTTTGTCGCTATGTGGCAGTTTCGATCCAATAATACGCAAAAACACCCCAAAGTAACGTATAAAAATTGGTTACACGTTATGGGATGTTCAATTTTTTGAAAGATCAATTTAGACGGTGGCAGCGTTTTCGATGATCAGTTTGCCGTTATAATAAAGGTTGCCGTCGACCAAGTATGCGCGGTGGGGCAGGTGCACAGCGCCTGTTTCCTTGCAAGTCGCCAAGGTAGGCCGTTCTGCCTTATAGTGTGTCCTTCTTTTGTCTCTCCGAGCTTTGGAGGTCTTACGTTTTGGATGTGCCATCTCGTACTGTTATTTTAGTTATATTTTATGTTTTTTAATGCATCCCAACGGGGATCTGTCTGTTTTTCTTCGTGTTGTTCCGGTGCAAGGCCGTTCAGTTTTTCCAGCACAGCCTTATCACAAGTAATATCGTCTCCCTGTTCGCTGCACTTGATATAATGTGGCACAGCGACATTAATGTATTCATATAATAGCCCTGCGATGTCCAATTCATGCTCATGCTTGGCCAACACCAGGATTTCCTCCGTGCTTTCCGTCATATCCTCGTCCGTAAATTTGACGATTAGCCGTTCGTCAATAACGGTTTTGGAAGGAAATGAGGAAAGGCAAACGTCGCATGTCAGGTTGATGGTGCCTACAATATGAAACTGGAGTATCATCATGCTTTCTTGTTTGTGTAGGTTGACCGACACCTTGAGATTGCCGTCTTTCACAATGGAATAGTCATAACAATCAAAGAACGCCTTATCTACATCAAATTCGAAGTCATGCGCACCCAAACTCAACCCTGTAAAAGGTATCCGATATTGCTTCAAATAATTCACCGTCCCACAATTGAGCCTGCAAAGGTAAATATAAATTATAAGATATGAAAGTTTTTGTTAGGATAATGTGTTGCGCCGCCGTGCCGTTTATGATAGCGAACTTTTTCACCTCGTTGGGTCACCCACAGTGAGGTCATGGAGATATTTTGTATATGGTGAAGGAGCTTTGTATCATTTTCAACGCACCGTATAATAAATAGGCGTTAAAACGTTAATACAGTAATGACTTCAGTATAAGGCCATGAAATATCATCAAATAGTTGCACTGTTGTGCTGCTTAGGCATTACGGTGCCGCCTGTGTGGTCGCCTGTTTCCGCTCAGCAAAAAACAACTTCGTCTACTACGATCACGATGCGTGGTACACCGGTGCGTACGGTTGGCACCTTGCCGGTGGTCGGGGCATCGGCGATAGATTTTACGTTGACCGACGTGAATTTAATCGATAAAACGCTTAAGGATTTTGCCGGCAAATATGTCATCCTTAATATTTTTCCAAGCGTGAACACCGGCGTATGCGCATTGTCTGTGCGCAGGTTCAATGAGGACGCGGCGAACCTGCCCAACACTACTGTACTTTGCATTTCCAAAGATCTGCCGTTTGCGCAAAAGCAATTTTGCGGGGCAGAGGGCATCGATCGTGTCGTCATGTTATCTGATTTCCGGTCTGACTTCGGCGTGCGATACGGGGTACAGCTGGCCGATGGCCCAATGCGGGGCCTTTTGAGCAGGGCGGTGGTTGTCATTGATCCAGAGGGAAAAATCGTATATGAAGAACAGGTGCCGGAATTGTCACAAGAACCCAATTATGAAGCCGCTTTGGCGGCCGTGAATCCCTAATAAAATCGACAACTATGGATCAGAAAATCATTAACCTCTACGACCAGTACACACACAGTCAACTCACCCGCAAGGAGTTTATGAAACGGTTGGCTATGCTTGCAGGCAGCACGGCTGCGGCGACTGCCTTATTGCCATTGCTGCAAAACAATTATGCTGCGGCTACGCCGTTTCATAGCGAAGATATCACGTCTGAACACATCACCTACCCTGGCGTGGCGGGCGACGTAAAAGCCGTGTTAGCTAAGCCCAAAAATAAAACAGGTGTCGGCGGTGTGGTCGTTATCCATGAAAACCGGGGGCTGAATCCGCACATCATTGACGTTACCAAGCGGATCGCAGCCGAAGGGTTCGTTGCTTTGGGGGTGGATGCATTGTCTCCGTTCGGCGGTACGCCCGCCGATGAAGATAAGGGGCGTGAACTCATCGGTAAGCTGGATATGGACCAGACGGTCCAAAATTACTTAAAGGGGCTTGATTACCTGCGTACGCTCGACGGGAACAATGGTAAAGTGGGCTGTGTAGGTTTTTGCTGGGGAGGGGCGATGGCTGGACGACTTGCCGTGAACGACCCGCGATTACAAGCTTCCGTGGCATACTATGGTAGCCAGCCGGACATAGCCGATGTGCCTAAGATTAAAGCCAGCGTGCTGCTGCACTATGCCGGGCTCGACGAGCGGATAAACGCGGGTATCCCAGCGTATGAAGAAGCATTAAAGGCAAGCGGTGTAGACTATCAACTGTTTGTGTACGACGGCGTAAATCATGCCTTCAATAACGACACCTCACCCACGCGGTACGATGAGGCGGCGGCCAAGCTGGCATGGCAGCGGACGATAGGCTTTTTTAAAAGCAAGCTGGGGTAGCCCCCTCATCGCCGTAATAATTCTTGCCGAGCTCGATCCGCTCACGGCCATTCTGCAAGCGCCAGTGGTTTGTGTCGCGCAGGGAATATGCACAACCACAGTATTCTTGCATATAGAAACGTTCGCGTTTGCTGATTTCAAGCATACGGGAAGAGCCTCCCTTCTTGCGCCAATTATATGTCCAATACGTAATACCGGGATAATGGCTGGCAGCACGCTCGCCGCAATCGTTGATCTGTTCGAAATTCTTCCAACGGGAGATGCCCAGTGAGCTGGTGATGACCGGAAATCCATGTTCATAGGCATACAGTGCCGTTCGCTCAAAGCGCATATCAAAGCACATTGTACAACGGATGCCGCGCTCAGGCTCATGTTCCATGCCTTTTGCACGGACAAACCAATTGTCCACGTCATAGTCGGCATCCACGAAAGGAATACCATGCTTTTCGGCAAACCGGATATTTTCATCTTTGCGCAGGTCGTATTCCTTGCGAGGGTGGATGTTAGGGTTGTAGAAGTAAATCGTGAAGTCAATATCCGACGCAATCAGCGCTTCCATCACTTCTCCCGAACAGGGTGCGCAGCAAGAATGGAGCAGCAGTTTGTTTTCACCATTCGGTAATTCCAGTTTCTCGCGTGTAAATCCCGTAGTTTTCATCTTCGTACCCACTTGTTTGAATGTGCAATATTAGTGATAAAAGGACATTGTTGCAAGTGATTGGTGGAGGTGTTTCCGTAAACGGACGGGTAATTCATTTTTTTATTCGTATGTTTGTTTAGTCCTGTCACGTAATAACATTTTTATATCATGTCAAACGTAGGAATGATCATCGAGGAGCGGCCAGCAGATATTGGCAACTTCATGGTGGGAAGATTACTGCCTTTCCGGGGCAAGCGCATGGTTGGTCCTTACATTTTCATTGATCACATGGGGCCGGCTAAACTGAGCGACACGCAAAACGTGGATGTACCGCCCCATCCGCACATTGGCCTGTCTACGCTTACCTACCTCTTTGAAGGAAGTATGATGCACCGCGATAGCTTGGGTACAGCGATGGAGATACAACCCGGGGCGGTCAATTGGATGACGGCTGGGCGTGGAGTGGTGCACTCCGAGCGGACTCCGGAATACCTTCGCCATTCTGACAAAAGCCTGCATGGCTTGCAGATCTGGGTTGCTATGCCCAAAGAGCTCGAAAATTCGGAACCTTCCTTTCATCATGTGGAAGCCAAGGATATCCCCTATTGGGAAGAGGGCCATGTCACGTTTAGGCTCATTGCTGGCGAAGCTTTCGGCCGTCGTTCGCCGGTACCTGTACACAGTAGGCAGTTTTTTCTGGAAATACACAGCACCGCCGACCAGCAGCTGGATATTGGCCGCGAGTTGTTTGGAGAATCGGGCCTGTACATTCTTAAAGGCAGCATAGCAAGTGACGGGCATACCTACTCCCCGAGGCAGATTTTGGTGGCCAAAGAGGCTACGCTGTGTACATTTACTATCCACGCGGATACCAGTATTTATATTTTTGGCGGGGATCCTTTTCCGGAGGAACGTCATATTTATTGGAATTTCGTGTCGACCAAGCGTGAGACGATAGAAGCGGCAAAGCAGCGTTGGCTCGAACAGCGGTTCGATCCAGTGCCGGGAGAAACCGAATTTGTGCCACTTCCCGAGCAGGCTCAGCGCCCACGCCAGACCGGGCCTACCGAATAAGTGCGGACATGCGCAAAAATTCATACCTTTGTCCAAAATCCCTTTGGATGAAAAAGTCAGTTGTTTTTTTTGCCCTGGCAGCCGGTATACTGCTGGCTTTTGGAGGTTGCATGCGCAATGACGATGAGCCCGCATTACCCACAACCCCGATATCACGGTTGTACGTTTCATTTGAAACCTATCAGCAAAGTGAGTCTGAAGATCCCATAGACAACGTCGTGGTTATTGATCCCGCGGATGCTACGCCCATGGCCATTACACTAAATTACAATTCGGGTGCACTTGGCGGAGGAGCTATTCATTTCAGTCCCAATGCGGGCCGTGTGTTTCAGACTGGGTATGCTGATACCATCATCCGGGTGATGAGTGTAAGTAATTTGGGGATACTGGGAAGTTCAGGGAATTTTGGGCATCACGAGCTGCGTGCAATGCGGGGTGTCGCCTATCACCAACCCCGTGAGATGTTATATGTTGCGAACAATATGACCCCAACCGCCATTTACGGATTCTATCAACCGGCAAACAGAGCGGGTTTTACAAGGCCTAACCGCGTGTTCCAGCTTGGTGCAGCAATGCGCCCATGGGCAATACAGCTATGGAACGACAGCCTTTTGGTAGCCAACTCAGGAACAAACGGCGGCGTGGCGCTGTACAGCAATCTCGGACAGGGCGACTCGCTGGAAGCCGACTTCCAGCCTGTTTCGACGGTCCGGATTGAGGGCGCTACCAGCATCCGGGGTATCGCGTTTGTCGATTCACTGGACGTGTTGGTGGCGGCAGACTATGGTACCGGTACGCAACTGGATGGGGGGCAAGTGCACGACGGGCGGATCTATATCATCGAAGGCATAAAAGCTTATTTTGAGCAGGCATCTGCAACGGTGACACCGACGCGAACCATCAGCGGATCACTGACGGGGTTATCTGGCCCGATAGATGTTGCCATCGATCCGCGTTCGGGCGAGAGCCGCAGCATTTTTGTGGCCGATCAGAATCGGCGGACCATTTCCCGCTTTAAGCTGTCAGATAATGGGAATGTCGCGCCCGAAACGACGATCACATTCAGCTCGCCAAGCCGCACGCCCTTCAGCATCTTCCTGGACGCAAGGGGGATCCCGCAATAGCTTGTCAACGTAAGTTGCCTAGCACACGAACTCACCGATGCTTATTCAAGTACTGCAAGCATACGGTTGATCTCTTCCGTTTTGGCCACGTTGCCGGCTTGGGAGTAGGATGTGACCAAGTTGCGTAGTACGCGCGTGATGATGTCGAGGTTGCTGCAGGGCAGCACGAAATTGTCGCTCGGACTGAGGTTAAGCTGTTTAAGGAAAGCGATCACGTCATGCCTTCCGAATATCTGGCCTCGATTAAAGGCATTGATATAGAACAGGACGCCGTGCCTGTTTTCCACTGGGGCGTGGTCTTCCGTGTAAGCAAGGATAAAATGCTTTGGAAGGTTTACTCCATAAATGGGGATGTCGAGCTTTTGGGCGACAATGCTGTAAACACAGGCAAGGAGAATGGGGTTGCCCCTGCGGCTTTCCAGCACCTGGCCGATATAGGAATTTTGCGGATCATGGTAGTTGCTTGTATTACCAGAGAATCCGTAAGCATTGTAAATGATGTTATTGAGTAGGCGCACTTTCTCCACTGCGCTCATGCTGTAAATCATTTCCAACCAAGCGTCGCGTTTAATGGCTTCTATCTGGTTGATGATTTTCTGCTCGTCCATGTCGGGGTACTGGTATTTGTTGATAATAATCAGCCCCTGCAACAAATCAAAAGAACCGCTGACTTTCCAAAGTTCCAGTTCTTGCAGCACATCTTCAAACTGTATTTTATGAATAAGGTTTTCGATGCGAGTTTGCAGCACCACATCGAAAGATTGCTCCCACACGGATTCCAACCGGGTGATGACCTCCGGCCCCATCGTGATCAGTTTTTGTTCTACATGCCGGAATACCTCCGCATCCGGATCATCGAGCAGTTTGATCAGTGAATCTAACTCTTTCTCGTTCATTAATACAAAGTTAAAAAAACTATTTGATATCAGCTGCAACACGTGCCATTAGCCAGAACAGAACGACAAATCCAAGGTGTTGAACAATTCGCAAGCCGGCAGGCGGATACTTGCTCCCGTTAGAGGCAGGTGGTCTGCATCCACCACTATACCGCGTACGGTCATCGGTTGCGCATGTGCGGCAGGCATCCTACCGACTGTTGCGATGAGGCACCACAGCAACATGCAAATGTTTTGGTAAGTAATTTTTTGATTCATGGTGAAAAAATTGATTGCTGCAAAACACGGATCGCTAAACGAAGCGAGCGACCGAGCCAATTGGGACATACATCGTTGTGATGTGCTTTTGCTTTAACGTATTGATATACAGTATTTTGCGCCGTGTTTTGTTTTTGTTAATAAATTTTAACTGATGTGTTAAGCGGTGATTGGTGGGGATGTTGTAATAAAAAAATGTTGAATAAGGGTAAAACAAACTTAAGTTGTCTGCATAAGTAAATGGAAGTAACTTTGGCCAAAACAGAAACATTGATACATCCCCGTCATGAGCGTGCCTTTGAAGAGGTATTTAAAGCAAACTTTAAAGCATTGCACGCTTACGCCTATACGGTGCTACAGGATGAAAGTGTAGCTGAAGAAATTGTACAGACCGTTTTCTTGAAGCTGTGGGAAAACCGGGAACGGCTAACAATCCACACGTCGCTAAGGGCTTATCTGTATAAATCCGTCTATCACGACAGCCTGAATCACTTAAAGCATAAAAAGGTTCAACGCAAATATATCGCGGAAGCAATGATGAGCTACAAACAAGAGGAATCCACAGTCGCGGCGGCAGATAAGGAGCTATATCTGCAATTGCATGAGGCACTCCGGCAGTTGCCTGAAAAATGCCGGACCGTGTTCCAGCTTAGTCGCTTTGAAGAACTGAAATATCAGGAGATCGCTGATAGATTAGGGATTTCGCAAAAGACCGTAGAAGCTCACATGGCAAAGGCGCTGCGACTATTGAGGCTCCGATTAGCCGATTTTCTGCCGTTGTTGATTATCGTATTACCTAATATATGATGCTATGGATGATGTATTGCTCACAAAATACGTGCTGAATGAAGCAAATGAGATGGAGGCTGCGAACGTGCGCAAATGGATTGCCGCTCATCCCGACAACGAAAAGTATTATTTGCAGTTCCGGTTCGTTTGGGAGGCCAGTCAGCGGCTCGCTCCTGAGCACCGTGTAGACGAAGAAGCCGCTTGGCAACGCTTTTTACAACGGCGTGAACGCGCCGGTGGTGCCTTGCAACGGTCGCGCCAGGGGGTATCTCGCCGTTTGGGCTGGTTGCGGATCGCTGCCGGTCTTATCTTGGTATCGATCGTGGCTTACTATTTCCTGTTGTCTGGAGAACGCCAATTGCTGGGTGCTGACTACAGCGCCACCGACGGGCCGAGCACCGATACATTGACCGACGGCTCTATCATCACATTGGATGTACAGGCATCATTGCGATTTTCAAACGGACCATTTCAACGTCAGCGGCAGGTGAAACTGCATGGAGGCAATGTGTTTTTCAGAGTTGCCCCGGATGGGGATAGACCGTTTGTCATCCAATCCGGAGAAGTAACAGTAACGGTACTTGGCACAGCTTTCCATGTGAGGCGGAGTGGTGATGAGACAACCGTTGCCGTCGAAAGTGGAAAAGTGAAGGTGGATGGACTCGGCCGTGTGGTAGAACTTACAGCCCGTCAGCAGGTAACCATCAATACGCTGACACGGCAGTTTGAACAGGACGTGAATAGTGGTTTAATACTGGATCACACACCGCTTTGGCGAATTGCCGAATTATTGGAGGAGATCCATGGAGTAACTATTGTGATAGCCCGTGATCAACTGCGCGACTTGCCCATGACGACTACGCTACGTGATGGAACGTTGGATGAGCGGTTGAATATTATTGCCGAAACATTGGGAGTGACCGTCGCACAACAGGGCGACACGATTGTATTCAAATAGCTGTTTCTGCCCCGGCATAATGATAAATTACCCGAACCACCAACCCCTTCTGAAACTACTTTCAATTGGTTGGGCCATCGCCATAGCGTCGGTGTGCCAAGCTCAAAGCTACCTCACACGGGATATCTCCATCAAAGGAGGGCCTAATCAACGAATCGGAGATCTGTTGTCGGCGGTAAGTCAAGATCAGGGGTTTTACTTTTCCTATAATAGTAACGCTATCGCCGCCGATAGCCTGGTCAATGTACCGAACTATCGTGGTCCACTGATTAATTTTCTTGGACGTATGCTCGGCCGCAGCTACGAATTTAAAGAGACGCCCGGCTATGTCATTATTCGTTACGCACCGGGTACGATGAAATTGGCCTTTCGCGTAGAAAAAGAAAGGGGCAGGCCATTGGTCATCGAGGGGCAAGTCAGCGATGCCAGCAATGGCATGGGGGTGCCCTTCGCCAGCATCTATGATCGCCAAGCGCTGGTATCTACGCTATCTGGGCCCACGGGAGATTTTAAATTGAGTATCAAACGGCCGGGAGAGACTATATGGCTTACGGTGAGCAAGGAAAAGTACCGCGATACCACATTGGCTTTGCTGCCGCCCGTTCAAGTCGGGTCAAAACACAAAGGACGACGGTATTGGTTGTTCTTGGGTGACGGAAGCGGAGGCGGTTTGGAAGGCTCGGCATTCGGGCGGTTTTTCACCAGTTCGAAACAGCGTATCCAGCGTATCAATTTAGGGGGATTTTTCGCGTATAGTTCCTATCAAGTTTCATTGACTCCGGGGTTAAGCTCACAAGGACTGTTCAATAGCCAAGTGGTCAATCAAGTGTCGCTGAATGTCCTTGGTGGTCATACCGCCGGCGTAAATGGTGTTGAAATAGCGGGAGGCTTTAACATCAACCAGCAGCGTACACGCTATTTTCAGGCCGCTGGCTTGTTTAACCTCGTAGGTAATGACATGGAGGGTGTACAGCTGGCTGGAATTTCTAATATCGTTATGCAGAAGGCCTCCGGTTTGCAGTTGGCTGGCGTGAGCAGCCACGCCAGCAAGACAAAAGGAGTGCAATTTTCGGGCGTTTTCAACGTGGCGGAAGATGTAGACGGCATGCAAATAGCTGGGGTAGTGAACACCGGTGGAAACGTAAAGGGCGTCCAGCTTGCCTTGGTCAATGTGGCTGACAGTAGTGACTACCCCATCGGAATGATTAATTTGGTCAAAAATGGTGAAAAAAGCGTTACGGCCGCAGTGGACGAATCCAGCATGGCGCAACTGGCCTTCCGCTCGGGTGGGCGGATATTATATGGTTTGTTGGGGATAGGATATTACCTGAGTGATAGTCCCATGAGGTATGCGCTCGAAGCGGGAGTGGGGGCGACCGCGTTGCGGACAGGCGCTTTCATACTGCAGGCGGAAGTGGTCAGCAGGGCCAGTACGGATTTCAAAGCGGATATCGAACAACGGCTGTCTTTACGTCTGCTTCCCCGAGTCAGCTTCAACCAACATTGGGGCTTTATAGCGGGCCCTACCATCACTTATACCTATCGTGATAAGGAAAATGGCTCTTTAAATCCCATAAGTGGATGGAAATGGTACCACAATAAAGACGCTGGCCGGGCGTTACACATCGGGATGATGGGTGGGGTATCTTACCGGTGGTAGCTTATTGCAATTCCGTCTGTTTCTGCATAAGGGTAAACGTGATTGAGCTTGTCTTTACTTAAATGCCAAATCGTTTACAATACTTATTAATATGCAAAGCATGAAAGTAACACGATGGGGAGCCGCCGAGTTCCTGGTGAGAGCGGCGTATATTGTTGCCCTGTTTCCCTTTATCTTGCTTAGCCGCCTGCCCCATTGGCTACTTTTGGCCACCGTTGGCCGCTGCTGTTATTTCTTTACATACTCGATAATCCGCTATCGCTACCAGGTGGTGCTCCAAAACCTGTCTCGCGCATTCCCGGAGAAACCTTACGCAGCGATCGATGCACTGGCAAAGGATTTCTATTGGCATTTCGCGTGTCTTATGGTAGAGATTATCCAATCGGTTTCCATCAGTAAACAGCAATTGGCTGGCCGGATACACGTCGCCAATGCCGATTTATTGAAACACTACCATAGCCAAGCAAAGCCCATGATTGCCATACTGGGACATTATGGCAACTGGGAAAGCCTTCATATTCTCCCTACTAAACTGTCCTTGCCTGTAAACGCCTTGTATAAACCGTTATCAAATAGGCTACTATGCCGTATGGTAAGGCATATCCGATCGCGATTTGGGATGCAGCTCATACCAGCGGAGAAGGCTGCGCGGTTATTGATGAAGGCAGAAGGCGAAGCTGCGTTGAGCCTGTTTATCGCCGATCAATTTCCGGGATGGCACAAGGGGCATCCCATGGAGTTGCTGCATCAGCCAACGACCTTGTTTGCAGGTGCGGAAAAACTGGCGAAGGCCATTGATGCGGTCGTTTTTTACGCGGAGCTCCAGCGAGATGGTAGCAACGGGTGGAACGTGCATTTCTCGTTAATCACAGACCAGGCCAGGGAAACCATGGACGGTCAGATTACCCGGTGCTTCGGCGAACGCCTGCAAGAAACTATCCGTAGGGCGCCCGCATATTGGCTTTGGTCACACAAGCGATGGAAGTGAAAACCGATTTCTGTTATCTTTGCCGCGGTGTACGTTCGCTTTTATATCGATTACCTCATTCATTTGCTGTCTGCCAAGTCCAGGCACGGCACGCATTCGCCTTTTGTATACAGGTTGGTGGATGAAGTCTTTTATGCCAGGCCGCAGGCTGACGAACCACCTGACAAAATCAAGCGATTGACCGTTCGGCTTATTGATCGATTTAAACCCAAGCGGGTATATAGGGTGGGCGATAGGCTGCCGGATGAGCCGCTGGATTTTGTCATCGCCGAAGGCACTGATGCCGACCGGATAAGCTACCAACTACACAAGCTTTGGACTGCGCTTCATCCGGGGAGCGTAGCGGTACTCGAAGGAATCTATCGCAACGAGGGAATGAGGCGATTGTGGCTGTCCCTCAAAGCCAAGCCGGAAGTAACCGTGACGGTCGACTTATTCCATGTAGGATTGGTGTTCTTCCATCATGGGCAGGCCAAGGAAAATTTTAAGATCCGATATGCTTAGCTCCTTACATGAACCGAGTTTTTACAGCAGCTTAATCTCCAGTTAATATGACACGGATAACTTGGCACCGTCTACAGTGTACCAAGTGGACGAGGAGAAGAATATGCAAACCAGGCGCTATGCGGGTTGTTCGGACGAACAATTGATGGCTTATATACAGCGTGGGCATGAACAGGCTTTCGAGGTGCTGTATGATCGGTATTGGCACGAACTTTACCGGTTTGCATGGAACGTGTTACGGTCTGAAGCCGATGCGAAAGATGCGGTGCAGGAGGTCTTCGTCAGTTTTTGGATGCGGCGCGATCAAATCGAAATCACGACAACACTTGCGGCTTACCTGCATAAAGCTGTCCACTATAAAGTACTAAACAGCGCTTCCCGGCTTTTGGAAGGCAGCCGGACGCATCTACCGCTTTCTTATGAGATGGCTAATGCTTTTGCGATGCAAATCGATCCGATTGCTTTAAAGGAGCTGGAAGACACCCTAAGCCGTCAAATGGCGAAATTGCCTCCTGCTATGGAAAATGTACTTCGGATGAGCGTCGAAGAGCAACTAAGTACCGCAGAGATTGCCCGCCACTTGGGATTATCTGAGCAGACCATCAAAAATCAACTGACGGCGGCACGTAAACGTATGCGCATTTTATGCCGCGATATGGTCTTTCCAGTGCTTTTCTTTATGTTTTTTTAATGATTTCTTAATCGGGCCGGGTAGTACAGCACCCCCCTTTTTTGGATAGTATGGCAAAGATGAACATATGGAGCCATCACTATTCAAAGCACTCATTGATCGATACCGAAACGGAACGGCTACCTCGTTCGAAAAAGAGCTCGTTGAAGGCTGGTTGAAAGAACAAGAGCAAAGGCCACTGCCGCTTCATGAAGTAGACGAGCGACGGATAAAGACGGAGATGCTCTTCGCGATACGTAGACAATTGCGCTCAGCGCGCATGGGGAAATTGCGCAGGTTGGTCCGCGCGGGGGCTGCAGCGGTATTGATCGCCGGACTTGCGCTATTCGGGTGGTACCTGTGGCCGTCTCAAGAAACGCTCCCTACGTTACGGATCACACAGACCGGTGCTGGCGAGCGCAAGCAAATCGTGCTGCCTGACCATTCGGTCATCTGGCTTAATGCAAACTCACGCGTGGAATATCCGGAAAATTTTAGCTCGGGCGAACGCACCGTGCACTTGGTACAGGGAGAAGCTTTTTTCGAAGTGACGCCCGACACATCCAAGCCTTTTACCGTCAGGACTGATTGGTTTGATACGCGAGTGCTCGGTACATCTTTCAATGTGCAGGTACATCCAGAGACGGCTGAAGTGGGGGTTGCTGTGGAAACCGGTAAGGTAGAGGTCAGACCTACGGATACGGCTAGCGCGCAGCAGGTCTTTAGGCTGACGCGTGGACAAGGTGTGTTATACAACAAGGAAGCCAAAGCCATGAGCTATACAACGGGTTCGGAAACGCCGGGAATATGGCGTTCAGGTGGGCTCAGCTTCGCACAGCGTTCGCTGAAAGACGTGGTGCGCGCCTTGGAAGATAAATATGCCACGACCATTGTGCTTGAGGTAGATGAACGCCGGGATTACCGCTTCACCGCTACCATTACCCCACAGACCTCATTAGATGAGGTGTTGTCTTCCGTCTGTCTGGTCAATAAACTTATCCGGGTAGATCAAGACGGGTTGATCGTGTTGCGCGAGCGAGCGTTTTAATCAGGTTTTTTTATGACATAATAATACATTGTATGGAATCAAATCGACAGTACTTAACAAAACGGGCGTTGATGTACGGAGCTTTTCTATCGCTATGCTGGGGCCCCGTAACTGCTCAGCAATACGCGCATGCCAGCCATGCGCCGGTACAGCACACACGAGTCTCATTGGAGCAGGCATTGAAAGCGGTTGCTTCGCGCATCAATAAGAAATTGGTGTATGACACCAGGCAGCTGGCGGGTAAGCAGGCACATACAGTAAGCGCCGGATTGCCTGCAGATCGGTTGTTGGAAGAGATCTTGACCAACACGGGGCTTACTTATCGGGTTGAAGGGGATTTGCTGGTGATTTTTCCGGGAGATGTGACCGACGGCGCGAGCAGCAACCGCAGCATCCGCCAGCAGCTGACCGTGCGCGGGCACGTCAAATCGGCGGATGGTGAGCCATTGGTCGGTGTTTCGGTCAGTATCAAAGGTACGACCACCACGGTGTCAACGGGAATCAGCGGCCAATATAGCATCACAGCTCCGGAAGATGCTACCCTGGTGTTTGCGCTTATCGGATTCGTAAAGCAGGAGCAAGCGGTCGCGGGCCGTACGCAGGTGGATGTCCTGTTGGAGGAAGACAACCAAGCATTGTCCGAAGTGGTTGTAACTGCACTGGGTATCAAACGCGAAGAGAAGGCGCTTGGTTATGGCGTATCGGTTGTGAAAGGCGAAGATCTGACGGATGCCATTTCAAACAACTGGTCGGACGCATTGAAGGGTAAAGTGGCCGGCCTCAACCTCACCCAGACAGGTTCCGGACCATTAAACTCTACCCGCATCAACCTGCGGGGCGACCGTTCGTTGGACATCAATGGCAATGAGGCGCTGGTTGTAATAGATGGTATCCCCATGATCAATGGCAAAATCAGTTCTGGCGTAGATCAGGCCTATGGAGCTGGCGCAAGTGGGGTAGACAAAGATATTCCTATCGACTTTGGCAACGGGCTTTCCGATATCAACCCGGATGATATTGAATCCGTGACCGTGCTGAAAGGAGCCGCTGCATCGGCTCTTTATGGCAGCCGTGCTGCCAATGGGGCATTAATTATTACCACCAAAAGCGGCCGTAGGCGTGAGGGAGGTATCGGCATTACTGTCAATTCCAATACCAGTATTCAGGATGTGCTACGT
This sequence comes from Parapedobacter sp. ISTM3, assembly GCF_016533505.1. Taxonomy (NCBI): domain Bacteria; kingdom Pseudomonadati; phylum Bacteroidota; class Sphingobacteriia; order Sphingobacteriales; family Sphingobacteriaceae; genus Parapedobacter; species Parapedobacter sp. ISTM3. The sequence goes on along the minus strand of NZ_JAENGN010000011.1, from coordinate 82,575 downwards.
TGGCCGGACTGGCAGTATGAATACGGACAGGGCAATAACAACCGCAATGCAAACGGCGATCTCTATTACTCCTACCACCTTTCCGAAGACGGCGCCAATACCGGGTCAACTTCCAGCGCATTTGGTCCGAGATTCGACGGTCAATATTATTTCCAATATGATCCGGAAATAGAAGGACAGTCCGTGGACCGACGGCTATGGCGACCATACACAGACAATATCAAAGGTTTTTGGCGCACAGGACTGAACTTTACCAATAGCGTTGCACTGGATGGGGCCACTGATCGGTTTTCGGCGCGTGCATCACTGACCCATACCAAAAATGAATGGATTATGCCCAATACCGGATTCGAGCGTATCGTGGCATCCCTGAACAGCAGTGCACACCTTTCAAAAAATCTTCAGGTCAATGCCAAGATGAGCTATACGGCAAAAAGCAGTGATAACCTGCCCGGTACCGGGTATAACAACCAGTCGATCGGCTATTTCATGATATTCCAGAATCCAAATGTCGACTTGGAGTGGTATCGTCCGATTTGGAAACAGGGCAAAGAGCAGTTGGAGCAAATTCATCCGTTTAGCTCCTATATCGAAAATCCTTACCTCATTGCCTATGAGATGACTAATGGCCTGAAGAGCAATACCGTGGAGGGCAATTTGCAGGGCATTTATACCTTCGACGACCGGTGGAGCCTCATGGTGCGTTCAGGCTTGAATATGCGACAGGATAAAAGGGACAACCGTAGACCGTATAACACGGCTAATTTTCCGCAGGGGTACTACAAGGAGCAAGATGTGTACTTCTTTGAGTCGAACACGGATATGTTGCTCACCTACCAGAACAAACTTACACCCGCCATTGACCTGCGTGCTTCTTTAGGTGCGAACGCAATGCGGTACGAGTCAAAAACGAACAATGCGATAGCGCGGGGGCTGCTGCTGCCCGGCATCTACAAATTGTCGAACGCCTTGGAGCAAGCACTGGCAGATAATGATTTGCAGCGGCGCCGTACCAACAGCGTCTATGGATTCGTCAACTTTTCATACCGTGATTTGGTGTTCTTGGATATAACCGGAAGAAACGACTGGTCATCCACGTTGCCCGATGGCAATAACTCATATTTTTATCCTTCGGTAAGCAGCAGCTATATCCTTAGCGATATTTTCTCCCTGCCGGATGCTTTCACCTTTGCAAAGGCACGCCTTTCATGGGCCATGGTGGGCAATGACACTTACCCGTATCGTACGGCCAAATACTACAGCAAGACAGATTTCCCTGGCTCTGCGGAAGCACCATCGGTGCTTCATAATGCTGACCTAAAGCCCGAAATATCCCGCTCATGGGAAGCTGGCGTCAATGTAGCACTGTTTAACAATCGCATCAATACGGATGTAAATGTGTATACCATCACCACTGAAAATCAAGTGCTTTCCGTGCCTTTGGATATTACCACGGGTTATAGCAGTGCGTTCATCAATGCCGGTGAAATCCGTAATCGCGGCATTGAGGTAATGTTGAGCGGAAGCCCTGTGAAAAACGACAATTTTTCGTGGACGGCCACGGCGACTTGGTCTACCAATAACAACAGGATTCTGTCATTAAGCGAGGATGTGGAAGGCGAGGAGCAAATTATCGCTACGAGCGGTACAGCTACCTTGCTGGCCACCGTAGGCGGTAGCATCGGCGACATATGGGGATTTGGGCTGGTGCGCAATCCTGAGGGGCAAGTGGTGTTTAATGGTGAAACAGGATTGGCCCTCCCGCCCAATGATATTAGTAAAATCGGTAACGCATATGCCGATTGGAGGGCAGGCTTGGTCAATGAGTTTCAATACAAAAACTGGCGATTCAGCGCAACCATCGACGGTCAATATGGTGGTTTACTGTATTCGCAGAGCCATCATAAGATGACCGAACAAGGCAAACTTCGCCATACGTTGCTGGGTCGTGAAACCATGACGGTCATCGGCGAAGGTGTGGTCTTGAACGACGACGGCAGCTATTCGCCCAATACAACGCCGGTGCCGATCCAGACGTGGTACGGTGATTACTACCGGCGGGCGAATATTGAGACGAATAGCTTTGACGCTTCATACCTGAAACTGCGGGAAGTCCGGTTGGAATACAACCTGCCGGTTTCAGTGGTGTCACGTTGGCGCCTCGCGGGTGCCAGCATTGCCGTGTATGGCCGTGATCTGGCGATGATTTCGGACTTTCCGATTTTTGACCCCGAGACGGCGAGTCTTAATGGCGCCACTATCGTGCCGGGGGTAGAAATGGGGCAATTGCCCACGCCAAGAACATGGGGCGTAAACCTGAGGTTTCAATTTTAATTAAGGGATTTTTTAACGCTTTTGATCATGAATATGTTAAATCGAAATACGATAACGGGGAGTTTAATAACCGTATTGTTGGCCACATCATGTACGCGGGATTTTGACGAAGTCAATACCGACCCCAATAAGATTGAAAAAGTGACGCCAGGTAGCATGCTCACACCGACAATTTATGGGATGAGTACTTATTTTACGGTACGGAGCTATGATTTTACATGGCAGCTGATGCAGGTAGGGTTGCCGCATCCCAGTTCGGGCAACGCGGCACACTGGTATTACCTGCAGGAAAATTCTGGCAACGGTACATGGAATACCTGCTACCGCCTGCTGCGCAACCTCCGCGAGATGGATGAAGCGGCTGATGAATACGACCAGCCCATCTTTAAAGCAGTTGCTGCAACCTTACGTGCCTATATCGTTGGGATACTGACCGATAGCTTTGGGGATGTCCCGTTTAGCGAGGCTATGCAAGCCGAAGAAGGAATTAACCAGCCCCGATTTGATACGCAAGAAGAAATCTACCACAGCCTCATCGAACAGCTGGAAGAGGCAAACCGCATCTATGCAGCCGGAGGGGATATGGTGGGCAACGATCTGCTTTACGGCGAGGAAGCAACGGCGGGCGATCAGGAGCGAAACTGGCGCAGGTTCAACAACTCATTGTTGATGCGGATGATATTGCGTATGTCTAAGCGCACCGAGCAGAACAGCTACCAGCGTTTGCAAGCGATGATTGACAACCCTGATGAGTATCCGGTGTTTACATCAAATGCAGAAGCTGCGCTGGTCAAAATATCAGGGTTGACCCCCTATGACTATGCGTGGGGCAGAAGGCAGGATTATGTCAATTTCGAAGCAATGGCTGAGTTTTTCGTGGATATGCTCAACGAGTTAGCGGATCCCCGCCGACCGTTGTTTATGACCCGTGCAAGGCGCTTAGAGAATGGCGAATATGTCGATTTGGGCTATCGCGGTATTCCCAGCGCCCACTCGGGGGATGCTTCGCAGTTTAATTATGATCCCAGCACACCTAACGGTGATTTGATGGTATACACCACATTGGGCACTGAAATCATCGAGGTGATGATGAGCTATGCCGAAGTGGAATTTATCAAATCCGAGGTTGCGTTTTTCCGCGGCGATATGGCGGCGGCAGAAGCAGCGTACCGGCGCGGGGTGGAGGCAGCCATCACACAGTGGAAAGGTGGCGTAATGCCGGATGATTATTTTGAAAATGAAGCAGCACGGTTTGACGGCACGTTTGAGCGTATCATGAATCAAAAATACTTGGCATTATTTTTCAATGATTACCAGCAGTGGTTTGAATATCGCCGGACCGGATATCCCGAGCTGCCCAAGACGCCTCACATGCTGCATCAAGGGCAGATGCCTACGCGTTTTATGTATCATACCGATGTGCGCCGGTTCAACCGGGAAAACTACCAAGAGGCTGTACAGCGCATGGGGGCGGATGATTTCCATACTAAAGTATGGTGGGAGCGGTAATGGAAGGCAAAAAGTAATCACTGTCATCTTTTAATCTGCGGCGCAACATCTATCGGTTCTCGGGATCCTTCTATCTTGCAGCATCAAAAAAGGGATAATGAATAATTTACCTGTCTATAAAATGCAAGATTATGATTCCTAAAACGATGAAAGCTGCAGTGGTTCGTCAGTTTGGAGCTCCGCTGCAAATCGAAGAAGTAGATGTGAGGCCTCCAGGCCGCAACCAATTATTAGTGAAGGTGGTGGCCAGCGGTGTATGCCATACCGACCTGCACGCTGTAGAAGGCGATTGGCCTGTTAAACCCAAGATGCCTTTGATACCGGGCCATGAGGCGGTCGGCTACGTAGTCGCTGTAGGCGAAGGCGTAGTCGATATCAAGGAAGGGGATGCCGTAGGAGTACCCTGGCTGTATAGTGCATGTGGGCATTGCGAGCATTGTATCACGGGCTGGGAAACGTTGTGTGAGTCGCAGCAAAACGGCGGTTATAGCGTCGATGGTGGTTTCGCTGAATATGTGCTGGCAGATGCCCGGTATGTGGGGCATCTGCCCAGCAATGTCAACTTCATCGAGATGGCACCCATCCTTTGCGCTGGGGTCACGGTCTATAAGGGATTGAAGGAAACGGAAACCAAACCTGGCGAATGGGTGGCTATATCGGGCATCGGCGGGCTGGGGCATGTGGCCGTTCAGTACGCAAAAGCAATGGGCATGCATGTCGCAGCAATAGATGTAGGCGATGACAAACTCGCGCTTGCGAAACGACTGGGCGCCGATTTGGTGGTCAATGCCCGACAGCAGGATCCGGGTGCTTATTTGCAACAGGAAGTGGGAGGAGTACATGGTGCGCTCATCACAGCGGTATCGCCCATCGCATTCCGGCAAGGATTAAGCATGCTGCGCCGTAAAGGCACTATTGCGTTGAACGGATTGCCACCGGGTAGCTTTGATCTTCCTATCTTCGAAACCGTCCTCAAGCGCATTACGGTGAGGGGATCAATCGTGGGTACTCGGAAGGATTTGCAGGAGGCTATCCAGTTCGCCAATGAAGGGAAAGTCAAGGCCAACGTAACGGCCGTAAAGCTGGAAAACATCAATGACGTGTTCGACAAAATGAAAGCAGGGGAGATCGAGGGTCGGATGGTGCTCGATATCGCGGGCGAATCAGCAGCGTAATCGCTTTTTTACCCATGAATATGTTCCTTCTTGCCGTATGATTTGATAAGCTCCCCTTCGAAAATGAGCCATTCTTTCCAACGCCGGTCTACATCAACATCGATGGTGTAACGGCGGGCGAAATTCAAGAAGGTTGTATAATGGCTGGCCTCGGATACCATCAGGTCATGGTAAAACTTGGCCAGCTCTTTATCTTTGATGTTTTGGGAGAGCACACGAAACCGCTCACAACTACGGGCTTCTATCATGGCAGCAAAGAGCAACCGGTCAATGAAGGCCGTATTGCGGCTGCCGTCCTTCTTGGTGAATTTCATCAGCTGGTTTACATAGTCGTCCTTGCGTTCGCGACCGAGTGTATAGCCGCGTTGCTTGATGATGTCAATGACAAGCTGGAAGTGCTGCATCTCTTCAATAGCGATGGCCGTCAACTCATGCACCAAATCCTGATGCTCCGAATTTTGCGTAATCAATGAAATGGCATTGGAGGCTGCCTTCTGTTCGCACCACGCGTGGTCCGTCAGGATTTCCTCCAGGTTGGTTTCTGCAATATTAGCCCAGCGCGGGTCGGTCAACAATCGAAGTCCAAGCATATGCTAATTGTGTTTAGGCAAACTTACACATATTTTCCAAAATGAATGGCAGCCATCCTTGATAAGGGGCTGCCATTCATTTATTGTAGTTTACTGCTTAACGTGCCGCAATAGCGGTGCCTGAAGAAGGAAAGCTATTGGCACGTTCGATAGCCTTTGCAAAATGTTGCTCTGCTTCGCGCAATAGCGGTAGGGTTTCTTCATTGATCAGACTGGCATATTTTTTCTTGGCTTTTTCAAACTGCTTTTTCTCGTTGTTCAGCTCAGCCTTTAATTGTGCTTGCAGCTTGGCGATCTGCTTTTTTTCGTAGGCGTCCCGCTGAGCATGTTTTTCAGCGTATGTCACGTTGATTGCTTCAATGGCTTTCTTGCTTTCATTCACACGGACTCCATTGTCTATGTCTTGTTGGTATACGCCGATAAAAAAGTTTTTATCACGTTCTAATTCTGCGTGGTTGCCACGGCTTTCTTTGATACGTGCTTCCGCCAGTCCGTACTGTTCCCAGAGCACATCCACATTGCGCTGGTGGAAAGTAATGGCCTGTTTAAACGCGGCGACGCTTTTTTGATCGTTTACTAACTCCTTATCATTGGAGGCATCATAGGAGGTGTTAGTACTTGCAATGCCGTTGCTTGCTACTGCTGCGCAAATCATGGCGCTTAATACAATTGATTTCATAACTATACTGTTTTATGTTTTTACTTCTGTTTCTTTATTCTTTATCGATAAGACGACAGATGGCCAAAAACGTTGCACGGAAAACGGGCTGAATAGACAAACGGCACGTAATTGTCGACGAATGGATAATGTATTAGACGAAAGGGGGATATTCGTAGACGAAGGATTCAACAAGGTAACGGGGCTGTAGCGAAAATTTTGTATATTCGTCTACAAGAAAAGATAGCTGATATGGAGAGAAAGGTGACGTTTTTGGTAGGTCTGGTTGCCGTGTTGATGGTATTCGCATGTGAAAAGCAGACCATCATGGGTAGTCCTGAAGCAGAAAGCTTACAGTTGGAAGCGGCGCGTCAGGAAATCGACTCGCTGGCAGCCCAATATCCTTGCGAGGATGTGACGGAATGGCGTTTTACCGCAATCGGTGAAAAGGCTTGCGGTGGCCCTGCGGGCTATATTGCTTATACAACCGAAATGGACACGGTCGCGTTTCTGGAAAAGGTAGCGACCTATACGGAGTTACAAAAGGCGTATAACAGTAAGTGGGATGTGGTCTCGGATTGCATGTTGCTGTTGCCGCCGAGCCGTATCGACTGCGAAGACGGCAAGCCAAAATTGGTGTGGGATGAATCGCTTGGTGATAGCTGATTTCAAGATATCTTTTCCCAAGCAATGGTTGGTTCGCTTTCCGTGAGGTATTCCCGTAGCAAGATATTTTCCGGTTTGGTTAGTTTGGGGTCATTTTCTAAAATGTGGATGACGCTGTTGCGTACTTCATTCAATAGTGCTTGATCGGTGGTAAGGTCCGCCAGTTTCAAATCCAATATTCCGCTTTGCTGCGTACCCGTAATGTCGCCGGGGCCGCGTAGCTGGAGGTCAACTTCGGCAATCTCAAACCCGTCATTGGTGCGTACCATGGTTTCCAGACGAAGTCTGCTGTCTTTACTGAGCTTCTGGCCGGACATCAGGATGCAATAGGATTGCTCGGCACCGCGCCCTACACGCCCCCGTAGTTGATGCAATTGTGATAGTCCGAAGCGCTCAGCATTTTCAATGATCATCACGGATGCATTTGGGACATCCACGCCTACCTCGATCACCGTTGTTGCAACCATGATTTGGGTTTCACCTTTGATAAATCGTTGCATCTCGAATTCTTTATCCTTTACCGGCATTTTGCCATGCACAATGCTGATGCGGTATTGGGGTAGTGGAAATTCTTTCATGAGGGTTTCCAGCCCCGCTTCGAGGTACAGTAAATCCATTTTTTCGCTTTCCTTGATGAGTGGATAGACGATATAGACCTGTCTTCCCTTTGCAATCTCGTCTTTCATGAGACCAAACATGCGCAAGCGGCTGCTTTCATAAAGATGCAAGGTTTTGATGGGCTTGCGCCCTGCAGGCAGCTCGTCGATGACCGATAGGTCCAGATCACCGTACAAGGTCATGGCTAAAGTACGGGGGATAGGGGTAGCTGTCATCACAAGCATATGGGGAGGGGTATGGTTTTTACGCCAGAGCTTGGCCCGTTGCTCCACACCGAAACGATGCTGTTCGTCAATTACAACAAACCCCAGATTTTTGAAACGCACGGAATCTTCAATCAGGGCATGGGTGCCCACAAGGATATCCAGTGAGCCATCCTCCAATTGCGCGTGGATAGTCTTACGGTCTTTTTTAGCAACCGAACCGGTAAGCAGTTGTACGGAAGCAATGCTATCGCCCAATAGTTTTTTGATACTGTTGTAGTGTTGCTGGGCAAGTATCTCGGTTGGGGCCATTAGACATGCCTGGAAACCGTTGTCTACCGCCAGCAGCATGCTCATCAATGCAACCACTGTTTTGCCGCTGCCTACGTCGCCCTGCACGAGGCGGTTGAGCTGTGCGCCTGAAGCGGTATCCTTCCGAATTTCCTTGATTACGCGTTTTTGAGCATTGGTAAGCGAAAAGGGGAGGTGTTTGCTGTAAAACGTGTTAAAGCGGCGGCCCACTACGTCGAACCGGTGTCCCCTGAATTTTTGGGTATTGAGCAGCTTATTTTTTAGGAGCTTCAATTGAATGAAAAACAGTTCGTCAAACTTGAGCCGACGGGTGGCTTGGGCGAGTGCCTGTCGATCACGGGGGAAATGGATGGCCACCAGTGCGTTGGGCAACGGCATAAGTCGATGTTTTTGCAGTACATAATCGGGCAATACTTCTTGCAGGTGGTGGGCAATGCTCTCCAATAACGCCGCTTGTAGCTTTTGGATACCCCGGCTGTCAAGCATAAATTTTTTGAGCTTCTCGGTCGAACTGTAGACCGGCTGTAAGCTCATATTGCCAGCCTGCTTGGCACCCGGATGGTAAAGTTCCATTTCCGGATGGGTTATGGATAGCTGGTTGTTGAATACGTTTGGTTTCCCATAAATGATATAGGCTGCACCGACTTTGAGTGATTTTTTGAGCCAGCCAATGCTTTGAAACCAGACCAATTCCATGGCGCCGGTATCATCCTTAAAGTGCCCGATTAGGCGTTTTCCCCGGCGTTCGCCCACTTCTTCAAGATGGATCAAGCGACCGATAACCTGTGCCGCCGGCATATCGGGCTGCAGTTGCTGGATTTTGTGGAACTGTGTGCGATCGATGTAGCGGAAAGGGTAATGCTGGAGCAATTCACCAAATGTATGGATACCCAATTCGCTTTTAAGTACTTCGGCGCGGTTGGGGCCGACGCCTTTTAAGTATTCGATGGGAGTTATGGTGCTGAATGATGCCACAACGGTCTTAAGTTTTCAACGGTTTTTATGCGAATTTATGAAAAACCTTTCGAAGTGCACCCCAATTAAATAAGAATACCGCCATCAACAGCACACAGTAAGCCAATAATTGATGCGTATTGATATGTTCATGAAAATAGACGACGGCCACGACAAACGCAATAATCGGATTGATGTAGATCATAATACCTACCGTAGATGAGGATAGCCCGTTAAGCGCATACATGCTCATGTACAGCGGAATAATGGTAAATATGATGGCAATGATGATAATATTCAACCAAAATTTTGGATCAAGCGGCACAGGATGTTGCTGCCAAAGCAACAGCGGCACGATAAGCAAGCTGCATATCGTCAGTTGGGCCGCCAAAACGTTCAATTTGTCTACCTGTTGGATGATCCGTTGGGCAACCAAGTACAAGGCATAAAAGGAAGCGATACCAACAGACCACGAAACTTCATAAAAAGAACCCCGAGCCAACATCGCAACACTGATAAAGGCGATACCGATACTCACTTTTTTAATCGTAGACAGGCCCTCCTTGAGAATGAGGAATCCGGCTAAGGTGGTGATCAAAGGGCATACCAGGTAGGCAAAGGCCGCCGATTGGATACTCACGTGATTGACCGCATAGATAAACGCAAACCAGTTGCCCATGATGAGTAACGAAGCGATAAACATGAGCCATCCCAGTTGTTTCCGCTTTGCCGGCGATAGCTGTCTGATATGCTTGACGTCTGCTCGTAGCTGACGTCTTCGGAACGCGAAGATGAATAGCCAAATAAAGAACACCGAAACAAAAATGCGGTAATACAGGATATCGCCCGCTGGCCATGCTTTGATAGCACGCAAGGGAATGGACATGAAGCCCCAGAGCGCGGCAGCAAAAAATGCCGCCGAAAAATACTTTATACGGCCTTGCATCTACTCTTTATAGGCAATTACGGAAATTTCTACATTGACATTTTTGGGTAATCCTGCTACGGCCACCGTTTCGCGTGCCGGGGCCTCCTCGGTAAAATATTCCCCATAAACACTATTAACTGCGGCAAAATCATCCATGTCGCGGAGGAAGATGGTGGTTTTTACAACATCGGCGAAGCTATAGCCCGCCGCATTGAGCACCGCATTGATGTTTTTGAGCACCTGATGTGCTTCATCGGACACCGTACCTTGGACCAACAATCCCGTATCGGGCGAAAGGGCAATTTGACCAGAGACATACAGGGTGTTGCCGGCCTTAACGGCTTGATTGTAGGGGCCAATAGGTGCCGGTGCTTGCGTGGTGTTGATTATTTCCTTGTGCATAGACATAGCTGTATAAGATATATGAGATGAATTTTTTGGCTCATCTTCAACGAAAAAAAAAATGCGATATAATTTTGTATAGAATAGCCAGCAAAAACAGGATGATGGCTGTTGCATTTATCGCATGCATGACCCGGAGATTGAAGCTATCGGGCCGATTTGGATCTTTTTTTCTGAAAAAATACATGGTGCTACGAAGTTACGGCAGCGGGAGGAAAAAAACAACCACTTTGGAAGCGCCAAAGTGGTTGTTTTTCCTTGATAGCGGTCAGCGCTTATTTTACTCTTCGGAGGGCCTTTTCCGCACGTTTGTTGGCCGTGCTGATTTTGTAATTAAACCAGCGATCTTTAAAAATTTTCCGCATGGTATTGTCAAAGTTACGGGTGATGACCAGGTTGCGGAATCCACGCCACCTATCATATACTTTTGACGGTAGTGCCCTTACGCTAATGGAATAGCCTTCCGTGACGTATTGGATGTAATGCCACCATCCGGAAGGCATAAATAATGTTTCGCCGGGATGTATCTCGGCTTCGTACCCGTTCAAAAACCTCAATGCCGGGAATTTTTCGTAATTGGGGGTTTTGAGGTTAGCGATGCTGTGAAAGTTATAGGGCAGTTTGTACATCAGATCGGATTGCTCCAACGGGAATAGCCAAATTTTCTTAATACCCTTGTACTGGGTAAGGAAAACATGGGACATGTCAATGTCAAAGTGATTGCGTGTGCTGGAACCTTCGCCACCAAAAAAAAGATAAGGCAGCCATTTTAACACTTTCCCTCCCGTCACATCGTTGTAAATCAGATCGTGGTTGAGCTCGGGTTTCAACTTCATCAGGTTGAACAGAAAAATACGCAAATCGGTTGGCTCCCGTTCAATCAAATCCAAATATTCACCAAACTTCATCTTCGCGACTGGCGCGCTGGCGGCCCGGTCGTTGGAAGCATCTTCCCGCCCATGAAGGGAAATCTGGGCATCTCCGGCTATTTCCTTGAAATAGTCATAACTCCACTTTGTCCAAGCGGGGCTATCTTTACTGACAAAGTCGTCCAAAATGACAGGAACGCCTTTGTTCATGTAGTTTTTGATAAAGTCAGCCGAGCTTATCCCGGAGATTTTTTCTACTTTTTTTAGTTGCACGACTTAATATCTGTTTGAAAGCTTACTGTTAAACGCTTGAATGCAAACTTAGAAAATCTTCATATGCTCCAATATGGTGTACACCAATTTTACATTCGCATTATAAAAGATTAATAACGATTTACGTGCCAAAAATAAAAAAAGCCCGTGCCGTGTGACGAAGATCACTTTTCTGTCATGCCAACAATCAATAAGACCACAAGTCTTGTTCAAAATCAACGAGGCTCTTTTTGATGCGTTCGGCCTCATACAAGCGTTCTAGGCCGTTGTCAATGTAGTCGCGGATACGCAAATCCTCCGGATTGGATTGTTTGACAATATAACTTGCAAACAGTCGTTTGATGAACACATCGTCGTAACTTAATCCGGTTGCGTCATTATGGCGCGATGTCACTTCTTTATTGATAAAAATGTGTCTGGCTTCCGGGAAATAAATCCAAAAAGCGGGATAAGCATCGGCCGTTATCGAAGGGCTTGCTGCTGCGCTACCCATACCCGGAATATCCTCAGGCGCCCCTGCACCGAAATCGCCGGTGGCTCCCCCCGTTATTTCATCAACTTTTGGCGTGATTAGCGGAGCAATACCGATGATCCGGGGCTCGAATACGGAACGTTGTTTGTCGAAAATCCAATCCTCCTTGATGCGGAAGCGAACGATATCGTCCGGATTAAATGATGCCGCCTCGAAGTGGGAGGCAATTACGTTGCCATTTTCATCGAACTCTTCAACCAACGTGCTGTCCGAACCGAATCTGCCCAATACTTGATCAGGAGCAAGGCGGGTCTTGAAACTGTCACCAGTGGGGTCGTCCTCCGTAGGCGTAGGATCATAGGCCGTCAGCTCGCCCGCCAGTACGGCTTCCATAATCACATCGATAAGCCTGGATTTAGGAGAGGCATAGAGGCTATTCATCTTTTCACGCACATCGAATTCACGCCATATCCGTTTCACATAAGCTACGTCCGTGGGGCGTATGATGGGATAGGGTATAACCTCCCTGCCCAAAATGTCCGATTTGACGTAATAGCCGTCTACCGGTGGTTCTTCAGCTGGGATGGGGGTAGTACTGTTGGAAAGATTACCCTGTTGTGCTGATGCCGTAACGGCAACGAACATTGAGACCAAAAAACCATACACTTTCATTATCACAACCTCCTTGAATCGCTAAGTTAATTAATTCTGAACGAAATTGGATCTAATTCTTGCTGTATACCGTCAGGTCCTACCGCAATGATGTTGTAAAAGAACACAAAAGAACCCGGCGAAACCGAACTCAATGCATTCTGCATTGGCCCGGAAAATGTTCCGTCGGTGCCTTGGTATGGACCCATTGGATCGACCCGTGGTTTTTGTATCAACATGGAAAACCGCGAAATATTGAATTTGGCATCAAACTCAAAGTCATCAAGCGCGGCAAAAATTCGGTTTTGCCCTTTGATTTGGGCGGCGGCCACCGCCCCACCTGACCGACCGGCTACACGAGCTTGTGGTTTGGGTATGCGCTTTACACGGAAATTTGTCGAACCAAGGGATTGTGTTTGATCACCTATCCTCGCCGATACATTGATGCTTGCCGTACCAGGCTGAGTCACGCGGGCGACGTATTTACCGCCTGAACCGGATACGCTGACCCCTTCTCCGCTCACCGCTAAGCTCTCTTTGGGAATTCCCGGAGCCGAGACAGATATCGGGTTGTCAACGCCAATGTATAGCACATTCATGGCATCCGGCGACACGACGGCCGACGGGCGAGCCACTTGGTATGTTTGCGGCTCCGTGACGTATTCCTTCACGGTACCATCGGTCTGCTTCACGCGGATGGTGCCCGTCCAATTGAAGACACCCTCACTGGAGGTGTTGACCGAATATGTGGCTTGACCGTCAGTGACCGGCAGCGCATTGTTCCCTACAAATATTTCAGGATTGGATTTCGAGTCATAAGCAGTCAAGAACACCTTGGCTGTATAGGGCTGCCCCTGAATGATGTAAGATGATGGCGCCACCGCTACGGCTGCAAACCTGTCTAAGTTTACCACGGCCATGTCCATCTCACCAAAGATATGTTTTACAACTGCCGCTTCCGCATTTTTAACATCGGCTTTGATTTTTTCCAAAGCGGTGATAGCCGCCGTCAGCGGGATACCATCGCCAAAATTTGCCTGTTCCCACGATTTTTGAATGCCGCCGCGTGAAGGTGGATCCTGGGCATCCAATGAAAATGTCACCTCATTGTTGGATAATGCAAGTAGCTGTTCGCGGGTCTCATTGATGAGGTTACGTAGCTTTTCTGCACGTTTTTCCTTTTGTTTGATCATAATTCGGGGGCTGATGCTTAGGTTGTCGCGCTTTCTGACATCTCCCGTTGCTTCATTTTGTCCGCCCCCTTCCAACTCGAGTAGTGTTTTTAAGGAATCGATATAATTGGACAAGTTATTGGCCAATTGGGTAGCTTGTTCTGCTTTGTTTAAGATGGGTTGTGCCCGATCCGGCTCATCTTTCAATTTAGTGGCCCTAAAGGCGTTAAACATATTGTCTATACCTTCCTGTGTGTTTTTGGTGGAAGTACCCAAGCTTATTTCAAGGTTTTTGAAGGCATCGAGCACAGAATCACTTACGTTCAACGCCACCAATCCCAATAGGACAAGGTATAAAATGCCCATCATTCGTTGCCTGGGGGTCTGTTTTCCTGCTGCCATGTTGTAATTTACTGTTTACGGTTTGTGGGTTGTTGCTATTTACCTAATAAATTACACGCGTGGTTGATTCATGGCGGCCAGCATATTGCCGTAAATGGCATTTAGCGAGGCGAGGCTCTTATTCAAATGGCTCACCTGCTCTTTGAGCTGTTGCGCATCGGTAGCCGATTCGCCGAAGTTTTTCAGTGTTTGTGCAATGCTGTCATAATGTTGGGTGATGCTCTTCAGCTTACTGCCTGACTCTTTGAGCTCAAGCTCGTACACCGCGTTAAGTTGTTGCAGATTGGTTGCAAGCTTATTTACCTGTTCTTGATAAGTCTTGGCATCGGTGCTGGCGCTGCCGATATTTGCCAAATCACTGGAAGCCTTTTCAAAAGCGACGTTCAGTTTATCAAAGCTATTGGTTGCGCCTTTTATTTTTTCAGTAAACTGGCTGGTTGCCAGCGATGCATCGGATACATTGGAGATGGCAGCCACCTTTTCGCCGAATGTACGCAGACCATCGCCAAGGTTTCCGATTAAATCGGGGCTTATTCGGGCATCTTGTAACATCTTGTCAAGTGCTGCGGTAGTGCCTACATTTGACACGGGTGATGCGGCAACGGAAGCTTTAGGTAGTTCGCCTTTATAATCTTCGGCCAGTTCCGGGTACACCCGTGTCCAGTCCACATCTTTCTCTTCCGTTTGAAACCCTAACAGAAAAAATAACACGGCTTCGGTGCCAAGCCCCAACACAATTAACCAGTCCCCCGCCGGCCAATGCTGTAGTTTTGCCATGAGTCCGATAATGACCACGGTCGCTCCCCAGGATACGATGTTATTAATACCTACTTTAAATTTACGTTTTTCTGCCATGGTAGTACTGAAATAAAAATAAGTTGTTTGAAAGTTGATTATGGTTTTGTTAATTATTCATTGGATCTACACCCGGATACGCCGACACACTTCTAAAGCCGATATAAGATTTGGCGGTATCTTGATATTCATAGGCACGTGCAGAATTTTGCAAAAAGTACCCAACATCTTTCCACGAGCCGCCTCGGATGACTTTACGCTGCAGAGACTGGGGGTCTCCTGGTTTGGCGTCATATCGATAGGTGGGATTCATGTCATGAACAAAAGAGGACGCAGACTCATTGAAGGAAGAAGAAGTCCACTCCGCCACATTGCCGGCCATATTGTACAGACCGAAGTCGTTGGGGAAATATGAGTAGACGGGAGCGGTATATGCAGCGCCGTCGTCAATGTAGTTCCCCCTTCCAGGCTTGAAATTGGCCATAAGACAACCCTTTGCATTCCGTGCGGAAGGGCCTCCCCAAGGATATGGTGAGCCGACGCGGCCTCCTCGAGCCGCATATTCCCATTCTGCCTCAGAAGGCAGCATATAAGGTTGTCTGATTTCGCGATTTCCGCCCCGGCTCCGCTGGTGATTCTCAAAAAGCCGGGAGCGCCAGGTATTAAAAGCCTGGGCTTGGCGCCAGGTGACACCTACTACAGGATACTCGTCAAACGAAGGATGTGAAAAATATCCCTCAACCATGGGCTCATTTTGGGCATAGCTGAAATCATTAAGCCAGACAGTCGTGTCCGGATACACCAGAATGGTGTCACGCCGGATAAAGTCAGAACGTGTTTTCGTAGGATCGTTTTTTGCAGCGGTAGCAGCGCGTAAGTCATACCACTCATAATGATAGCGCAGTAAACGCACATCAAGTTCGTCCTTCCCAAAAATGCGGTCTTCACCTTGATAGTACATTTGCCGCGTGCGCTCACGGACGGCCTGGTCCTTCGAATTCCATAACGAGCGCTTGCCGTTGTTTACTTTGGACCAATCGATGTATCGTTCATTAGTGCCCTCCACCTGTACAAAGTAATTGTCATCCTGTAAAAAATTGTATATCAAAATGGAGTCACGAACCCAATTGACGAATTGCCGGTATTCGCTGTTGGAGATTTCGGTATCGTCCATGTAAAACGACGATATGGTAACCTGTCTGTTTTGAGCAACCTGTGCAAAGGTGATATCCTGATCCGATTGGCCCATGATAAATGTGCCGCCTGGAACGAGCACCATCCCATGAGGAACGCGGTTGGTTTTTAAACGCTCACGTTTTACGCCAACCAACTCACCTCCGCCCGAACGACTACAACCAACTGAGAAAATAACGAATATGAAGATGGGAACTAGTAGTAAATATCTTTTGTTCATTTAGATTCTATTGATTATAAGCAGAATGCCATGGTCACTAATGGTTTTTAACTTTACAAACAATTTTCGTGATTTATCCATAAAGTCCATGATTAATAACCCGTATGATAGCAAATTTCAAACCAAAAATATCTTCAAATCGTTTGTTTGCTTCATTGGCGCAAATGTAATTATCTTTTCTAACATGCTCAAAATAACGTTTTCTATGTAGATGGAATTCTGCGCTAATCGCTATCAGAACGACGGCATAAATTTATTAAAAGAAATGATATTTCCCGACCGAAGAGAAAGATATTTTTAAAAAAAGCCGTCCCAGCGCAATGCAGCACGTGAGAAACGGCCTATTTGTTTGCCATTTTGATGTATTGTTCAACCGCCATGGTCATGCTGGGCGCTTCGGGTGTTGGGGCTGCTATATCCAGGATCAAACCCCTGTCTAATATGGCTTGATGAGTGCTGGATCCGAAGGCGGCGAGACGTGTGTTGTTTTGCTTGAAGTCGGGGAAGTTTTCAAATAGGGATTGCACGCTGGACGGGCTGAAAAAGACGATAATATCGTAAAATACGTCTTTTAAATCGGACAAATCGCTTACCACCGTACGGAAAAGCACGGCGGGTGTGACCTGATAACCGTTTTCCTGCAGCCAATTATAGGTTTCTTCATTGGCTACGTCAGAGCATGGATATAAAAACTTTTCTTTGGCATGTTTCTTTAATACATCGGCCAAATCCTTAGCTGTTTGCTTGCCAAAGAAAATCTTGCGTTTGCGGTACTGGATGTACTTTTGCAGGTACAAAGCGATGGTTTCCGAAAGACAGAAGTATTTCAGGTCTGCAGGTACGTCGTAGCGCATTTCTTCGCAAATGCGGAAGAAATGGTCAGCAGCGTTGCGACTGGTGAAGATGACTGCAGTGAAATCCGCGGGATTAATCCGCTGCTCTTTACGGACATCGCGTGCGGGGACACCTTCCACATGAATAAAGGCTCTGAAATCAAGCTTTAGGTTATACTTTTGTGCCAAAGCGAAATATGGTGATTTCTCGTTCTCGGGCTTAGGCAACGTCACTAAAATGCTTTTTACTTTCTTTGCTCTATCTGCTTCTGACACTTGCATGTTTTTTTCCTTAATTACTGAGTACTTTTATCAAAATAAGTACTGGAGCGATTTCGAGGCAGCAAAGATACATAAATAAATAAAACTTTGAAAATCGGTGATTGGTTAGCAAGTTGGTAGCCGTCTTTGCAAACCGGAAAATGAACAAACAGGATACGACAATCAACGTCATGGGAATGACCCAAACCATTTGGTTCTGTGGAGCTAAACTTAATACTAATATAACGGGCAGAAATACCAGCGCAGCATTAAAATAACTTAAATATAATATCGATACATATTCACGCACGAGGCGTTGCATATCAAAAACAAATCCCAAAAATCGCGTGGCGATAATTTTGAGTATAAACAATACCATGACAAAAACGGAAATCCCGAAAAAGGTCTCAATGCCGTTGGAACCGGTATGCGTGCTATAATACAAACTGCATAAGTAGAGGAACAGCCCCAGCGCAAAACCAAACAATACATATAAAAAGACAAAAGGCCAGGAACTGTACAAGGTGTCTTCCTTGTTGATTTGTAATAACATGCGATCGCTGTAAAATGCTTGGACGATGGATGCCACTTCATTGGGAAACGCAGCCCGCACAATTCCGAGGAAAAGCAAGAGTATGCCGATGGCCATGATAATCCACGGCTCGCGACGGGGCTTCTCGTCGTCTATCTTGATGTCTTCTTCCAATGAACGGGCAAATGCCAGCCAGCTTATGAAGTCGCCTTTTTCCACGACCAAAAGCTCCCGCAAACTATCAGCGAATTGGTTGGGCCGTTCAGGATCTGGCATACCGATGTACTGCATACGCAATGAGTCCTGCATACGTGCAATGGAATCAGCCAGTCGTTTTTTTTCAGCGATTTGCGCTTGCTTTATCGAATCACGTGCGGATAAGATTAGCGGCTCTTGCGGTAAGGCATTTGGCGCATGGGCAAAAACAGCATAGGCATGGACAAACCAAAAACTGACTACCAATACAAACCACTTCATTGCCATAATCAAATTAAAGGCAGTAAAGTTAGGCAAAAATCAATGGTTTTAAAGGCTCTTGATTTTTATGCTGCGGAAACTTACCCGGTCGCCGTGATCCTGTAGCAAAATATGCCCCTTGTCTGCCTGGCCGAAATTCTCCCAGTTTTTGTACTTGCTTTCGCTGACCAATCTTTTATATTCGTCCGAACCGCGTACATATTGCACGACCTTTTCGCCGTTGAGATAGTGGGTGACGGTGTTGTCCGGTGCTACCACAATCCGGCCTTTGTTCCATTCGCCGATATTACGTGTCGAACGGCTGCTTTTGTTAGCCTTGATCAAGTCATATAGCGAGGCCAGTGTACGGTTTCCGTCTTTACCCATTTTAGCATCCGGATGCCGCTCGTCATCCAGTACTTGGTACTCCAGCCCAATAGCCGACCCTGTATTCTTTTCGGCGAGTGTGACGAAATATTTTACGCCGCTATTGGCACCTTCGGTGAGCTTAAACTCAAACGACAGGTCAAAAGCACTAAACTGCTCGGTGGTCACGATATCACCCCCATTGGTAGACTCTCCGCCATCAGCGGGCAATACCGTAATGCTGCCATCCTTGATATCCCATCCCTTGGCGGGGAACGTATCTTTATATGCACCTACCCAGCCGGCATTGCTGGTTCCGTCGAAGAGCAGCTTGTATCCACTTTGTTCTTCATAGGCTGTGAGGCTATTTGGTGTCAAATTTACGGTGTAGATGCCGGACGGAAAATCCTTCGGTTGCAGGTTTTCAGTTTGAATCCGGATATTTTTGAAATAGACCTTTTTCCCAGCCAACGAGGAGTCGTTAATGCTATGCACCTGTAACCCAATGAAGCCGGTGGCATCGATGGTGTCGACCACATGGGCTACCGGGATGTCGTTTATCCATGTTTTTGTTTCATTGCCAATAGCCTCGATACGAATATGATTGTAGGCGTCCTTTTTATAAGCGGTTTTGGCTTCTTCATTCAAGTCAAGCGGATAAAGCCAACCGCGGCGTGCTTCGTCATAAATGCCGCCTGTCCATGCCCGAGGCGTAGGGTCTATTTCAACCTGCCTGCCATAAACGCGTCCGTTGCCGCTTTCGCTGATATGGCTGCGCGTCTGAACGCCGGAATTGGTTGTTTCCCCTTCCAGTTTTACGTCCAACTCAAGGATAAAATCGCCATACTCCTGTTCTGTAATCAGGAACGAATTGGGTGTGCCCGCAGTCATTGTTCCGACGATAGCACCGTCTTCAACCGCGTAAGGGGCCTCGCCTCCCACTGATCGCCATCCCTCCAACGTTTCACCGTTAAACAAGGATTGCCAGCCATCACTTGTTGCTGAGGTGGTACATGAGGCGGACACGGCGCTCGCCAAAACGACGGCAAACAAACCATTTAACCGCCGGCTTTTGCCATATGATGAAGTGTTCATAATGCTATTGATAAGTTAATCAAATAAATAGTTTAGCTTTGTTGCTGCTGATTATAATTGATTTTTTTTCAATTATAGCTCAAATTTTTGAGCTGCAGCACGGATGACGTTGATTTTTTTACGAAAACGATGTCGTAGGCAAGGTATGGAGATAAAAGGCACGGCAAACTTTTTTGAACGGGTGTATGAAATTGTCCGGCAAATTCCGGAAGGGCGGGTGACCTCCTATGGGGCCATTGCGCGTTCATTGGGCGCTGCTGGGTCTTCACGGATGGTGGGGTACGCAATGCGCGCTGCTCACCGGGCCAATCCACCCGTGCCCGCTCACCGCGTGGTCAATCGCATAGGTGTCCTGAGTGGCAAAATGGCGTTTGGAAGCTCATCGTTAATGCAACAGTTGCTCGAGAACGAAGGGGTAGAGGTGGTGGATGACCGAATAGTGAATTTCCGTGCGGTTTTCTGGGATCCTCAGGAAGTGATTTCCTTGTAAATATCGGGCAGCGTCCGCCCGAGGCCTCGGTAGTCTAGCCCATATCCGACCACAAAATCGTTGTCGATCTCAAATCCTACATAAGCGATATTGTCAAAAGTATGGGTCACCGCACTGGGTTTTAGCAGCAGCGTACACACCGCTACTGAGGCAGGGTTTTGTTTGTTTACCAAATCAAGGGTATGCTTGAGGGAGTTGCCTGTATCGACAATGTCCTCAACGATAACGATATCCCGGCCCTCCAGGTCGACGTCCAAGCCGATCAGTTCCGTTACTTGATCCCGCCGGGCCGAACCGTCATAGGATGAAAGTTTGACGAATGACACCTCGCAGGCGATATGGATTTGTTTCATCAGGTCGGCCATGAACATAAAACAGCCGTTGAGCACGCCGACAAAAATCGGGTGTTGATGCTCGTATGCCACATTGAGCTGTATGCCGATAAGCCGGATCCGCTTCTTGATTTGGTTGTAGTCAATGATGCGCTCGAACTCTTTTTGATTGATGGTTACTTTCATTGCGGGTCCTCCGGATTTTCTTCCTGTTTTTTATCCTTGCTAAATATGCGATCCAACAGGCCACGTACTTCCTCCAACTCAGCGTCAAAGTCGGTAGCAGGCATCTGAAGCTGCAAGGTGTCTACCGCCGGTCTTTCCGGACGCAGGGCTTCGCGTAAGCGCACGGTATAAAAGCCATAGCTCGTCGAGGAATCGGCAGGTGCCAAACCGCGCCTTGCCATAATATTGCCGATATAACTGAAATACGGAGAAATATATGACTTAAGACTGCCATCATAAGCGAAGGAATATAAGCCCGTCTTAGGTCTGGGGACGATGCTCGCCAAATAAATACTCTCCCCAAGGGAGAGCTGGGAGGGATGTTTGCCGAAGTAATACCGCGACGCTTCGCTGATGCCATAGACATTGCGCCCCCATTCAATAATATTGAGGTAGACTTCGTACATCCGTTCTTTGCTTACTGCATGGGTGCTTTCCATCAGCCATACGATGAGTATCTCTTCCAGTTTGCGTACTATCGTTTTATTGCGGTTGAGGAATACATTTTTGACCAGTTGCATGGAGATGGTGCTGCCGCCACGTCTAAACGCTTTTTCCTTGTAGTTTATAGCAATGGAAGACCGGATGGCCTCCTCAACAAAGCCGTTGTGGCTAAAGAATGAAGGATCTTCCGTAGTCAGGATGGCGTTCTTGAGGTTTGGCGAAATCTCCGCAAGCGGAATAAAATTCGGATTTTCGGGGCCAACAATAATCTCGCGCACGGGCTTTCCCTCTTCATAGGGCGTATACACAAACGTTGTGTTGATTTTCGGAATATTAGCCTTGCCCCATGCATTGACGTTAAATCCTTCCTGCTCCATTTTTGAACTAAACTGGACACTATCTGGATTGCTGGTGTCAAGAAACGTTTCCAGCTTGTATTGGATTTTGCCGGATACGCGTATGCCTTCTAATGATTCAAAAAGCCCATCCGGAAATGCATCAAATAGATCCTGTGCGTCCATCTCGGGAGTTTCCAGCGCAATGGCGTAAGTGGTGTCTGGGAACGCCGTATAGCGGATAAACGGGTGGATTTGCAATTTCTTGACGGTTATGGTTGATTCCTTGGAAAGCTCCACTTCGCTATCACCAACGATGATCTCGGCATCGACGTGGGCATCGGGCAGGATAACATCTTCTTGGGCGATACGCCAATGGTTGACCGTTAGGTTTTTAACCGCCCACTCACCTTTAATATGCAAGAATTCGTTGTTGGTCCAGTACACTTCCCGCAGGCGGGTCTCGATCGTGTCAAAACTCAATTTTAAGCCGAGCTTCTGCTCGAGCAAAGGCAGTGCGATTTGCTGGCCGTTGGCGTGTACCTTTACATAAAGCTGTCGTCTGCCCGGATTAAGTTTCCCCGAAACCTGCCACGCCGCTTCGTTGTCATTGAGGAAGACGGCAGAGGTGAGACTACCATTGTCAATGTCGGCCTTTGGAATGCTGATTCGTTGCTGAATACTGTCGTCGCGATAGGTCAGCAGTAAGTTACGCAACTCCATGTCTTCAGGAATTTTATAAAGTATGTTGTTGAGCATCCGGTTGGCTGTGTTAGCCATATTAAGATTGCCCTCCTCCGTATCCCCCGTAAGTTCGGAGGTATAGGTTGCCGTGGTATCCGCTTCCCTAAAAAGGAAATCGTAATTCCCGATGCTGTCTCTTTTGACGAGTTGGATGCGGGCGTCGTGTACACGTAGACGGCCGAACCTGACGTCACCTGTGATCAAGGGAAATAATTTTACGCTTACGGCAATTGATTTCACGCCAGCCAGCTGGTCCTTGCCTTGCGGGATAGCTTTTACATCTTCAAGTGTGACGGTGGTCAGCCCAGAAAAATAGGCCCTTCCTATCGTGAGGTCGATTTGATGTTCGTCGGTTAATGTAGATTGTATCCGAGCAATGGTAGATGCCAGTAGTGCCTCCCGCTTATGGTATGCAACCGCAAAAGCGACGATGCCACTCACGACGACGACGCCCAATATGATACCTCCAATGACAAGCTGCCGTTTGGTTATTTTATTTAACAGTTCCCTAAACATACAATTCGTAACAATACCGGTCTATTCTGTGTGCCTAAATACGGGATAAATATCATTAAAAACAAAGATATGGCAAGTTTGTGTTTGGCGTTTGGCAGTTTCCTCGTATGATAATTTTCCTTTTAAGGCCGGCGGGAACGCCCAAATTTAGTTTTAAATGACTATTTTTGCTCGGTTTGTACTTGCAAACAGCGATAGAAACGAGATGATTACGAAAGAACAAGTGTTGCATGCGTTGAGCCATGTAGATGATCCGGATCTGAAGAAGGATCTGGTCACGCTGAATATGATTCGGAATGTGGAAATCACGCCGTCGAAAATTCGGTTCGATGTGGTGCTTACCACCCCGGCATGCCCATTGAAAGGGCATATCGAACATGCTTGCCGCAATGCCATCGCGCTCTTCGTGGATAAAGATATTGCCGTAGACATCAATATGACGTCCAATGTGGTTGGCTCCAGGCACAGCCAGTTGGCCAACATCAAAAATATTATTTTGGTCGCATCTGGCAAGGGGGGGGTAGGTAAATCTACCGTCGCTGCTAATCTGGCGCTGGCCCTGCAAGCTACCGGCGCCAGCACGGGACTCCTGGATGCAGATATATACGGGCCATCGCTGCCCATCATGTTTGGGCTGGAGGGTGCGCATCCCAAGGCTTCCAAAACAGCCGATGGCAAGACGAAGATTGAGCCCATTGAAAAATACGGCTTGAAATTACTGTCTATCGGGTTCTTTACCGATCCGAATCAGCCCGTTCCTTGGCGCGGCCCAATGGTCAGTACGGCCGTCAAGCAATTGTTTAATGATGCGGACTGGGGCGAGTTGGATTATCTGATAGTTGATCTTCCTCCGGGCACGGGCGACGTACATATTACCGTAGCCCAGGGTTTCCCCATCGCCGGAGCGGTGATAGTCACTACGCCGCAGCATGTTGCTTTGGCAGACGCCGTTCGTGGCATCGGCATGTTCTTGATGGATGCCATCAATATTCCGCTGCTGGGCGTTGTCGAAAACATGGCTTACTTCACGCCGGCAGAATTGCCTAATCATAAATACTACATCTTTGGAAAAGACGGCGGTAAACGCTTGGCTGAACGATTTGAAGCGCCGTTTCTGGGCGAAATCCCGTTGGTGAAGAGCATCAGTGACTCCGGAGACAATGGCTTGCCAGTGATGTTGGACGAAAACAGTTCAGCACGTGCCGCTTTTCTTGAAATTGCCGGCAAAGTAGCACAGCGGCTGGCGATTGTACAAGCTGCCCGGTAACGCTCTCCTTCGGTACGCTTAATAGTGTAAATGGTGTAAGGCCCCGATGCGATGTCCCGTTTGCGGCCTGACTTCAGGCAGATTCTCCATACTAATGACTTAAACCAACCTTACCCCAAATTTACATGAAACAGGATAATGGTATGAACATCAGTTGCATTTTCTTTTTAGTTTATTCGGTTAACAACCGAGTAAACTCCGAACATGATCCGAATAAACACCGAATAAATATCGAATAAAAGGTAAGGTATGTGTAAATAAGAAGTAGCGAAGAAGTACAGCAGGGGTAACCTATGCAGGCGCGGCTACCGAACCCAAGCAGTGCCCAGCATGCTGTCGCGCTGACCATGAGGGACGATATACCTGGACCGAAAAACAGTTGCCATTATCCAAAAAAAACTTATCTTTGGCACCAATGCTTTAGGGGTGTTTCCCGCGGTAATACGCGGGAGGCTGAGAATAACCCTCATAACCTGCTCAGGATAATGCCTGCGAAGGGAAAAGTAACGGATTCCTCACACCTTTGGTGGCTTCCTAAAGCATGTTAACACATGCTCACTATGGAAGTCATTATTAACCACCAAACAGTTGTTACAAAACCCGAGGCGCCACTTTCGGAAGTGTTGCGTGCCTATGGCGTCGTACACGCCAAAGGCGTGGCTGTAGCGGTCAACGAAACCATTATCCCACAAAGCCATTGGAATACCAAACTCCTTGAACCCCGGGATCGCATCATGGTAATCAAAGCGGCCCAGGGGGGATAACCCATCCAAAATAGAACGATATGAAAACCGAAAAGCTCCCTAACGAAACCACCATCACACGGACACCATTTCCGCAGTCAAAAAAAATCTATGTGTCAGGAACGCTCCATGATGTCCGTGTGCCCATGCGTGAAATTTCGCTTTCCAAAACCACAGACCGCTTCCGCAATGAGGTGGAGGATAACCCGCCCGTAACCGTGTATGATACGAGCGGACCGTATACCGACCCTAATGTCGATATCGATGTGCGGCTTGGGTTGCCCCGCATCCGCGAACGCTGGATTGCCGGACGTGGCGATACCGACATGCTGCCGGGGGTATCTTCCGCGTATGGCCAATCGCGCCTTTCCGACCCTGCACTGGACTACCTGCGGTTCGAGCATAGTGCGACACCCCGTGCGGCCAAAGCGGGGAAAAACGTGTCGCAGATGCATTATGCCCGGCAAGGTATCATTACGCCGGAAATGGAGTTTGTCGCCATCCGCGAAAACCAGCGGCTGGAGCAATGTTACCGCAAGGACGACGCGATGTGGCAGCAGCACAAAGGCCAGAATTTTGGCGCACATGTGCATGATGGCTTCATCACGCCGGAGTTTGTCCGGCAGGAAATAGCCCTGGGCAGGGCAATACTTCCCGCCAACATCAACCATCCCGAGACGGAGCCCATGATTATCGGGCGTAATTTTCTCGTGAAAATCAATGCCAACATCGGCAATTCGGCGGTGACCTCCAGCATCGAGGAAGAGGTCGAAAAACTCGTGTGGGCAATCCGGTGGGGCGCCGACACGGTGATGGATCTCTCCACGGGTAAAAACATCCATGAAACCCGCGAGTGGATCATCCGCAACTCGCCCGTGCCCATCGGCACGGTACCTATCTACCAGGCGTTGGAAAAAGTGGGAGGTAAAGCGGAGGAATTGACATGGGAAATATTCAGGGATACCCTTATCGAACAGGCCGAGCAAGGGGTGGATTACTTCACCATCCACGCGGGGGTGCGGTTGCCTTATGTGCCGTTGACGGCGAAACGGACAACCGGTATCGTGTCGCGTGGTGGGTCTATTATGGCTAAATGGTGCCTGGCCCATCACCAGGAGAGTTTCCTGTATACGCATTTCGAGGATATCTGCGAAATTATGAAGCGGTATGATGTGGCGTTTTCCCTGGGTGATGGCCTGCGCCCCGGCTCCATCGCCGACGCCAACGACGAGGCGCAGTTTGCCGAACTGGATACCTTGGGTGAGCTGACGGAAATCGCCTGGCGGCACGATGTGCAGGTGATGATAGAAGGACCGGGGCATGTGCCGATGCACATGATAAAGGCCAACATGGATAAGCAACTGGCCGCATGTAAAGAAGCCCCATTCTATACGTTGGGGCCGCTTACCACGGATATTGCGCCGGGCTACGATCATATCACTTCGGCCATCGGGGCCGCGATGATCGGCTGGTTTGGCACCGCCATGCTTTGCTATGTAACGCCCAAGGAACACCTTGGCCTGCCTAATAAGAAGGATGTCAAAGACGGGGTTATTACTTACAAAATAGCAGCACATGCCGCAGACTTGGCCAAGGGGCACCCGGGTGCGCAGCATCGGGACAATGCCATGAGCAAGGCCCGGTTTGAGTTCCGCTGGGAGGATCAGTTCAACTTAGCGCTGGACCCCGATACGGCCCGCGAATATCACGACGAAACGCTGCCGGCCGAAGGGGCCAAAACGGCCCACTTTTGCAGCATGTGCGGCCCGCATTTCTGTAGCATGAAAATCACGCAAGATGTGCGGAAATATGCCGAGGACAATGGTATAGACAGTGCGGAAGCCCGGGCAAAGGGGATGGAGGAGAAGGCGAAAGAATTTCGGGAAAATAATTTTGAACTTTATTCTTGATGGCCGTATGCAACTGCTGGTGATTACGCAAGAAGATTTCTTTCCGGGAGAAGCCGATGTGCTCAACAGCATGTTTGAAGCGGGTTTATCCGGGCTTCACCTGCGCAAGCCCCAATCGAGCCGATACGAGATGCGGGCGCTGTTGCGAAGAATCCACGCCGATTTCCATAAACGTATCGTTATCCACGGGCACATGGCGTTGTCTGCTGAATTCGGCCTGCTGGGTGTGCATCTTCCGTTGGGTGTCCTGCTTGAAAAAGGGGTGCCACCCGTTGAGGGGTTGGTGTCTTGTTCGACGCACACACCTGCCGAGGTTTCGGCTGCTGCCCGGGTGGCCGACCGTGCGTTCATCAGTCCGGTGTTTGACAGTATTTCCAAAAAGGGATATCTGGGCAATGCACCGTTACTGACTAGCCACCGGCCTAAAGGAAATACGCTGTGGGTCGCTTTGGGCGGAATTACGCCAGAACGGCTACCCGCCGTGTCGTCACATGGGTTTGGTGCTGCTGCCGCCCTGGGATATATCTGGAAGGGCGGGCAACCACTCCAACGGTTTGAGACGTACCAAGCGGCGGCTGCGACCCTGCGACCGGTATCGGCCATGAATTGACAATGATTAATGAGGAGAAACGTGAACACCATTGATAAATTGCATTACATCACGCACCCATTACCCGATTATCCTATTGCCCAGCAGGTGGAAGACGTCTGTCGGGGCGGATGCTCGTGGGTACAGTTGCGCATGAAAGAGGCCCGTACAGAAGAGCGGTTGGCTGAGGCGCTGCGGATACTTCCGCGAATAAGACACTACGGCGCCACGTTGATCATCAACGATGATGTCTACGCGGCAAAAGCCGCGGATGCAGACGGTGTGCATCTTGGTGCAGACGATATGCACCCATCGGAAGCACGGCATCTGCTTGGTGCCGGCAAGATAATAGGCTGCACCGCCAATACCTTGGACGATGTGCTCCGGCTTAGCCAATACGACATCGACTACATCGGGGTAGGGCCTTTCCGTTTTACATCGACAAAGGAGAAGCTAAGCCCCGTACTGGGAGGGGAAGGTATACACCGGATTGTAGCCGCCGCGCGGATCCACGGTGTCCGCATCCCGATAATAGCTATTGGCGGCATTACCCCCGAAAATATCGGCGGACTGCTAAATACGGGTATACATGGTGTAGCTGTTTCCGGAGCGATACACGCCGCCATGGACAAGGCAACCGCTTGCGAAGCCATTATCGCACAGCTGAACACCCATCACCCTTCACCGATTACCCACCA
Source organism: Parapedobacter sp. ISTM3 (assembly GCF_016533505.1). NCBI lineage: Bacteria > Pseudomonadati > Bacteroidota > Sphingobacteriia > Sphingobacteriales > Sphingobacteriaceae > Parapedobacter > Parapedobacter sp. ISTM3. Next base: position 54,342 of record NZ_JAENGN010000011.1, on the reverse strand, counting down.
CCCATCACTGACCACCAATCACCAAAAAAATGAACGACATACTAAAAATAGCTGACAAGACATTTTCCTCCCGCTTATTTGCAGGTACAGGGAAATTCGGCGACCATCAACTGATGGAAAATGCCCTGCTGGCTTCGGAAACCGAGCTTGTGACGGTCGCACTGAAGCGCGTGGAGCACACCGGGCAGGAAGAAGATACCTTGCTGCGGCATTTAGCGCATGCACATATCCAACTACTGCCGAACACCTCCGGCGTACGTAATGCCACGGAGGCGGTATTTGTTGCGCAATTGGCGCGGGAAGCGCTGGAAACCAGCTGGTTGAAGCTGGAGATTCATCCCGACCCGAAATACCTCATGCCCGATCCGATTGAAACGCTGGCCGCCGCCGAGCAATTGGTTAAGCTGGGTTTTGTGGTGCTGCCGTATTGCCATGCTGATCCGGTGCTGTGCAAACGGCTGGAAGAAGTAGGCGTGGCAGCCGTCATGCCATTGGGCGCACCCATCGGCAGCAACAAAGGGCTGGCCATGCTGGATATGCTGCGCATCATTATTGATCAGGCCAACGTACCGGTGGTGATAGATGCGGGCATTGGAGCGCCCAGCCACGCCGCACAGGCGATGGAACTGGGTGCGGATGCCGTGCTGGTCAATACCGCAATGGCTACGGCGGGCGACCCGGTGCAGATAGCTGAAGCGTTCAAATGGGCGGTCCGTGCAGGGCGGCAGGCTTTTCTCGCCGGGCTGCCCGGCGAGCAATCGGTCGCTTCCGCAACAAGCCCGCTTACGGCATTTTTGGATTAGAAAGTATGTTTACATCGATATTCAACCAATACGATTGGAACGAGGAGCTGCGGTCTATTTACAATAAGACCGATGCGGAGGTCCGGCGGGCGTTGGCCAGGAAACAACGGACATTGGACGACTTCAAGGCGTTGATTTCTCCAGCGGCCGCACCTTATCTGGAGCATATGGCGCTACTCAGCCAGCAGGCCACACAAAAACGTTTCGGTAAGACCATCCAACTGTACGCACCGCTATACCTCTCCAACGAATGCCAAAATATCTGCACCTACTGCGGATTCAGCCTGGATAACCAAATTCCCCGCAAAACGCTAACAGCTGCAGAACTGCTGCAGGAATTGCTTGCCGTGAAGGCGATGGGGTATCAGCACATCCTGTTGGTCACGGGCGAGGCCCAGCAGCTCGTGGGGATGTCCTATTTCCGCCAGATGCTCCCCTTGGTGAAACAGCATTTCCAGCATATTGCCATGGAAGTGCAGCCATTGGACGAGGCTGACTATGCCGAGCTGCGTGCACGGGGCGTGAACACCATCCTCGTTTATCAGGAAACCTACCACCGGGAAGATTACCGGAAGCACCACCCCAAGGGCAAAAAGTCCAACTTCGATTACCGGTTAGCATGCCCTGACCGTATTGGCCGGGCCGGTATCCATAAAATCGGCATCGGCGCCTTGCTCGGGCTCGATGATTGGCGGACCGATAGCTTTTTTGCGGCGCTGCACCTGCAATACCTTGAGCGGACGTACTGGCAGAGCAAATTTTCGGTGTCCTTTCCCCGCCTACGTCCCCATGTGGGCGGCCTGCAGCCCAAGTCGGTCATCACCGACCGGGAATTGGTGCAGCTAATCTGTGCATGGCGGCTGTTCAATGGCGAGGTGGAGCTGTCCATGTCTACCCGTGAAAGTCCGCGGTTTCGCGACAACATCATCAAGCTGGGGATTACGTCCATCAGTGCCGGGTCGAAGACCAATCCCGGTGGTTATGCTGTGGAGCCTCAGAGCCTTGAGCAGTTTGAGATTGACGACGGGCGCAGTCCGGCCATCATCGCACAGGTCATCAGGGAAGCAGGGTATCAACCCGTCTGGAAGGACTGGGACCACGCGTTGCATGGCGGCGAGACCAACGGCAAATTCCCGTTACCGGAAGAAATTGGTTAAGTTTGTCTTGAATATGGCACAGCAACTGACACAAACGGAAATCCATTATTTCGACCGCCACCTGAAATTATCCGGCTTCGGGCGGGAAGCCCAGCAGCGCCTGAAAGCCGCCCGTGTATTGGTTGTGGGGGCAGGGGGGCTGGGATGCCCCGTGTTGCAATACCTGGCCATGGCTGGTGTAGGGCACGTCAGCGTCATCGATGCCGACACGGTAAGTTACCACAACCTGCACCGGCAGGTGCTGTTTTCGCCAGGCGATGTCGGAAATAACAAAGCCGAAACGGCCGTGCGGCGGTTGGCCGCCCAGCAGCCGCTTGTCCGGTTCACTGCCTATGCCGAAGCGCTGTCAACCAGCAATGCACTGTCGCTCGTCGGCGGGCATGACCTGGTGATAGACGGCACGGACAACTTTGAAACCCGGTATTTGGTCAACGATGCCTGCGTCATCCAAGGCGTGCCGTTCGTGTCGGGCGCTATCGACCGCTACACGGGGCAGGTGTCAGTATTTAATTATGCGGGAGGGCCCACCTACCGCTGCCTGTACCCTGAGCCGCCGGCCGAATGCGGCTCATGTGCCATCGATGGCGTGCTCAACGTGTTGCCGGGCATCATCGGTACCCTGATGGTTAATGAAGCCCTTAAAGTGTTAGGGGGGTATGGCGAAGTGCTGGCAGGCAGGTTGCTTTTGGTGGATATCCGCGGCAACGGTTATCAGCAGTTCAGCTTTTCAGCCGTTGAGGAAAACAAGCATATCCAGGCATTACAGACGAGCTATGTCCCGGAAGCGGAGTCCGGGGGAAGGCCTGTTGAAGTGAGTGCTCTGCCCGGTGGCGCTTTGTTGGTGGACGTACGGGAAGCGTGGGAGTACGAAGAAGGTCACGCGGATGACCACATTAACATTCCGCTTCATGAATTGCCGCAGCGTGCGGCCGAATGGGCCGGTAATGACCGGACGGTTGTTTTTTACTGCACCACGGGGAAGCGCAGCCGTATGGCCGTGGAGGTGGCCAAGAAACATGGCATCGCCGCAATTGCAGAGCGGTTGGGGTAATTGCCGTTATTCGTCTTCCGCCGGGTGAGGCATCCCGATAAACTCCCGGTACGGGTCGTTGGGATAATGCACCGCATCAGGATTATGGCGGAAGGGAATGTCCGGGTTGAACAGCTCCTCCAGCGTCTGCCGCAGGAATACCTCGAATTGGGCTTTGATGTCTTCCAATGCTGCACCTTCGGCAAGGTACCGCCCGCCCCGCCCGCTCATGTAAAACAGCGGCCCTTCTTTGCGTAGCCTGCGGGCAATGTACAGGTTGGGCTCCACGCCGCGCTTGCCCGTTACCTGCTCATACACATAGGTATAAAACAATGTCTGGATCATCGCCTTATTGCTCTTGGCCGATGCCGGTGCGAACAGCGTGTCCAGTCCATTGTATTTCACCTCGTCGCGCCCCGTTTTGTAGTCTACGATGCGCGTTTTGCCATTCACTTCATCCACCCGGTCAATAATGCCGTATAGCCGCACCGTGCGGGGCTGGCCCTGCACCGTAATCGGGAAGGCAAAGGAATAATCGCGCTCGTTTTCCAGCTCCACGATGCGCAGCGGGGCCACGTGCGTGGCATCATAATGCAGAAACACCGCGGCATACTCTTCGGCGACCTTGAGCAGGATGCGCTGCATGCTGTTGGGCGTTTGTATCCTTCCGGCCTCGCCGTATAGTTCCTTTGACAGCGCTTGCAGGCAGGTACGCGGCAACGCCTTAATTTGCTGGCGGATGCCTTGAGCCGTGATGGGGTCGTTCTCCGCTTTCAGCTCGGTATACGCATCCTCCATCGCCCGGTGCACCACGGAGCCCAGTCGGTTTAGCTCAAACTCCTCCGTCACCCTGGGCGGTTCCTTGATGCCTGCTACATATTTGAGGAAAAACAGCAAGGGCGATTGCAGGTAGGTGGTCAGCGCTGAGGCCGAGAGCTTCGGCCGGTCTGGGTTCGTATCGTCCAGGTAGCGGCTCAGCTTGTGCCACGCCGCCCCGGTTTTCGGCAGGTTGAGCGAAGGCGGTGCGGATATCGTTTTGATGGGTTGCTGCTGGCTGCGGTGGGCAAACGCAAACCGGCTTTCAAAAGCCAGCTGGCGTACAAACCGGCTCACCTCGCCGCTGTTGCTGTCATCCACCACGGCATTGTATACCACGGTAATGCGCCTGGGGTGGTGCAGCAAGCGGTAAAACAGGTATGCCGAGAGGGCATCCTGGTTTTCCAGCACCGGCAGCCCATGTGCGCGTCGGATGGAGTCGGGAATAAAAGTAGGCGCCGCCGTGATGTTGGGCAATGTCCCCTCGTTCGCTCCCACGACATACACTTCATCAAAGTCGAGGCAGCGGCTTTCCAGCAGCCCCATAATCTGGATGCCCTTTAACGGTTCGCCTTCGATGGGAGCCGACACGCCTTGGAGCGCCTTCCGGATGAGTGCACACAGGAAAGGCATCGGCAATTCAGGGTGGTTGGCCAGCCCTTCCTGCAGCAGATTGAGCGCTTTCTTCACCGCCAGGATGAGCACGGCTTCCATATGCCGCAGGGTATCGGTACGCTGGCGGTGGTGTAGCACGCCGTCCAATAAGACGTGCAGTGCCTGGAGCACGGCCTCATTGCTGCTATGCAGAACGAAGAAGGCCGGATAGCTGCCTGACTTCAGCCGGAGTTCAGCGGCGGGCACTTCAAGCCATTCGTTGGCGGTTATCTGTTCTTGCAGCGCCATCCGCTCTTCAAGCGATATACCGCTAAGCGGGTGGGTGAGCATGGCTTCCACATCCAGGTGATGCACGAAACGGCCTTGATTGGCAGCCAGCTGCTGCTGGACGGCCAGCCACCCGTCGATGTACCCGAACAAGGTAGACTGCATGAGTGGATAGCCCATGGTCACGTTAAAATCCAGGCCATCCGGCAAACTTTGCAACACCGGAATCAACAGGCTCTCATCAGCGAGGATGACGGCCGTGCTGGTGGGCGCCTCACGGTCCGCCGCCCGGTCGGCCAACAAGTTCGGCAGGAGTTTGGCCTGTGCCACCTTGCCCGCGGTAGCCAACAGCTCAATGCGGTCGGTTTTTGCGCCCAATACGGCCGGGAAATCGCCCAGCGCATTCCGAAGGCCGTATTGCCGGATATTTTTGCGGAGGAAGAGCCCAGCCTCCTGCAACTCGTCATCGAGGTAGTAGCTGTCTGCGTCGAAATAGAACAACGCCTTTCCGGCGTCTTGCCACCGGGTGAACAGGCTTGCTTCGCAACGGTTGAGCGCGTTGAAGCCTACAAATGCGGCCTGTTTATATGCCGCAAGGAAATTAGGCTTGGCGGCACGCCCCTCCACGAGGTCGCGGTAAATGCCAGCCGTTGTGGCCAGCCGCTGGCGGGCCAATTCTTCTTTGAACCGTTGGTACAGCCGAGGCAGGCGCCCCCACAGCTGCAGGAATTTCTGCTGGATGGCCGTTTGTTTGCCCACGGAAAACGATTCCCAAAACTGCCGCATAAACCGCTGCTGTTCGGCCGAGAGGTGGGGGAAGCGCTGCTGAAGCAGGGCGATGTCGCGCAGCTCGGCATAAACTTCTTCCGGCTGCACGAGGTCATAGTCCAGCTGGGCAAAATCACTCAGGATGGTTTCGGCCAGGGGATAAAACTCATCCGGCGACTCCTCGGGCCGTCCCTCCTCCCGCAGCAATCCGTTATGCAGGCCATGCAAGACAAAAAATTGGGTGAGCGGACTGGCTTCCGGCAGGGAGGCCGACTGCCGAAGAAATTCCTGGATGGTAAAAAATGACGGACTCCAAAGCGGCTTGCCCGACAGGTCGGCCAGGTGCTTCCGCAGGAATACGATGGGACGCTTGTTGGTCAGCACGACAGCCACGTCTTTCAGGTCATCGCCAAAGCGCGATAATAAATCTGCTGCAACTTGTCTGAGGAATGGGGGCATGCCGGGAATCTGGAGTTTAACGTTCGCCGAGCAAACATAATGAAAATCGTTTACAAATTAACGGGCAATTGTCTTCGTTCAACCACCCATTGCAACGACCACTCCGGACGCGGGTTACAGGCGGTCGCCCTTAAGGCCGATTTGCGGCAGCAAGGAAGTTTCTGTACCTTTAAAGCCATGGATAACTTTTTGGCTGCTTTGCGAAAATATGTGCCGATATCCGAAGAGGATGCGGCATATTTCTATTCTTTTTTCAAGAAGAAGCAGTATCAACGCGGAGAATTATTGCTTAAGGAAGGCGAGGTGGCTCATGAAGTGTTTTTTGTGATGAAAGGCGCGTTGCGTCAATATTTCTTCAATGAGCGCGGTGATGAACGAACATGTAACTTTACTTTTGAGCATCAATTTGTGACCGATTTGGAGAGTTTTTCAAGGCAGGCGAAATCGGCCACGCATATTATTGCCTTAGAGCCTGCAGCTTGTCTGGTGTTGACTTGCGAGGATGCCGTAACCTGCCTTAAGGAGTCGCCGGCTGTAGCCTCGCTGTTCGGCCTGATTGTCGAAAATTTAGCTACTGATACTATCCGGCGGATTCGATCGCTTTTGTCCAAAACGCCCGAAGAGCAGATTGAAGAACTGACGAAGACAAACCCCGAGATGCTGCGGCGCGTGCCGCAGCGGTATATCGCCCAATATCTTGGCGTGGCACCCGAAAGCCTCAGCAGAATTAGAAAACGGATGATTGCCAATCAAAAATCTTAACCCAAGTCATCGTCCGAGATAAATACCGCACCGTAGTTTTGTATAAAATTAATTGGTATGCAAACGATATTAGGTTCTGGGGGAGCAATCGGTAACCTGTTGGCGAAGGAACTGACGGCGTTCACCTCAAAGGTAAGACTGGTCGCCCGCAATCCCACACGCGTAAATGAAAATGACGAGTTATTCCCTGCAGATTTATTGGATGCCTCGCGGGTATCGGAAGCCGTTGCAGGCTCGGATGTGGTGTATCTGACAGTCGGATTGCCTTATGACAGCCGGGTATGGCAGCGCCAATGGCCGACGGTAATGCAGCATGTGATCGATGCCTGCTTAGCGCATCAGAGCCGGTTGGTGTTTTTCGATAATGTATACATGTATGATAAAGACAGTATCCCACATATGACCGAGAAGAGCCGGATAGATCCGCCTTCCAGGAAGGGAAAAGTGCGCGCGCAATTGGTGCGTATGATTGATAAAGCTATGGCTGATCATTCGTTGCGAGCACTCATTGCACGAAGTGCCGATTTCTATGGACCGGACGCTAGTAACGGGTTGCTCAATCTGCTGGTGCTGGAGGATATGGCGAAAGGAAAGAAACCCAAATGGCAAGGCGACGTTCACAAAATCCATTCGTTTACCTATACGCCCGATGCGGCAAAAGCTACGGCGATTTTAGGGAATACCGCCGGTGCATACGGCCAGGTATGGCACCTGCCTACCTCGGCCGAGCGGTGGACCGGCCAGCAATTTATCGAAACAGCGGCTGCCCTGTACGGCACGAAGCCGGCATGTATGCTGCTGCGGCCATGGATGCTGCGGTTTGGCGGGCTTTTTAGCCGGACAATTGCTGAGTTGGTAGAGATGCAATATCAGTACAACCAGCATTATTTTTTTGACAGTGAACGGTTTTGCCGCGAATTCGGGTTTACACCGACAACCTATGAGGCGGGAATGAAGGCGGTGCTGGCCTCCCGCTATTCAGACTTCCACCAACGTGCCTAACATTCCATAATACACATACCCTTTCACGTCAGGCATGCCCATTTCTCGGAGCGTCAGCATGTAATCGGATACTTGCCTGCGGTGTGCATCGTCTTCGTGCTGCGTAAATTTGAAGTCCACCACGATGGTTTCATCCGGACTCACCAGCACCTTGTCAGGGCGCATGGTGCGGCCATTCGGCAGGATGATGCTCCGCTCGTCCCAGTGCTCATAGTCACCGCTGAACCACTGGGCCAGTTGCGGGTGGCTCAAGGTCGACAATGCGAGGGTACGTACGTCCGCCCGATCGTCTTCCATGAGCATGCCCTCCGTCTGCAATGCGTCCAAATGCGCGTCCAAATCCGTTGCCGAAACCAGTCCGGCCATCAGCTCATGCAACAATTGCCCCTGGCGTTTGGCGGCATCCAGCCGTACGATGTCCAGTTCGGCCTGTATCTCCGGCCGGACCAGCTCCTCCTTCAGCCGCGCGGAGGCGGGGTAGTAGGCAAAAGACCAGCCGTCGGGCGCGGGGGCTTCGGTTACGCGGGTATCCGGTGCTGGAACGTCACCCACCTGGATGCCGCTGCGGAACGCCACTTCCAGTTCATCCGCAATGCCGGGCAATACCTCAAGCAGCAGGTCACCGGCAAGCAGTGTGTTGATTTCGCTATCGCCTTTCTTGCCGGGAGCGGTAACATAGAGGTGTTTGCGCGTGCGGGTAGTGGCTACGTAAAATGTGTTGAGGGCATCCATGTAGTTGAACAGCATCTCTTCGAAATATGCTTGGTATAGGCGCGACTTGCCAAGGTCGCTCTTGTACTTGACGGGGGTTTTGTGCAGCAGCGCATAGGGCGTGTCTTCGGTACCTACCCAGAAATTGCCGTTGGTACGCCCGTCGATGGGCCAGCTGCAGAAGGGAATCATCACCACATCAAACGCCAGTCCCTTGGATTTATGGATGGTCAAGACCTCTACGGCATCTGCCCCGCCCGCGGCAGGTAGTGCCCGGTCGATGCCATCCTCTTCCCAGTAAGTGAGGAATGCCGGTATTCCGCGCTCGCCAGTGGCCGTAAATGCGGCAACGAGGTCGCGGAAGGCAAAGAGGTAGGGAAGGCTTTCCTCGTTTTTCTGCAGCCCATATGCCACGATAAGCGACTCGATGAGTTCGGCCAGCGGCAACTGCGACCATGCCTCCCAATTGCTGCACAGCGGTTCGGGCAGCAGTCCCGCCAGTTCCGTGGGCTTGCAGGTGCTTATCCGCGTCCAGTCATCCGGCAATACTGCTTCGCCCGGGCGGATCAGTTGGCTGTACAGGTGCACACAGTTGGCCGTGTACAACGCCACGTCGGGCAGTTTGCCTACCAACGCACGCAGGGTATCCACCAGTAGCCGGATGGCAGGATGGTTGGCCAGGGCCAGCGCATCGCCCGATATCACGTCAAATGTCACGGACGCTTCCCGTTGTTTATCGAGCAGGTACTGGATGACTTCCCGGGCTTCGTTGTTGGTGCGTACGAGGATGCCGATTTGCCCCGGCCGGTAGGTGCCCGCGGACAGCCAGCCGATGAGCGTACCGGCCAACCGGGTGAGTGCTTCTTCCTTCACCGCACTGGCGCGGTGGTTGTTGCTCGTTACATCGATGAATTCCACCTGTACGGTACCGCCTGGCTTCTTTGCGCTGGGCGGTAGTTGCTGGAGGCTATCCCGGTAAGCCCGGATGATGGTATCGTGGTTGCCGGAGGGTTTCCACCAGCGTGCATATTGCTCTTCGCCCAGTTCAGTGAAGATGCGGTCATTCAGGCGTTGTTGCAGCCATTGGGGGGCACGTTCGAAAATGTAGTTGTTGAAGGCCACAATGTTGGCATGGCTGCGGTAATTCACCTCCAGCGTTTCATTGCGGATGAGTGCAGCGGTATCCGTTATGTTGAATGCCGTGCCGATCTGCTGCTCCGCACGGTCCAGCAGGATGCGCCAGTCGCCATTGCGCCAGCGGTAAATACTTTGCTTGACATCACCCACGATGAGGTGTTCGGCGTGCCTGCCCGAAGCATTTCCCATGGCGTTAATGAGCAAGGGGCGCAGGTTGTCCCATTGCTTGCGCGACGTATCCTGGAATTCGTCGAAGAGGAAATGGCGGAAACGGTTGCCCGTCTTTTCCCAGATGAAGGTCGGATCGCCCGACTCGTTGATGCCGATGTTATTGAGCAGTATCTGCGCGTCACTGATGAGCTGGGCACCGTTGTCCCGGCGCCACTCGGCGAGCAGGGTACTCATCTCTTTGAGCAGGCGCAGGTAATACAGGTTCTCGTCGATGGCTTTGGCCAGGTAGTAATCCGGACTTTGCTCGGTGTACAGATTATACAGCCTTTCCAGTATCGGGTTCAGTTCACTGTATAGCGCGGCCACCTGCCCGGTCAGCCCGCCTTTTTGCCATTCATCCGGGTTGTGGATGTACTTCTCCAGTTTTTTAACGGTATCGTGCGGGTTCTGCGCCGAGAGACTGGCCAGCTTACCCAGCTGGTTTCGCGACTTCCCCGCCATATCCATCACATCCACACCCGAGGCAGCGAAGGTGTCGGCGGCCATTTTGAGCAGCTGCTCAAAAGCATCCTCAAACTGCTTGATGGCCGCTTTGCAGTAGCTGTCCAAGCTGGCAAACAGCTCCTGTTCGGGGATGTCCGCTACCGCCTTGTCGAAGTCCTGGAAATCTTCCTTAAAGATTTCCGAAGCCAGATCGCTCAGCGCCCAGCGGTAGTTCCAGTTTTCATCCCGGTCTATCCGCACCTGTGCGTAGTCCATGATCCACTGCAGCAGGTCCGGGCGCTCGTCCAGCAGGCGGTTGAGGCGGAGCACGAGGTCGGCTTTGACCTTGCGGATGTTCATTTCCAGTTTATATCCCGCGTCGATACCCAGTTCGAACGTGAAGCCGCGGATAACCTTCTGCGTAAACCCATCGATGGTGCTCACGGCGAAGCGGCTGTAATCGTGCAGGATTTTGCGGTACACCGCCGCTGCACGTTGCTGCAACGTGACCGCATCCCACTGCGGATAAGCTTCCAGCAGGATTTCGCGGTAGCCGGTGGCTTTATCCGTTTGCTTTCCATCCCCGATGGCCAGTGCTTCCAGCACCTCAAGGATGCGGCCTTTCATTTCGGCTGTGGCCTTGTTGGTAAAGGTGATGGCCAGTATCTCCCGATATTTGGTTTCGCCTGAAAACAGCAGCGTGAGGTAATGCGCCGTAAGGCTGAAGGTCTTGCCGGACCCAGCGGAGGCTTTCAGTATTTTCAGTGGAGGTACGGTGGGCATTGTCCTGTATTTTCGGGATGAAGATAAGGAATTTTACGCACAGCCGCCTTCCTTCCGTATACATGCCGACTTACGATTTGCGCTTACCGTGCCCAGGTTGCGAATAGGAGGGCGGGTCGCTGGCCGGAAAGGTTTGCTCGACTTCCTCGTCCATCCTACGCTCTTGTTTTTCCCTTTCTTCGTCCTTCTCCGTTTCCTTCAGATCGTCTTTTTCCTCATTTTCCGGTGGTGTTGTTTTCTTGTTGTCGTTCATGGCTAACTACTTGTTTGCTGTACGGAACATTCCGTTTGAAGGAAAACAATCAGGAGCAGTCGATGTTTTCCCGAATATAAAACCACAGGCTCGGTGTATACTTTCTTTACACGAACAGCGACTGTTGTTTATAGGGGCTTTCATGTTCGAGTAACCATTTTTTCCGCCACAGTCCTCCCGCATAGCCGATGAGGGAGCCGTCACTGCCGATGATCCGGTGGCATGGCACCACAATCCAAAAGGGGTTTTGTCCGTTGGCCGCCGCTACTGCACGAATAGCTTTCACATCGCCTAACCTCCGTGCGAGCTCCAGATAGGAGCAGGTTTTCCCAAACGGGATGTCAAGTAAAGCCTGCCAAACCCGACGTTGAAAGTCGGTGCCTTTAAAATTCAGCGGCAAGTCGAACGTCGTGCGTTTCCCGTCAAAGTATTCCTGCAGCTGTTTCACCGCTGGTTTGAGACGCTCTGGAACAATTGCCGAAGTTGGTGTGGTTCCTGGATCGGAGATGGAAATCGATGTAAGGCCGCTTGTGCTGCCTTTGATGGCAGTAATACCGAGCGGGGTCTGTATAAAGGCTTCTTGGGGCTCCATACGCAATGATACTGAATTTCCGTCAGCTTGCCGGATGATTTCTTTAACTTTGCCACCACCATGCAGCGTTTCTCGCATCCCATCTATAATATACCATTTGCCTTACTTTGCCTGAGCTCGCTACTGTTTTCTGCGAGTTTTAACATGCTGATTCCCGAGCTACCGGCATACTTGAGCAGCTTGGGCGGCGGTGAATACAAAGGGCTTATCATTGCCCTGTTTACGCTTACGGCCGGTATTTCTCGCCCGTTCAGCGGCAAGTTGACCGACACGATAGGCCGTGTGCCGGTGATGGCTGTGGGATCTGTGGTTTGTTTTGTATGCGGATTCCTTTATCCTGTGCTGGGCAGTGTGGCGGGCTTCCTGTTCCTAAGGCTTGTTCACGGATTTTCCACTGGTTTCAAGCCCACGGCCACAGCAGCGTACGTGGCTGATGTGGTGCCCAGGGCGCGTTGGGGTGAAGCGGCGGGTATCCACGGGCTTTGCTTCAGCATGGGGATGGCCATTGGTCCGGCGGTGGGCAGTGCCATCAGCCAATATTATTCCATCGATGCATTATTTTATTGCTCGTCAGTTTTTGCATTGCTTTCCATCGTGATATTGATGAATATGAAGGAGACTTTAGCTCCGGAACAGCGGCAACCGTTGCGGTGGTCATCCTTCCGCATCGCGCGCACGGATATCATTGATGGCCGCGTAATGCCAGCGGCCATTGTTACCTTGCTGTCTTATGTGGCCTATGGAGTCATTTTGACGCTGATTCCCGACTGGTCGGGGCATCTCGGTGTGGCCAACCGGGGCGTGTTTTTCGTCGTCTTTACGATCGCTTCATTGTTGATTCGCTTCGTTGCTGGCCGGCTTTCCGATCAGTATGGTCGGGTGGTGGTGATCAAGTATGGGCTGATTGCCCTTATATTATCGTTATCTATATTGGGCTGGGGCGATAACCTCCTTTGGCTGATGGTGGGGGCGGCCGTATACGGGATCGCTACCGGTATTCTTTCTCCGGCGGTAAACGCTTGGACGATAGACCTCAGCCATCCTCAACATCGTGGCAAAGCAATGGCTACCATGTATATCGCGCTAGAGGCAGGAATCGGTATCGGGGCATTGGTGTCGGGTTGGATATACCATGATGCGGTTTTCCGTATACCGCTTATTCTATATGGCGCTGCTGGTGTAGCAGTCATTGCCTGGTTATATCTTTTGGGCTACCGGAACGACAGCAGCGGCGAAAAAATTACCAACTTGTGATCTCGGCCAATTCGTTATGTTTGCGTTATGATTGTTTATAGCTCCAAAGACTGGTTTCATGCTACGTTTACGTTGCATAAGTCCGATACGATACGCAAACTATTCCCGTTGCTGCTACTGATGGGTCTGTATTCATGGGGAATTGCCTATTGGGAACTCGAGTATTTAAAACTGTCCGAGCGGAGCTGGGTAAGAAACATCACGATTTTGCACAATCTATTGGGGTTTGTTATGTCTATCCTGCTGGTCTTTCGTACTAATACAGCATATGATCGCTGGTGGGAGGCACGGAAGCAATGGGGAGCATTGACCAACGCGAGCCGCAACATGGCAATTAAGTTAAATGCCTTCCTTACACCACAAGATGAGGCCAACCGGGATTTTTTCCGGAAAACCATTGCTATGTACGCCCATACGCTGTTTGAGCACCTGCGTTCAAATAGGACGAAGTTTATGCTCGATGAAAAATACCACTCCGAATTTGAAGTGCTGGACAGCCGCAAGCATGGGCCGAATCAGGTGGCTGCGCTGCTGTACACCCGTACGAATCGTCTGTATAAGGAAGGTTTGCTTACCGGCGACCAATTGATTGTGGTTAACAACGAGTTGTTGGCGCTGACCGATATTTGCGGCGCTTGTGAGCGGATCAAAAATACGCCCATACCCTGGTCATACAGCTCGTTTATCAAGAAGTTTATCATCCTCTACGTCGTTACCCTACCGCTGGGTTATGTGTTTTCCATGGGGTATTTCGTTATTGCCGCGGTGCCATTTGTCTTTTACGTGATGGCATCATTGGAAATTATCGCCGAATCCATTGAAGATCCGTTTGGGGAAGATCCCGACGACCTACCCATTGACAAAATGGGAGAGAATATCCGTAAACATATAGAAGAGATTATCCGCTGAGGGACGACCGCTCATTGCATATCAAACAGGTGTTTCTCTGCGTGGTAGGACGATCGTACCAACGGACCACTTTCTACGTACTTAAAGCCCATCCGTAATCCGACTTCTTGATAATACTTGAACTGGTCGGGAGTAATCCACTCCACCACGGGATGGTGTGCCTTGGTGGGCTGCAGGTATTGACCAAGGGTGAGAATATGCACGCCCGCTTCATAGAGGTCGGTCATCGCCTCGATGACATCAGATTCTGTCTCGCCGAAACCGAGCATGATACCGGATTTGGTACGCAGCCCGGCAGCGGCGATGCGGCGTAGGCAATCCAAGCTTCGGTCGTACTTGGCCTGTATCCGCACCTCGCGGGTAAGACGGCGTACAGTCTCGAGGTTATGCGATACCACTTCAGGCCGCACGGCCAGCACGCGTTCCAGGTTTTCCCAGTTGCCTTTGAAATCGGGGATGAGGGTTTCCAGCGTAGTGCCGGGGCTTTCGCGGCGGATGGCATTGACGGTCTCGGCCCAAATGGTGGAGCCCCCGTCTTTGAGGTCATCGCGGTCTACCGAAGTGATCACACAATGCTTCACCTGCATGAGTTTCACCGATTGAGCCACCCGGTTGGGCTCATCCCAATCAACCGCCAAGGGCCGTCCCGTAGCCACGGCACAGAATGAACAAGAGCGGGTACAGATGTTGCCCAATATCATGAAGGTGGCCGTGCCGGCGCCCCAGCACTCACCCATATTGGGGCAGTTGCCACTCTCGCAGATGGTATGGAGTTTGTGTTCGTCTACCAATCCGCGCACATGCCTGTATTCTTTACCTACCGGTAGCTTTACGCGCAACCAATCGGGCTTACGTTGCAATTGGTTTGCTGGAATGACGGGAAGTTCAATCATAAAGGCAAAGTTAGGGATTAATCTTGAAATTGTCTATACCTACTCCCCGGTGCCCGATATTCTGACATTCGGTAAGCAAACATCGGCACGTTAGCCCGCCGCCCTTGCACAGATTGTTTAATTTTCCTTTGTCGACTCATACCCTGCAAGCAGGGCATATTCTGCCGCAAAGGCAAACTCAAACATCCCTTCAACGTTGTGGTTGTCTTCATTCCATCCCTGCAGCAGGTCGGGAGGCAGTAAGCCGTTATGCAGGAAATTGTCGTACCCGTAGTCAAGGTTTTGCTGATATGTATTGATATACGGGCCAACTTGGTCATAAAAGGGATAAGCCGCTACATACGCACGCATAAGTACCCCATTGAACCAGTTGTTGAAACCGCTTACGTCG
Organism: Parapedobacter sp. ISTM3; assembly: GCF_016533505.1. Taxonomy (NCBI): domain Bacteria; kingdom Pseudomonadati; phylum Bacteroidota; class Sphingobacteriia; order Sphingobacteriales; family Sphingobacteriaceae; genus Parapedobacter; species Parapedobacter sp. ISTM3. Next base: position 39,086 of record NZ_JAENGN010000011.1, on the reverse strand, counting down.
TATACGTAATATCCAGGTAGTGTTTCGCTCATCTTGGCGAAGTGCCAAAAACTGTTGTTGGACAGGCTCTTTAGGTCATCCAGGTAAGTTGCTTTTTGGGTTACACGGTAAAGATCTACTGCGCCGGAGAGTATCGCCCCTGTGTTGTAGGAATATGGTGGCCCCACGCGGTCGGTCAAAGGCGTGTTGGCACGGTATCGAACGCCATTATTTATTTCGTAGGTGATTTCACAATTTCTGCAGCCTCCTAAAAAGTCGTCATACACACCATCGTCCCGTAGCAGGTGTTTTTTTTGCCAGGCATACACGGCTTCCGCAAACTGTAGGTAGTAGTCGCTCTTTTTCATCGCTTTTGTTTCACGGTTACCGTTAGTGCCGATGTAGCGGTGGGTAATTTCTTCGTTATTGTCGGCATATCGTTCATGTAGCCATACCAACGAGCTAATAAAGGGACCGTTGCTACAGGCATGTTTGGTGGTATAGCCGGGACCCCATGGGATACCACCATGCTCCTCGCCCGATTCATCGCGTGTGCAGTCCCACCCATCCAACACGTAGCTTGTCAGGTATTCAGCTTGCTCAAGATATCGGGGTTCTCCGGTGAGCTGATAGGAATGTAGTAGCTCCCTGACCAGCCATTGCTGGTCGTCGTATACATTCTCGATACCGGCAACGTTGGCGGTACCCTTGCTGGAGGAACGATGCACGCCATAGACCGACCATTCGCGGGTTTGGGTAAATGAAGTCAGTTCGAAGGTGCCCTGGTAGTAGGCCAAGTTGTCATACAGCCGGTGGAGCAGATTGCAATAACGCCCGAAGTGCGCATCATAACGTGCATGCTGCCCCTGTGCCTGTTGCGTCTCCAACGCATGCAGGATAGCATTGACGGCTTCTATTGCAGCCGTGTACATCCATACACTTCCTTTTTCCTCCGAACGTACGTCGGTATAGGGATTGTAGAACCGTGCCATGGCCATGTCGTCGCCGCTGAAGTAACGAGCAACGGCCTCATCGGCGATTTCGATGGCGCGCATTAAATTTCGCCCCGAAATATCGGCGTTGGCGGTATCAGTCATATTCCCGCCATCGCCGGCAGGGCCTTGGTTTTTCCAACTGCTTGGACCGTCACTACAGGTAACCGAGGCTAATGTAAGTGACAAATATAAGAGTATTAGCGATTTCATGTTTTTTAGTTTTGTAAGTCACGCAGTACCCTTGGGGAAACAAAAAAGGAGCTTTATAGCTCCTCTAGTTTTTCAGCGGTTACTTCCGCTTTGATTTTCGCTTCCAGTTCATCCATTAAATCAGGATTGTCAAGGAGCAAATTCTTCACGGCGTCGCGTCCCTGCCCGAGTTTGGTGTCACCATAACTAAACCAGGATCCGGATTTTTTGATAATATTGAAGTCTACTCCCAAATCAATGATTTCGCCGGCTTTGGAGATGCCTTCGCCAAACAAGATATCAAACTCGGCGACACGGAATGGGGGAGCTACTTTGTTCTTTACAATCTTTACTTTTACCCGATTGCCGGCTACCTCGTCTGCGTCCTTGATTTGTGCCATGCGGCGGATGTCTAAACGTACAGAGGCATAAAATTTGAGGGCGTTACCACCGGTGGTTGTTTCAGGGTTACCAAACATGACACCGATTTTTTCGCGCAATTGGTTGATAAAGATGCAGCAGCAGTTTGTCTTGGAAATCGTGCCGGTAAGCTTACGTAGGGCCTGGGACATCAAACGGGCTTGGAGTCCTACCTTGGAGTCGCCCATCTCGCCCTCAATTTCACCTTTAGGTACAAGTGCAGCGACAGAATCTATGACGATAACATCGATAGCTCCAGATCGAATTAAGTTGTCCGCAATTTCCAATGCCTGTTCGCCATTGTCAGGCTGGGAAATCAATAAGTTTTCAATGTCTACACCCAGCTTTTTCGCGTAATATTTGTCGAACGCATGCTCCGCATCAATGATGGCAGCAATACCACCTTTTTTCTGAGATTCGGCGATGATGTGTGTGGCCAACGTTGTTTTACCGGAAGATTCAGGACCATATATTTCGATGACCCTGCCTTTCGGCACACCGCCGATACCTAAGGCAATATCTAGCCCGATGGAACCGGTGGATATGGCATCTATAGGCTCAACTGCAGAATCACCCAACTTCATGATCGTGCCCTTCCCGTACGATTTCTCCAGTTTATCTAAAGTAAGCTGTAAAGCCTTCAATTTATCTTGGTTGCTCATAGTTTTAGTAATTATTCGGTCAAAGGTAAAATTTATTCGGATTATATACTAATTTTTTTCGTTTTTTTTGTTGGCGGCTGGCCGCCGTTATTATTCGGCTACGGCTGCACCGGGTTCTGGGACATTCAATCTTCTCGATTTTGAAATGTCTTCTGGTCTGCTAACCTGCCAACTTTCTCATAGTACCGGCACATCCATGTAATGGGGCATTCCTCACATTTGGGCTTCCGGGCTATACAGATATATCGGCCATGTAAAATTAACCAATGGTGGGCAATTGCCAAAGTGTCTTTCGGTAAATATTTGACCAATTGTTTTTCAACGGCGAGTGGAGTCTTGGCGTTATCGGTAAGTCCGATACGATTGGCTACCCGAAACACATGTGTATCCACGGCGATAGCCGGGGCGTGGTAGATCACGGATGCAATAACGTTGGCGGTTTTACGGCCTACACCAGGGAGCTTTTGAAGGTCTTCTATCTTTTGTGGTACAACGCCACCGAAATCACTTATCAGCTTTTGTGCCATTCCCACCAAGTGTTTCGCTTTGTTGTTTGGATAACTTACACTTCGGATATATGTGTAGACTTCACCCGGAGAACTTGCGGCGAGGCTTTCGACGTCAGGAAAACGGCTGAACAACGCAGGCGTTACCTGATTGATGCGTTTGTCCGTGCATTGCGCGGAAAGGATCACTGCTACGAGCAATTCATAGGGATTGCTATAATTCAATTCGGTCTGAGCATCTGGATTATGAGTAGAAAAATGGGCAACAAAGGCCCGGTACCGTTCCTTCTTGAGCATTGCTGTTTCTCATATCAATGGCGTACGCCTGGCCTTAGAGTAGGAGGTGATTTTGCTGATGCTCCGGGCATGTGGTTGACGTAGAAGTGCATCCATCTGGCCTTTTATCAGATCATAGAGCAATTCGTCATCAAAATCCAGCCGGATGTTTTCCTTGTCTAATTTTTTGATGATTCCCTGGGTAGGGATTTTCGTGGTATAAGTTTCTGTCATAAGCATCAATCAATAAGTCATACGTACATTATAACGCCATAAACAGCGTATTAGTATGATGCTTGGTGATGGTCTGGGAAATTTTGCTATTTATTAGCGGGTTCTGCGGCTTTTTCAGCAGCGAGCTGGAGTGCCTTATATGCATTTACGATACCACCTGTTACGCAAATTTCATTCATGGACACCCGCATGCTCCGGCCGTCGGGTCCGGTTACTTTTACCCGCTGGTCTACGCGTGTGACAGACTGCATGATAATGCGCTTCACCTCCACCGCTGGAAGCTGCGGATAGTAGGAGCGTATTAGCGCCGCAAGCCCGGCTACCACGGGAGCAGCCATGCTGGTGCCCTGCTGGTCCTTGTAGGTCGAGCCAGGCATGGTCGAGTGGATATCAACACCGGGAGCAAATACATCAACTGATCGGCGGCCATAGTTGGAGAACGAAGCGATCAGATCCCCGTCATTTTTCCAGTGGCTAGCGCCTACTTCTATCCATGCGTCGGCTTCTCCTTTATTGATGCCCAGGCTGTCGACGTAATTGCGGTTGGGAAAGTTGGGATTGGCGTCGTTATCCTGGCCTTCGTTGCCAGCTGCGTGGACAAGAAGTACATCATTTTCCATGGCAAACTGCACAGCGTCATCCACCACCTGCTTGTCTTTGGCGAATGCTTTGCCAAAACTCATATTGATGACTTTTGCGCCATTTTCCACCGCATACCGGATGGAATTGGCTACGTCCTTGTCACGTTCGTCTCCATCAGGTACAGTGCGTAGCACCATGATGCGCACATCATCCGCCACGCCTTTGATGCCCATGTCATTATTGCGTATCGCTCCAATGATACCGGCCACATGGGTGCCGTGATCGGCGTCCGGACCAATGACGTCGGGATTGCCGTAATAGCGTTCACGACTGTTTTCATAGTCATCGCCTACAATAGGACGGGAGTCGTACTCTTTGTTGAGGTGGTAGTTGACTTGGTTATTGAAGTGGGTAACCCCCTCTTCGAGCTCTTCATAAAATTTATTGAAATCAGGCTTGTCTTTCAGTTCTTTACGGACAATTTTCAATGCCATCTTTTCGAAATCCCCTTCGGGTCGATAGTTGTCAAAGTCAGCAAGCGTCGGGTTTTCCTTGCCCATCCGGGCCACCATCGTATCGATTGTACGTTTCAAGCCGGTGTAACTAATCTGCCCGAACCGTGCTTCCTGCATTTTGTTGGCATAGTAAGTGACCATTTTTTGGTATTCCTGGAATTCCCTGCGTTCTTCTCCGCTCATGGGGGTAGTGGGCAGCACGGATACGTACTTAGGCTCCAGTTCCCTCACCAAGCGTGTTACCTCCAAATTGTCATATTGCACGTTTTCACCGTTGGCATTGCCCAAAAAATTCCATCCATGCTTGTCGTTGATGTAGCCATTGCCGTCTTCATCAACACCGGTGATCGTACTGTCTTTTTCGTTTATCCAGATGATATCTTTAAGATCTTCGTGATTGACATCTACACCGCCGTCAATCACGGCGACAATTACGGGGGTGCTTTTTTTGTCTTTCAGTAACTGCTCATAAGCTTTCTCAGTGCTAATACCCATAACCCCATCTTGCTCATAATCCAGATTGAACCAATTGGCAGGCGGCGTATTTTTTGTTTGTCCGAAAGAAAAAAGGGGTAACAGAATGATGAAAAATGCATTGAGCAATTTGTGGAACGCCATACAGTGGTTTCTTTTAAAGTGTGCGGGCAAATATACTGTTTATTGCCGCGACGTAATGATTAAAATTCATCTTTTGCGGTAAGCTGTTCAATGGCGGACAAGCGGCCGGCAACTTACCTAACAAAGACGCGAATCGTCTCATTTTGATAAGTATCGGGGGAAAAAGTTTAATCCATTAATGAGAATTTATTCCAGATCATCATAAAACTTATTCTTCAGCGGTGGTTGGAGAGCAGTATCAGGCAAACGCATAAACACAAAAGAAAACAAACACTTGTTAAAAAAAGCAATTTTATCTTAGTTTGTATTGGAGTAACCACCGTGTGAACAAAGCATCTTATTTGACAACTGTGCTACCGTTTTTCCTAACGTGTCTGGGTGTGCCGCTCCACACTTTGCGAATAGTTGTTTCACATTGGTTTATTATTAGCTTTTACTCTCATGGATACTAAAATTATTTATATGTTGCTAATGAGCACAATAGCTTCCGCTTGTACCCAAACCAAAATTAGTCGGACACCGTATGAATGGCCTGATGCCGATGCGCCTGTGGCGGACATAAAGCCGCATGTCCGTACACTACATGGGGATACGGTGATTGATAATTATTTCTGGCTGAACGATTATTTCAAAAAGGGGCCCGATTCGGCAGCCGTTATTGCCTACCTCGAAGCGGAGAATCAGTACACCGATACAATGATGAAGGATACCGAGCCGTTGCAGGCAAAGCTATTCGACGAAATGAAAGGCCGCATCAAGGAGCAAGATGAATCCGTGCCATACTTCAAAAATGGCTATTATTATTACACCCGTACCGAAGAAGGTAAGCAGTACTTCAAATACTGCCGGAAAAAGGGCTCGCTGGATGCGTCCGAAGAGGTGCTCCTTGATATCGATGCCATGGCCGAAGGATACCCGTATTATGCAGCAGGAGGCTTCAATGTTAGTCCAGATAACAAGTTGCTTGCTTATGGTGTGGATACCGTGTCGCGGCGTCAGTACACCCTTTATATCAAAAATTTGGAGACCGGTGAAATCTTGGAAGACGTGATTTCCGGTACGTCGGGCGGGTCTGTATGGGCTAATGATAACCGGACACTTTTTTATACAAAAAACAATCCGTCTACGTTGCTTACGGAGAAGATTATGCGGCATGCCTTGGGTACCGATAGCAAAGAAGACGTTACAATATATCACGAGCGGGACAATACAAACTATATCGGGGTAGCCAAAGCCAAGTCAAATAGATTTATTTATATATACTCCGGGGGTACGCTGTCATCCGAAATCCGTTATTTGGAGGCGGATAATCCGGCAGGTACCTTTAAGGTGTTTCAACCCCGTATGAAGGATGTGCTATACAGTGTGACGGCGTTGGAAGATCGGTTTCTCATTGTGACCAACCACCATGCTCAGAACTTTAAGCTGATGGAGTGTCCATTGGATCGCACTGGAGTAGAAGACTGGCAGGAGGTAATCCCTCACCGGGAGGATGTGCTGTTGGAGGATGTGGAGGAGTTTAAGGATTTTTTGGTGGTGTCCGAACGTAAGAATGGGCTTGTTCAGTTGGCTATCCGAAATTTGAGAGACGGCACAGCGCATTACTTGGATTTCGGGGAGGAGGCCTATACGGCTTACGTATCCGCTAATCCCGCGTATGAAACGGCTACACTTCGCTATGGCTATACCTCACTTACCACGCCTTCGTCTACATACGATTATGACATGAATATGCGAGAAAAGAGGCTGCTGAAACAACAAGAGGTAGTCGGGGGTTATAATGTGGCGGATTATGTGACCGAGCGCTTGTATGCTCCCGCCGAGGACGGTACGCGGGTGCCTATCTCGCTGGTGTACAAAAAAGGGGTGAGAAAGGATGGCAACGCTCCATTGCTATTGTATGGATACGGCTCGTACGGAGCCACGATGGATCCATCGTTCAGCGCTGCGCGGTTGAGCTTGTTGGATAGAGGGTTTGTCTATGCGATTGCTCATATACGGGGCGGACAGGAAATGGGCAGGCAATGGTACGAAGACGGCAAGATGTTAAAAAAGAAAAATACATTTACCGATTTTATCGCGTGTGGCCGGTTTCTGGTGGCGGAGCGGTATACTGCCCCCGAACATCTGTATGCGATGGGAGGCAGCGCGGGCGGACTATTGATGGGGGCTGTAGTGAACATGGCACCCGACCTGTGGCATGGTATCGTCGCACAGGTTCCGTTTGTGGATGTAGTCAACACCATGCTTGACGAAACCATACCATTGACAACCAACGAGTATGACGAATGGGGAAATCCCAACGATGAAGAAGCATACCTATATATGAAAAGCTATTCCCCTTACGAAAACATAGCGGCCAAGAACTATCCCAATATATTGGTGACTACCGGCTTGCATGATAGCCAGGTTCAGTACTTTGAGCCTGCTAAGTGGGTAGCTAAGCTACGCGCGATGAAGACCGATAATAATGTGCTCCTCCTGAAAACCGAAATGGACTTTGGGCACGGTGGCGCATCCGGACGGTTTGATTACCTTAAGGAAATGGCCTTGGAATACGCGTTCCTGTTGGCACTGGAAGGGGTTAGGGAGTAGACGAGGATGTGTTTTTTTCCTGCGCTTCTTTTTTTCGCATCTCGAAATTCTGTACGGCATTTCTGCTCGCTCTTGAAGAGGCGAATATGGCACCTGCGGCGAGGATGACGATAATGATGATCCCCCAGATTCCCTTGCGCCTGTCCTGCTTCATCAACCAGATGAGAAAGGCGATGAGTGGTATAGCGAAAATAACGATAAAAAACCAACTGGTTCCAGTCATAATGCCACAAAGGTCGGAAGAAAACCTATGGTTTGCAAATATTGGTAAATGTTAAAACAGCTATTAATTCGTTAAAAAATATTTGGTTAAAGAAAAAAAGCTTATATTTGGCACCCAAATTGCAGCAAGGCTGTAATAGCTTTAACGATGAACACAAAAACTATAATCGCAGCGCCTACCGTGTCGTGCTTTCAGCACCACACGATGTGTTTTTTGTGTGAAAAATCAACCGCCGAACGACCGGTGCTTCGATTCCGACGACCCATATTGCCCCGGGCTTAATAGTGGGGCATCCCTTCCGAAAAACGTACAGTATTAGGTCCGATAGCTGTACATCATCAATGATTTTTAGCGTTTTTTTACATCATGGAAGACACACAACTTCGGTTGGCTGTTTTCAGTTTTTGAGGTCCTTAGTCAATGGAACTTTCAGATTTTTTGGTAATTCCTGCAACCGAACAGCATGTTGGTTATGCCCAACAGATTTGCGATGAAATGGCCGAATCGGCAAAAGCCAGGGGGACTGGTATTGCTCGCCGCAGTCCGGAGTACGTAGCAAACAAGATGCGGGAGGGGAAGGCAGTGATAGCGCTGCGCAAATCAGACAAAGCCTGGGCTGGCTTTTGTTATATCGAAACCTGGAGCCACGGCGACTTTGTGGCCAATTCAGGGCTGGTAGTTAATCCCCAATTCCGGAAGGTAGGGTTGGCAAAGGCCATAAAAAAACGTATCTTCGACCTCTCCAGGGAGAAATATCCCAAAGCGAAGATATTTGGGCTTACTACCGGATTGGCGGTAATGAAAATCAATTCAGAACTGGGATACGAGCCAGTGACATATTCCGAGCTTACACAAGATGAAGAGTTTTGGAAAGGCTGCCAAAGTTGTGTTAATTATGATATTCTCACGGGCAAGCAGCGCAAAAATTGCATGTGTACAGCCATGCTTTGGGATCCGGTAGAAAAAGAAAGGGAATTGCGCGAACGGATCGAAATGAAGGCGAAGGCGAAGGAACGGCTGAAACAGATTACCAAGAAGTCGTCGCTTTTAAAACGGATAGAAGCGAAATTGTGGAAATCCACCAAAAAGATGATTACGGCTTTTATAGCCCGGCATCCAAGAACGGTATAGTTACATCATTTACTAAAATAATAATGAAGAAAGTCGTATTAGCATTCAGTGGAGGACTCGACACCTCGTTTTGTTGTATTTATTTGTCAAAGGATTTGGGGCTGGAGGTCCATTCGGTCATTGTCAACACAGGCGGATTCTCTGGGGATGAGCTCGCTCAAATTGAACAGCGGGCGTATTCCCTTGGCGTAAAGTCACATGCCGTGGTAGACGAGACACAAAACTATTACGACAGCAGCATTAAATACCTTATTTTCGGCAATGTGTTGAAAAATGCCACTTATCCGCTTTCTGTGAGCGCCGAACGGGTGAGTCAGGCTACCGCTATTGCCAACTATGCCAAGAAAATCGGTGCAGAATATGTGGCCCATGGCAGTACCGGTGCGGGCAATGACCAGGTGCGGTTTGATATGATTTTCAATACCCTCATCCCCGAGGTGGCGATCATCACACCGATACGTGATCTAAAGCTGAGCCGGGAGGAAGAAATCGAATACTTACATAAGCACGGTGTTGCGTTTAATGCTGAAAAGGCACGCTATTCCATTAATAAAGGTATCTGGGGTACTTCTGTAGGCGGGAAAGAGACACTCACTTCGCATGAAACCTTGCCTGAGGAAGCTTGGCCTACACCGGTGACTTCCGAGACGCCCCGCCGCGTGACCATTGATTTCGAAAAAGGCGAGCCGGTGGCATTGGATGGCAACCGTATCGGTCCTGTGAAGGTCATACAAGAACTGCAGGCCATCGCTCAGCCGTATGGCATAGGACGGGATATCCACGTGGGCGACACCATTATTGGTATCAAAGGCCGCGTAGGATTCGAAGCGGCTGCGCCTTTGGTTATCATTAAGGCGCATCATACGCTGGAGAAACATACACTTACTAAATGGCAATTGAGCTGGAAAGATCAACTGGGGGCGTTTTACGGCAATTGGATGCATGAAGGGCAGATGCATGATCCAGTGATGCGAGATATTGAGGCATTCTTGCAAAGCGCTCAACAAACCGTAACCGGTAAGGTCTTCGTCGAATTGCATCCATATCGGTTTGTTGTAATAGGTGTTGAATCGCCGCATGACCTCATGTCCAATAAATTTGGAAGCTATGGTGAAATGAATAATACTTGGTCCGGTGATGATGTAAAAGGATTCTCCAAGATATTTGGCAATCAAGTGTCTATTTGGCACAAGGTGAACGAAAAGCAGTGAGCATGACCAAACTTAAAATAGGCATTATTGGTTCGGCGGGATATACAGGCGGCGAACTGTTGCGCATCCTGATTTATCATCCTTATGTCGATATTGCATTTGCGCATAGTGCGAGCAATGCGGGCAATAAGGTTTCAGACGTACACACGGACTTACTTGGTGATACGGATTTGCGCTTTAGCGACATGCACCACAACGATATCGATGTGCTGTTTCTCTGCGTTGGCCATGGCGATGCCCGGAAATTTTTGGAAGCCAATGTCATTGAGCCGCATGTGAGGATTGTTGATCTTTCACAAGACTATCGACTAAGTGATAACTCTGTTTATCAAGGTGTTTCTTTTGTGTATGGTTTGCCTGAACTGCAACGCGAAATCATTTGTACGGCACGGTATGTTGCCAACCCGGGGTGTTTTGCCACGGGTATCCAGTTGGCGCTGCTACCATTGGCTGCCAACGGGCTGCTACCGAATCAGGTTCATGTGAATGCGACAACGGGGGCTACGGGTGCGGGCCAAAAGCCTTCGGCGACTTCGCATTTCAGTTGGCGCAATAATAACTTATCCGTCTACAAAGCCTTTACCCATCAGCACCTGCAAGAAATAACAGAATCATTGGAAACGTTACAGCCTGGTTTCCTGCCGGCCGACGGAAGCTCATTGTTGCAAAGGGCACAACAGCGAATCAATATGATCCCTCAACGGGGTGATTTTACTCGAGGGATTCTATCAGCCATTTATTTGGATAGCGAGCTTAGTGAAACCGAGGCTTACGCGCTGTATGAGGCATATTATGCCTCGCATCCGTTTACTCATGTAAGTAAGAAAGCTATCGATTTGAAACAGGTGGTGAATACAAACAAATGCCTCCTGCATGTGGAGCAGCACGGCGATAAACTGTTTATCGTAAGCATTATCGATAACCTGCTTAAAGGAGCCAGTGGCCAAGCCGTGCAGAATATGAACCTGTTGTTTGGCCTTGAAGAGACGGCCGGCCTACGATTGAAGAGCGTGGCATTTTAAGTGCATAAGCCTACGGATCAAACCGCGGGCTTATGCCGAAATACTTCATCCAAGCTTTCAAAAATTGCGCGTTTTGCCTTCTCAAGCTCAATTTTGCTATGAGCTGCGGAGACGAATCCTACCTCATAGCCCGAAGGGCCGAGGTAAATGCCCCGATTGAGCAGTTCGCGGTGAAAGGTTTTGTAGTACTCCATGCTGGCTGGGTCAATGTCGCTGGCAGCCCGGATATGGGCTTTATCGGTAAACGCAAACCAGAAGATTGAACCTACGTTGAACACGTTAACCCGATAATTTTTAGCCTTGGCATATCGCTGGATAGCGTCGGCAAATTCTTCGGTTTTGGTATTGAGATTTTTATAGAAGTTGCTCGTGCGTAATTCGGTGAGTTGTGCTATTCCTGCTGCCATAGCAACCGGATTGCCTGAAAGCGTACCCGCTTGATAAACGCCGCCGTCGGGCGAAATAAGGCGCATCAGTTCGGTTGAAGCACCGTATGCGCCGACGGGCATCCCTCCTCCGATAATTTTGCCATAGGTGATGATATCCGGCTGTACATCATAGTGGGCAGCGGCCCCCTCAAATCCCAAACGGAAGCCCGTGATGACCTCATCAAAAATGAGCAAGCTGCCGTTTGCCTTGGTGATATCCCTCAAGAATTGTATGTACGCGCTTTCTTGGATAAGCAAACCATTGTTTGACGGGATTCCTTCGATGATGACCGCTGCAATCTGTTCTTTGAAGTTCGCGAAGGCTGTCTCCAAGGCCGTCTTATCATTCAAAGGGATAACAATCGTTTCGTCTGCAAACGCCTTTGGTACACCAGCCGAAGAGGTTTCGCCAAAGGTAACCAAACCCGATCCAGCTTTGACCAGCAGTGCGTCGGAATGGCCATGGTAGCAGCCTTCGAATTTGATAATCTTATCGCGCCCGGTATACCCACGAGCCAGGCGAATGGCGGACATCACCGCCTCCGTACCCGAACTGACGAAGCGTATTTTTTCAATGTACCTGTTATTTTTGAGTATAAGCTCGGCAAGCTCATTTTCCAGTGCTGTGGGGGCGCCGAAGCTTAATCCTTTCGCAAGCGTTTTGGTTACCTTTTCGCGTATTTTAGGGTGATTGTGGCCCAATATCAGTGGCCCCCATGAACAACAGAAATCGATAAACTGGTTCCCGTCTGCATCCCAAAGGAAGCAACCGTCACCACGTTCAATGAATAACGGGGTGCCGTAAACCGATTTGAATGCCCGCACGGGTGAGTTAACCCCGCCCGGGAAATAATTTTTGGCTGTTTCATAAAGTTCTGCAGACTTCTCCCGTGAGATATCTCCTTTCTTTCCGGCTGATGGCCGGGTGTCATCGCTTCCGCCAAAAGCTTTTTTCAGTGAATTCAGCATAATAAATATGATCGTGTTTTTCTTTATTCCCTAAAGCCATTTCTTTTCCAGCACTTCCTTCGCATGGTAGGTGAGGATTGCGGTGGCGCCCGCACGCCGTATACCCATAAGCACCTCCATCGTGGCCCGTTGCTCATCAAGCCAGCCGTTGCGCGCAGAAGCCTTGATCATGGCGTATTCCCCGCTTACGTTGTATGCAGCAATTGGTAGGTCAAAATTGTCTTTGAGTAATTTGATGACATCCAAATAGGGGAGCGCAGGTTTCACCATCAAGAAATCGGCACCCTCCTGCGTGTCCAAATGGGCTTCTATCAAGGCTTCCCGTTGATTTGCCGGATTCATTTGATACGTCTTTTTATCACCGTGCTTTGGGGCTGAATTCAGCGCATCACGGAAAGGGCCATAAAAAGCGCTGGCATATTTTGCGGTATACGACATGAGGGATACCTTGGAGAAGCCGTTTTCATCCAGTACCTTACGGATATAGCCGATCCGGCCATCCATCATATCCGATGGGGCAATAATATCAGCGCCAGCCTGTGCATGGGCCAAGGCCATCTTAGCCAGAATGTCCAAGGTTTCATCATTGAGGATTTCGCCATTTTCTACAATGCCATCGTGTCCGTCGCTGCTGTAAGGATCCATCGCTACGTCCGTGACCACGCAGGCCTCGGGGAAATGCTGTTTTACCTCACGGATGGCCCGAAGGTATAAGCTGTCTTCCCGTAAGCTTTCGGACGCATATTTGTCTTTCAGTGCCTCGTCAATATTGGGGAACAGATCAAATGCACGTAATCCAAGGTTCAAGCACGCCTCCACTTCCCGTAGTAACCTATCAATGGAGTATCGGTAAATACCTGGCATAGACGCCACCTCTGTCTGTACATCCTTTCCGTCGATGATAAACAATGGGAATATCAGATTGGAGGCGCTTAGTCGTGTCTCCTGTACCATATCACGTATAACCGCCGATTTGCGGTTCCTTCTAGGACGTATCAGCATGTGTTCAGTATCTTTATTTTGTGTGCGCTATAGCCGTGCCGGGCATCAGGTACAGCTATAATTCCAAAATTAATAATCAAGTCCAAAAACCGCTTCGGCCAACCCAATTTCGTCCGGTGAATAGGGAAGCGTGTAAGGAAGGCCCAGCTCTTCAATCCGTTTACCTGTAGAGCGTCCGATGCAGATGATTTTTTGTCCCGGTTCGACTAAATTATCCGCAAAATAAGCTTCTACATTAGTTGGACTGGTGAAGATGAGTACATCTGCGTTGGATTTGTCTACATTTGTGTCCATCCGGGTTTGATATACCGGTAAATTGATGATTTTCGTGTCTGCGGTTAATGATTTTTGTATGGTTTCAAGCGAATCCTTGGCTCGCGGGATGAGCACCGTGGTTCCGGATGCTATCTTAGCAAATTCGGTAGCAATTTCTTCCATATTGATGCCTAACCGCTCTCCTGAAAAATCAGGAGCATGCCCAAATTGTCGTAGCATCTCCTCCGAACCCCGTCCGATAACGGCAAATTTTGTCCGTTTGCTGAGCCGTGGTTCTAGTCGGAAAAAGTTTTCTATCCCATTTTTGCTGCCGAAGAAGATCCAGTCTACGTACTTCAGGATGTAGGGATCGAGTTTATTAATGATTGGAAATATCCGGATGAGGGAGCGGCCGTCTACTGCAATGCCATGCTTGGCCATAGCGCGGTAAAAATAGCTTGCAGCTGAGATGTCCCGTGTGATGAATACCTGGGAAGGGAATTTCCGGTTTTTATCAAACTTAGCGGCAATCCGTTCGGCTAAGCCTTCGGGACTGTCGGATGAAAGGTAGAGTCGATCCGGGAATTCGTCCTCACTATCCGCTTTCGACGTCCACACTTCGTACTTGCCCTGCTGCTTGCGGCAATAGCAACCAAGGGGTGCGTGGCATCCCGCGTCGAATAAGTTTAATACTTTGCGTTCTACGGCAATGGTATCAGCTACCTCGGTATCATGAATAGCTTGCAGGACCTGATATAGCGCTTTATCGCTTTCGCGGATTTGTACGGCCAATACGCCTTGAGCCGGAGCGGGGATTATTTCCACGGGAGGCAATTCTTCCACATGAAAGTCGCTTAAGTCTGCAGCTATGCGGGTAAGACCTGCCTTGGCTAACATGATGGCGTCGTAGTTTTCATCACGCAGCTTTTCAATGCGCGTCAGCACGTTTCCCCGCAGGTCGTCAAACTCAAGGTCAGGACGCATGGCCAATAGCTGGGCTTTTCGGCGGTTTGACGAAGTGCCCACAATGGCATTGTGCTTTAGGGCCAGCCTTTTTTTGAGATCGACGCAATCTTTGTGAATAATGAGCAGTTCAGCAGGATCTTCGCGGGAGCTCACCGCTGCAATAGTCAATCCAACAGGGTGCAATGTAGGGAGATCTTTATGCGAGTGAACGGCTAAGTCAATACCTCCACTCAATAACTCTTCTTCCAATTCCTTTGTGAAGAAACCTTTTCCTTCCAGCTTGTCTAACCGTAAATGCTGTACAATATCACCCTGGGTTTTGATAATTTTAAGCTCGGCACGGACACCTATATCGGCCAACCTGTCTTTAATGTAGTTGGCCTGCCATAACGCCAACTCACTACCGCGGGTACCTATAATAAGTGTTCGATCAATTTTTTGTGTGCTTGTTGCCGCAGTATTTACCAAGGGTTCTTCTATTAGCATAAGCAAATTTAATGAATAAAAGTATTACCCCGAACGGATATATTAAAAGAATATAAACATGAGAGGATGAAAGAGGAGCAGATAGCAGAAATTAGCCAATTTAATTGATGTCAATCTGGTTTGTTTTTACCAAGATGTCTTTCGCCATGACCATAGGTACCTTGATGTATTTTTTCTCCATATAATCAATGACTTTTTCGAGTACCTGCCTCGAATTGGCATCCAGTGCATTGACCTCGGAAGCGAAGACCTCATTGAGTGCAAATGAACGGATTTCCTTTACTTTTTCAGGTACCTCACGCATAGCGAGTTCAACGCGGCGTTGTTTTAATATTGGAATAAATTCGCGGATGTTTTCGGCAATAATCCGTTCTGCATGGGCAAGTTCTTCATAGCGCTCCTGTAGATTTTTGGAGGCTATGGCCTGTAGACTGCTTACCTCGATGTAGTGGGTCGGGTAGTGTTGCAGTACATCGGGGTGGACATCGTTTGGAATTGCTAAATCAACAATAACCTTTTTGTCTGTCTCTCCGTTGAGAAGTGATTGATAAAGGGTGGTGTCTACTATTGCTTCAGGTGCACCGGTGCAGGTAATCATGATGTCGAAGCCACCTTTGTAATGCGCCAGTTCACTCAATGGGTAAGCTTTGGCATTGAGCTCTGTGCTCAACGCGAGCGCGTTTGCTAATGTGCGGTTGAATACTACAAAATTGGAAAACCGATGCTTCTGTAAGTATTTGGCTATATTTTGATTGGTTTCGCCTGCGCCGATAATCAGGATGCGTGGATTTTCATGCAATTTCATTTCCCGTAGTTTACGATAGGCAAGCGAAACTACTGAAACGGCGTTCCTGGATATCCGCGTGTGTGTATACACTTCTTTGGCTGTCTTGACTAAACGGTTCATCACCAGCCGTAAAAAGTCGCCCGTAAATCCACTCTGTCGGCAACGCTCGTAGGCTTTGCGCACCTGGGCAAGGATTTCTTTTTCGCCCACCACTAAGCTTTCCAAAGAGCATGACATGCGTAGCAGATGATTGAGTGCGTCTAGGCCTTCATATGTGGTTACCTGCCCCAGAAAACACTCCAGCCGCTCGGAAGGGACACAGAAATTGAGCTTATGCATAAACTCCTTGACAAACGCGGGCTTTAGTTCATGTGCTCCATAAAAGACAAACTCCACACGGTTGCAGGTGCCGATATAAAAAATTTCAGGAATGTCAAAGCTGTTTTTAAGATTAATTAGCCGACTCTCCAGCTCCTCGTTGCAGATAACAAGGTTGCCTAAATCCTTCAGATCCACATGCTTGTGGGTGAATGCTATGACTTTGAGATTCTTCAAGGTTGTACTATGCTCACTAATTTCCGGTAACAAAAGTACAACATCTATGTTCTGACCTGTGTCAGAAACGTGTAAAACACAGATATTTAGAATGGTTATAAATTAACGGTCGCCACGCCTGTCCGGCATAGCGGGCGAAAAGCCCCGCGCATAAAGCAAAAAAGCTCCTGTGCCCAGAAACTGCCAAAATAGATCTTTCTTTTTTACTAACAGCAAAAATACACAATTTGCTATAGCGTAAAAAATAGCATAGATTTGTCCATTCGATTAGGGGTGCCTTGTTTGTTCAAGCAGACACGAATTAAGGCTGAGATCATACCCATTGGCGCCATGGTGCCAAGCACCTGATCCGGATAATGCCGGCGTAGGGAAGGTAAGTTAAATGACGGGACTGCTATGACCCCTTATGGCAGTAATGTTTAACTAAAATACAACTTCAAATGTTTAAAAGATTAATCGCAGGGATTGCGCTAGTTACGTACGCGGGCGTTTCTATCGCCCAGCACAACATCATTGTACAGGTACGGCATGCGGATAGTGATAGGCCTATGCCCGGAGCCTCCGTACGTTTGGAAGGAACCATTTATCAAGGACAGACGGATGCAGAAGGCCAGGCTGTCATCCGCAATGTGAAAGCGGGTGCATACACGATTACGATCAGCCATCTGGGGTACACGCCGGTGGTTCGGCAGGTCGTTCTCAATCAAGAGCAACAGATCCACCTTGAGCTGCAACGGGCTACGCTGCTGACGGAAGAAGTCGTGGTGCAGGCAACACGAGCCACTGAAAATACCGCTACCACCTACAAAAACCTAAGTAAAGCGGATCTCGCTAAAAATAACCTGGGGCAAGATATTCCTTATCTGCTCGATCAGACACCGGGGGTGGTGATTTCTTCCGACGCGGGGGCTGGTATCGGGTACACGAGTATGCGTATACGTGGAAGCGACGCGCAGCGGACGAACGTAACAATCAATGGTATCCCATTG
The DNA here is from genome assembly GCF_016533505.1 of Parapedobacter sp. ISTM3. NCBI lineage: Bacteria > Pseudomonadati > Bacteroidota > Sphingobacteriia > Sphingobacteriales > Sphingobacteriaceae > Parapedobacter > Parapedobacter sp. ISTM3. Next base: position 21,491 of record NZ_JAENGN010000011.1, on the reverse strand, counting down.
AATGACGCTGAAAGCTTGGGGTCCTTTTTTGTCAATCTGCCGGATTTTGCCTCCTCCATAGATAATATTCAGATACAACGTGGTGTAGGTACTTCTACCAATGGTGCTGGGGCTTTTGGTGCCAGCTTAAACATCCAAACCAATACGCTCAACGCTGAACCATATGCCGAATTAGACAACTCTTTTGGTTCCTACAATTCATGGAAAAATACCGTACGGCTTGGGACAGGGCTTATTGACGATCGGTTTAGTTTCGATGGGCGGTTGTCGCGTATCACAAGTGATGGCTACATCGACCGGGCAACCGCTGATTTACAGTCGTTTTTTCTTTCAGGTGCCTGGCACGGCAAAAATAGCCTGCTTCGTGCGAATGTGTTTGGAGGCAGGGAGAAAACATACCAAGCCTGGTATGGCACGCCGGAATCGCGGCTCACTGGAGACGTGGCGGCGATGAATGCCTATGCCGATGACGATGGATTGAACGACGATGAGCGCAATAATTTGCTGCACTCCGACAGGCGGTATAACAAATACCTGTACGACAACGAGACCGATAATTACCAACAGACCCATTATCAGTTGTTGTTTTCCACAGCCTTGAATGGAAGGTTGACACTAAACACAGCGTTGCATTATACACGTGGTAAAGGGTATTACGAGCAATTCAGGGACAATGATGACTATGTCGATTATGGTTTGCCTCCCGTGGTGATAGAAGGCAACACCATAACAGCTACCGATCTGGTGCGCCAACGGTGGTTGGATAATCATTTTTACGGTGGTACGTATTCACTGGTGTTTGAGAATCATCAGGGGCTCCAACTGACCTGGGGTGGAGGGTATAATCAGTACGAAGGTGGGCATTATGGCGATATTGTGTGGTCTCAGTATCCATTGGCCACAGGGGGAATGTACCCGCCTAGTGTGCGTGGTGCATTCCGGACGGCCTATCGCTACTATGACGGCGATGCAATGAAAAAGGATTTTAATACCTATGCGAAAGCTTCGTATCAACTCGGCAAGTGGTTCTTATTTGCGGATATCCAGTACCGGCATATTGATTACGCCATTGGTGGTATAGACAACGACCTACGTGACATTACACAGGATGCGACCTTCGATTTCTTTAACCCCAAGTTGGGGCTTACCTATCACTTGTCGGCCGCAAGCAATGTGTACGTTTCCTATGCCTTGGCTAATAAAGAACCGGTGCGCAGCGATTTTACTGATTGGCCTGTTGATCAAACACCCAAAGCGGAGCAGTTGCATGATATCGAAGCTGGCTATCGCATCCGATCGCCGCGATTTAATGTTGGTATAAACGGCTATGCGATGCTTTACAAGAACCAGTTGGTACTTACCGGACAGCTCAATGATGTAGGAGCGACTTTGCGCCGGAACGTTGATAATAGCTATCGCATCGGATTGGAGGTTGACGGTAGATGGGCACCGGTACGTTGGTTTACCTGGGGGGCAACGCTCGCTTACAGCCAAAACAAAATAAAGGATTTTATTGAAGTGGTGGGCGATGTGGAAAATTTTTATGAAACCACCGACATTTCGTTTTCGCCGGATTGGGTGGCGTCCAGCGAGCTGCTTTTTAAGCCATGGGAACGCGCTGAACTGGCATTGTTGTCTAAATATGTATCGAGGCAATACCTGGATAATACGGGCCATGCAGGTCGAAGCATTGACGGCTTTTTGGTTAATCATGTCCGCCTTTCCTACAATACGTCCTTGTGGAATTTGAAAAATATCGGGATGACGTTACTGATCAATAATGTTTTTAACGAAAGATATTCGTCAAACGGTTATACATGGGGATACTATATGTCCGAAACCGATAGAATAGATTACAATTTTTATTATCCACAAGCGACAGCTAACTTTCTGTTGGGATTGAATCTCCGGTTTTAGTGATTTGCGCCCTAACGTGGTAATGATGAGTGTGCTATGTGAAAATAGCGGTGCACTTGTTTTTTTGTGTGTAGCCATAGCATTGATTTTTTGGCCAAAATGTCGTTATCTTTAGAGAAATTTTTCGCTATGCAATATACATTCAGATCGATAGGCGCGCTTGCGGGACTCACCTTGATGGTTTCCTCATGCGATTCGTCTGCTCCCCAGGAAAAACAGGATGTCCAGGCGGACTCAACCTATGCGCCTGTGGAAACCAAAGCTCCTAATACGGATTACAAACCGGCTTTTGAGGGGCAGACCCGAATAGCTGGTGTCAAAACCAATACGCCTTATGACGTTACGGTATTGAGTGAGGGGCTCAATAGGCCTTGGGGAATTGCTGTACTGCCGGATGGTCGATTATTGATTACCGAAAAGAGCGGTACATTACGGATAGCTGCACAAGAAGGCAAGCTGAGTGAACCGATTACAGGGCTGCCGGCGGTCAACGATGCAGGGCAGGGCGGCCTATTGGGCATTACCATTGACCCCGCTTTTGAGGGCAACCGTATGGTTTATTGGGTGTTTTCCCAAGATACGCCGAATGGAACGCTTACCGCTGTAGCCAAGGGAAAGCTGGCTGCCGACGAAAAGACCATTGAAAATGCACAGGTGATCTATCAGGCCACGCCGGCGCACAAAGGCAACCTGCACTACGGGGGGCGTATTTTGTTTGACAAGGACGGATATCTGTTCGTGAGCACGGGCGAACGCTCGGACATTGTCACGAGGCCGCAAGCGCAGGATTTGAACTCTGCATTGGGCAAGATACTGCGAATCACAACCGACGGTAAGCCCGCGCCTGGCAATCCTTTTGAGGGCAGGAGCGATGCCCGTCCCGAAATTTATTCGTATGGACATCGCAATGTACAGGGGCTTGCTTTCCACCCGGTGACCGGTGACCTGTGGGAGACAGAATTCGGTCCGAGGGGCGGGGATGAGGTCAATCTCATTCAGCCGGGTAAGGATTATGGCTGGCCCACCATTACCTACGGTATTGAGTATAACGGAAATCTGGTTGGCGATGCCATCCAGCAGCAGGAAGGCATGGAGCAACCGGTATATTATTATGACCCCGTTCTATCGCCCAGTGGGATGACATTCTTTGCCGGTAATTCGATTCCTGAATGGGAAAACAACTTGTTTATTGCCGGACTAAGCAGTGTGCACATTGCTCGACTGGTCATCAAAGACAACAAAGTGGTGGGCGAAGAACGCCTGCTGGAAGATCAAGCCCAGCGCTTTCGTGATGTGCAGCAGGGTAAAGATGGCGCGCTATATGCTGTTACGGATGCGGGACGGCTGTACCGGATTGGCAAGTAACCACTGTAGCTGCCAAAAGGCTCGAAGGAGATGAGGGCTGTTATCCAACGGGTATCTGAGGCTTCGTGCCAGGTAAACGGGGCCGTCACCGGATTGATTAAACAGGGTTTTGTCGTATTGCTGGGAATCGAAGAGGCTGATGACCGTGACGACGTGGCCTGGTTGGCACAAAAGATCGCAAACTTGCGCGTATTCGGCGATGAAAACGGACTGATGAACAGATCCATTCAGGATATCGGAGGCAATGTTTTATTGATATCGCAATTTACGCTGTTTGCACAGACAAAAAAGGGCAACCGTCCTTCTTTTATCCGTGCGGCGAGACCTGACAAAGCGATCCCGCTGTACGAGGCCATGGTAGCGGAGTTATCTGCCCGCTTGGGCAAGCCTATCGCGACGGGGGTATTCGGTGCCGATATGAAGGTTTCGCTTGTCAATGACGGGCCGGTTACCATCGTTATGGATACCAAGGATAAAGACAATCATTAGGTTAACAGCCCAACACCTTAAACGTGTTGTGCACATCAATAACACACTTATCATGACCATTAAAGAGGCGCAGGAACAAATCGATCACTGGATTAATACGACGGGCATCCGTTATTTCAACGAATTGACGAATACGGCTATCCTTATGGAGGAAGTAGGGGAGGTAGCCCGTATTATGGCACGCAAATACGGTGAGCAGTCCTTTAAAAAATCAGATGAGCAGGTGGATCTTGCCGATGAAATGGCGGATGTGCTTTTTGTGCTAATCTGCCTTGCAAACCAGACAAATATAGATCTTACCGACGCTTTGGTTAAAAATCTTGAAAAGAAAAATATCAGGGACGCGGATCGGCACCGGAATAACGAGAAGCTTAGTTAACTAAACCAAATTGAGCTTTAAAGAAAAACGGTACATCACTTTCGAGGATGTACCGTTTTTGCGTATATGATGGTCCCCGGCGCACCGGGGCAATTGTTACATCATTCCGCCCATGCCTCCACCCATTGGGGGAGCACCAGCGCCAGGTTTTTCTTCTTCTGGCTCATCTGCCAAAACCACTTCGGTGGTCAACAGCATAGAAGCGATAGATGCAGCGTTTTCCAATGCTACGCGAGATACCTTGGTCGGATCGATCACGCCTGCACCAATGAGGTTTTCGTAATCACCCGTACGTGCGTTGTAGCCATAATCTGCTTGGCCTTCTTTGACCTTCTGCACAACAATGGCACCTTCGATGCCGGAGTTGTTGCAGATTTGACGCAACGGCTCTTCGATGGCCCGTTTGACGATTTCGATACCGATGTTTTCGTCTTCATTGGCCCCCTTAAGGTCTTTCAATGCCTCGCCGGCACGGATAAATGCCACACCGCCACCAGCTACGATGCCTTCTTCTACGGCAGCGCGGGTTGCATGCAATGCATCATCTACACGGTCTTTCTTTTCTTTCATTTCCACTTCCGTAGCGGCACCTACATACAATACCGCCACACCACCAGCCAACTTGGCTAAGCGCTCTTGCAGCTTCTCGCGATCGTAATCAGACGTGGTAGTTTCGATTTGGGCTTTGATTTGGTTTACGCGACCTTTGATGTCCTCAGGATTACCGGAACCGTTGATGACAGTGGTGTTGTCTTTGTCAACAACGACTTTTTCAGCTTGCCCCAAGTAACTGAGGTCGGCATTCTCCAATTTGAATCCTCTTTCCTCAGAGATAACAGTGCCTCCGGTAAGGATTGCAATGTCTTCCAACATCGCTTTACGGCGATCGCCGAAGCCGGGAGCTTTTACTGCTGCTACTTTCAGCGAGCCGCGAATCTTGTTTACCACCAAGGTAGCTAAGGCTTCGCCGTCAAGATCTTCAGCAATAATCAGCAGTGGCTTGCCTGTTTGTACTTGTTTTTCCAAAATGGGAAGCAATTCCTTCATGTTGCTGATTTTCTTGTCATAAATCAGAATGTAAGGATTTTCCAGCTCCGCTTCCATTTTGTCTGTATTGGTTACGAAGTAAGGTGAGAGATAGCCGCGATCAAACTGCATACCTTCTACGGTTTTCACCTCAGTTTCAGTACCCTTGGCTTCTTCAACAGTGATGACGCCGTCTTTGCCGACTTTTTCCATTGCTTCAGCAATCAAGGAGCCGATTACTTCGTCATTGTTTGCAGAGATGCTGGCTACTTGTTTGATCTTGTTATTGTCTTCGCCGACTGTTTGCGATTGCGATTGCAAGCTTTCAACCACGGCTGCTACAGCCTTATCGATACCGCGTTTCAAATCCATTGGGTTAGCACCGGCGGCTACACTTTTCAAGCCGGGGGCGATTATGGCTTGCGCCAATACAGTAGCGGTGGTCGTACCGTCACCTGCTTGGTCGGCAGTTTTTGAGGCTACCTCTTTCACCATTTGTGCGCCCATGTTTTCAAGCGCGTCTTTCAATTCGATTTCTTTTGCAACGGTGACACCGTCCTTAGTGATTGAAGGTGAGCCGAATTTCTTTTCGATAATCACATTGCGTCCACGTGGGCCTAATGTGACCTTCACCGCATTTGCCAACGTGTCTACTCCTCTTTTTAGAGCATCACGCGCTTCCACATTATACTTTACTTGTTTTGCCATTTTTTTAATTGATTTGAGATGTTAAACATGCGATCCGAGATCTCCATGAGCCAGTCGCTATCTCGCAATCGTAACCTATAAGTTTACCATTAATTATTAAATACCCACGAAGAAAATTACATCGAGGTCCGATTGTACTAGCTAAACAATAGCGTAGATATCGGATTCCTTCATGATTAAATACTCTTTCCCTTCGTAAGTGATTTCGGTGCCGGCATACTTACCATACAACACTTGATCGCCTACCTTTACAGTCAAAGGTTCGTCTGTTTTTCCAGCACCAACGGCCACGACCGTTCCTCGTTGTGGCTTTTCCTTCGCAGTATCCGGGATGTAGATACCTGATGCGGTCTTCTCCTCTGCAGGGGCAGCTTCCACCACCACTCTGTCTCCGATAGGTTTAATACTTAACGCCATAATTGATTTTATTTAATTTTTAATATGTGTTTTTAATTTTCCTCTCTCCTTACTTCATCAACTATGCCAAGTCTTCGTTCTTCCCCGTGGCCTTGCCATTTTTTCACTTTTATGACCGGTGGATGAGCAAGTGTTTCGTCATATCGGTGTCAGGATGTCAGTGTAGTTGGCAGTAATGTGCGGCCCGAATTATTGGGTTGTTTACCAAAGAAAAGAAAAAGCCTCACGGATTTACCGGAGGCCTTCAGCCTTATGTCATGTCAGCAACGGTTATGTTGCCGTTCTTATTGTGTCGTGTCGGTATCCTGTGTTGCTCCGGGGATTTCGGCCGGCGGAACAGGGGAAGTTGCTGGAGCCGTAGGGGTGATTTGGTCTGTCAAGCCACCGCCGCTAGTGCCCGTGGAAGGTCCCATAACGTTTAAAATGAGTGAAAACACCATGATAGCAATAACCAAACCCCATGTGCCTTTTTCCAGGATATCGCCTGTGCGCTTTACGCCCATCAGGTTGGTGCCTCCGGCAAATCCAGCAGCCAATCCGCCACCTTTCGGATTTTGAATAAGCACAAGAAAAGACAATAGGATACAGGCCAAAATAATCAATATGATCAACAACGTTTGCATGTTCTGTATTTCGTTACGTTAATTTATTCTCTAATTCAGCTATTTGAGCGGCAAAGTAAGCACTTTTTTCGGGATATTTCAAACTTAATTTTTTATAGATGACGATGGCCTTTGGATAGAGCCCTTGCTCTACATATATTTTTGCCAACGTTTCCGAGACCAGTGTCAACTGATCTTCGGCACTTTTCCGGGCTTTATTTTCCAAATCAATTTTATCCGCAGAAGGTGGTTTAATTTGGGGTTCCTCGCGGATAAATCGCTCAATAATGGGGTTTATTTTTTTGGGAATTTGGAAAGACACCGTTTGAGACCTATACTCAGCGCTCAATTTTTCTTCAGGAGATTGTAAGTGGAAGATGTTTTCCTTGATTTGTTGATCCAGTATTTGCCCATCGTCTTGCTTAAACGCAGGCTTCTGATAGGGGAGCCGGTTGTTAAGCGGTGCATAAGGTTGATAAGTATGCGCAAACTCCATTCGGGTTTTATTGAGCCACCAAAGGAAACTATATGGCATGTGCTCGTCGTTATAAAGGCTCACGCGTTCATGCGGGGTTGCCTGAGACAGCGGTACGACGTCTTGGGGGGGCTTTTCGGTTTCTTCAAGCTCGGCTTTGTGTTCGGTTTTTTCCTCGAAAACAAAATAGTCGATACTTGCAGGGTGTTCAATCAGCTTGGCATCATCACGTACTTCTTCTCCAAGAGCAGGTTGGGCCTGATCTGGTTGCGCCGCGTCAATCACTTCTTGTTCAATGACCGTGGAGCCTGTTTCGGGTGCCGCTATATCCGGAGATGCGGACTCGACACCGCCCGTTGTCAAACCGGTATCCTGGTTCTCGCTTTCCTCGGAGATGATATCGTTATGTAACCAACGGACAAATGGGGTAAATAATAAAGCAGATTCGGTATATGAACCGTGCTCTTGATAGCTTTTTCGTGCCTGAATGTGTCTCAACGGCTGCGAATACGGATACCGGTCAATGAGTTTTGACAGCGTTTCATCATCAACACCCAATGGATCGGATAATGCTTTGTTGTATAATTCTTTATAATCTTCTATGTGCTCCACTACCTGTTCTTTATATAAAGATTGCCAACGTTTAATTGTTGAGCCGGTGTTTGACTTGGTTACCAATTAGCAAATGCCTGGTTGAAAATGTCTTCAGTAAGCATCTGGTTTATATCACGTATTAATGCCTCTTCCTGAGCAGGGATAGAACCACCCGCTGAGGAAAAATCTTTAAATCGGGTGAATGCCTGCTCAAAATTGTCTTCGGGCTTTTTATTATTGGTGTATTTTACATTGACTGTTATCGAAAGCCTATTGAGGGCAGCGCGATCGGTGCCTGCCTCCACTGCGGCCGGTGCAATACTGTAACCGGTAATCCGCCCTTCGAAAATCGCGTCGCCGTCATAGTCTACTTGGCTGAGGCTGGATTGGCTTCGTATCCGTTCTTTCAGCGCCTCGGTGAATGATTGGCTGAGCGTGGGGTTGACTATCGGCGCTGTATTTTCAAAAAACTCTACGGTGTATGTTTTTGTTCCCTCGGGGATAGATCCTCCCGTAAAGCTGTATTTGACGCCGCATGCTTGAATGAGTATAGCAGCAAACAAGAATAATGCGCGGTGACGTAGTTTTGCTCCTGTGGTATTTGGTGCTCTCATGCTACTCAATTCAAATTTAGATCCTTTATCTTCCTGTATAAGGTACGTTCGGATATTCCCAATTCTTGTGCGGCGGATTTGCGTTTGCCTTTGTGTTTTTTGAGTGCTTTTTTGATCAAATCAGACTCTTTCTCTACCAATGAAAGCGATTCCTCTTCTACCTCTTCGGCCTCTTGGGTGTGAAAATGAAAGTCTTCGCTTTGCCCTCCCGCTTGCGGATGATGAATAGTCAGCGTAGAAGGCGTCCCCAATTGTTCGGGAGCAGCGCTGTCCACCTCCCGGTATAGTTTGTTGATATAGGGAGAATTGTCTTCAACTATTCTGGAATTGATTCCATTTTGGATGATTTCGACGACTAGCTTTTTGAGTTCTACCATATCTTTTTTCATGTCGAACAGCACCTTGTAAAGCAAATCGCGTTCAGAGAAATCGTCCTTTCCTCCGGCTGCTACATGTACCGGTAAGGTATTCCGGTTATCCGTTGGCAGATATTGCTGAAGTATCTGTGCGTCAATCAGCCGCTCCTTTTCCAGTACGGCGATTTGTTCGGCTATGTTTTTCAGCTGTCTTACATTGCCCGGCCAAGGGTAGTTGCCCAGCAACTGTTGGGCATCTTCGGTCAGCTGTACATTGGGGCTACGGTATTTGTCGGTGAAGTCTGCTACGAACTTCCGAAAGAGCAGATGGATGTCTTCTTTTCGGTCCCGCAATGCAGGTATACGAAGCGGAACGGTGTTGAGCCGGTAATAAAGATCTTCTCTGAATTTGCCTTTTTGGACAGCATCATAAATATCCACATTCGTAGCTGCTACCACACGCACGTTAGTCTTTTGTACCTTTGAAGAGCCAACGCGGATATACTCGCCCGTTTCCAAGACGCGAAGCAGCCGGGCTTGCGTGCCCAGCGGTAATTCACCTACTTCGTCCAAAAAGATAGTGCCGCCGTTTACCACCTCGAAATAACCTTTTCGGGCCTCATGTGCACCGGTGAACGAGCCTTTTTCATGGCCAAAAAGTTCCGAATCTATGGTGCCTTCCGGAATGGCTCCGCAGTTGACCGCAATGAAAGGGCCATGTTTGCGTGCGCTGAGTTGGTGGATAATGTGTGAAAACACTTCTTTACCGCTGCCGCTCTCACCGGTGATTAATACAGAGATATCGGTAGGAGCCACCTGCCGGGCAATATCGATGGCCCGGTTCAGCAGGGGAGAATTACCTATGATCCCGAATCTATTTTTGATGTCCTGAATATCCATATAGTATTTCGCTAACCGATAATCCTACCAATCAACGTTGCCGAAGTACATGACTCGACATGGACGTCTACATAATCGCCTTTTTTATAACGTTCGTCTATAGGAAAAACGACCATGGTATTCTGATCATTGCGTCCGCAATAATCTTTGTCCGAACGTTTGGATGTGCCTTCGATAAGCACTTTGTGTACTTTGCCCACGTATGTTTTCAGCCGTTCCAGACTATGCTCGCGTTGGCGGTCGACTACTTCAGTTAGACGCCGCTTCTTCACTTCCTCGGGAATGTCGTCGGCATAGCGTTTAGCTGCCAAGGTGCCCGGGCGTTCGGAATATGCGAACATATAGGCAAAGTCATATTTTACGTAATCCATCATGGAGAGCGTATCTCGATGTTCCTCCTCGGTTTCACTGCAAAAGCCGGTGATGACGTCGGTTGATATCCCGCAATCCGGAATAATCCGGCGAATGGCGTCTACGCGTTCCATGTACCATTCTCGGTCATACGTGCGGTTCATCAGTTTCAATATCCGGGAGTTGCCGGATTGTACGGGCAGATGGATGTATTTGCAGATGTTTTCATGCTTCGCCATGGTGTGCAATACCTCGTCGGTGATGTCTTTGGGATGCGATGTGGAGAAACGAACACGTAAAAGCGGATCTACCAAGGCCACCATTTGGAGCAGGTTGGCGAAGTTTATATTTTCATACTTGTAAGAGTCTACATTTTGCCCCAAAAGGGTTACTTCCCGATATCCGGCATCAAAGAGGTCACGGGCTTCTTTGACAATGGATTGCGGGTCTCGGCTCCGTTCGCGGCCGCGTGTGAAAGGCACCACGCAAAACGAGCACATATTATCGCAGCCGCGCATAATGGAGATAAACGCAGTAACCCCGTTTGTGTTGAGGCGTACGGGGCTGATGTCTGCATATGTTTCCTCGCGCGACAGCAGAACATTCACGGCACGGGAGCCCTCATCTACTTTTTCAATCAGGTTGGGGAGATCTCGGTAAGCATCAGGCCCCACAACCACATCCACCAGCTTTTCTTCTTCCAGGAATTTGGATTTCAGGCGTTCGGCCATACACCCCAGCACACCTACAACCATACCTGGGTTCTTGGCTTTCGCAGATTCAAATTCTTTGAGCCTATTGCGCACACGCTGCTCCGCATTTTCACGGATGGAGCAGGTGTTGATGAACACCACATCCGCTTCTTTGTAGTCACGCGTGGTTTCAAATCCCTTGTCGAGCAATATGGAAGCAACGATTTCACTGTCGGAAAAGTTCATTTGGCAGCCATAGCTTTCAATGTATAACTTACGGCCGCTGCTTTTCTGCGGATCTTTTTCTAAGATCAGCGCCTCCCCTTGCCGTGATTCGTCGTGTTGTTTCGTACTTGTCGGTGTCTCAAACATCGCTAGTTAATTAAGCCTACAAAGGTAATAATAAAATTTTAATGAATGACAGTTTGGCAGATTGCAAGAAGCGATCGATAACAAAACAATGGCGGAACCACGGGTGGTGGGTGTAAGAAAAAATTAGGAATTTTGCAGCATGGCGTTTTCAAGCGAAATCATTGGCTGGTATCAGCAATACAAACGGGACCTTCCATGGCGTCACACCCGTGACCCCTATGTTATCTGGCTTTCCGAAGTTATCTTGCAGCAAACCCGGGTTGAACAAGGGCTTCCCTATTTTCTCCGTTTTCTGTCGCATTACCCCGATGTTATCGCATTCGCTAACGCCCCTGAGGACGAAATATTGCTCCATTGGCAGGGTCTGGGCTATTATTCGAGGGCACGTAATATGCATAAGGCCGCTCAGGCGGTTGTTTCAGCATATGGAGGTGTCTTCCCGACGAGATATGATGATCTTATTCGGTTGCAGGGCATTGGCGAGTATACCGCAGCCGCTATCGCGTCTTTTGCGGCTAATGAAGCCCGTGCCGTGGTTGATGGTAATGTATTCCGGGTATTAGCTCGTTATTTTGGGATTGATGAACCTATCAACTCATCGAAAGGGAAAAAGCTTTTTCTAAAGTTGGCTGATGACCTGCTTGATAGGACGCACCCCGGCCTTTACAACCAAGCAGTGATGGAGTTCGGTGCTATGCAATGCAAACCTAAGAATCCGGATTGCGCCAATTGTGTACTTCGCTTGGACTGCCGCGCATTTTCTGAAGAACGGATAAGCCAGTTGCCTGTAAAATTAAAAGGAAAAGCCAGCCGCAACCGCTATTTTAACTATTTTGTGGTTGCAGCTGAGGGCCGATTGTTGATGAATAAACGAGGAAAAGGAGATATTTGGGAGAATCTTTATGAGTTGCCGATGATAGAGACGCCCTGCCTTATGGGGATACACGAATTGGCCGGTCTGCAGGAAGTGGTTGAATGTTTCGGGGAACAAGCAGATTTGCGTTTAGTGGCGGGCCCGGTCAAACACGTGCTAAGTCACCAGAACTTGTTTGCCCAATTTATCGCTGTCGACGCAAATGAAGGGTATGTTAGCAAAAAAATGAAATGGAATTATGTTTTTACGAAAGATTTAGGTACATTAGCTAAACCGAAGCTGATTTATTCGTTTTTAAAGGATTATATGGTTGAATAGCGTACCAATTATACCTAAATTATTATGTCAGGCATCAATAAAGTTATTTTAGTAGGTCACTTAGGTAAAGATCCGGAAATTCGTCATCTGGAGGGAAATGTTACGGTTGCAAGTTTTCCTTTGGCCACTTCGGAAATGTTTAATAAGGATGGACGGAAGGTTGAACAGACCGAATGGCATAATATTGTCATGTGGCGAGGATTAGCAGAAGTAGCGGCGAAATATTTATTTAAGGGTAAACTGGTGTATGTAGAGGGTAAGCTGAGAACACGCACCTATGAAGATAAGGAGGGAATTAGGCGCTATACTACTGAAGTGGTAGCTGAAAACTTTACCCTACTGGGCCGTAAAAGCGACTTCGAGCCTTCGGGCGGTCAGGGCAATACAGGGCAGCAGCCTGCAAAAAAAGTAGAGGGTGATAGCACTGTCGTGGATTTTAAGGAAAACGAAGGCGAAGAAGATGCCTTGTTTTGACCTATTGCAGGGGTATTAGGCGGATATCACTGCTGATTGCGATAGCCAAAAGCTTAAGAGAATTTTCATATCTTTGGCGTCATGTTGCAAGAGAAAATACAGCAGTATTCCGAAGAGATTGAACGGTTTGTACCCCAATCTTATAACGATGTAGAAGCATTCCGGCTTAAATTTTTAGTGGCTAAAGGTGTAGTGCGTACTCTATTCGAAGAGTTTAAGTCAGTATCCCCCGATCAGAAACGTTCCCTCGGGAAAGTCCTTAATGAATTTAAACAAGCGGCCGAACAAAAATATCAGCATCTGCATGAGCAGTTCGCTTCGAATAAGCAAACTTCCAAAAAGAAGGCAGAAGCGGATCTTACCTTACCGGGCGAGGGTTTTGTGTTTGGCTCGCGCCATCCCTTATCTCTGGTTCGGAAGGAGATTGTCGAGATATTCAAGAAACTAGGGTTTATCGTTGCAGAAGGACCGGAGATTGAAGACGATTGGCACAACTTCACTGCGCTTAATTTTCCGCCTGAACATCCCGCGCGAGATATGCAGGACACATTCTTTATTAAGAAACAGCAGGGCAATGACATCGCGCTGCGTACCCATACGTCTTCTGTGCAGGTGAGGATGATGGAAAACGGCGAGCCGCCATTCCGGGCCATCATGCCTGGGCGAGTATACCGCAATGAGGCGATATCCGCTCGCGCTCATTGTTTTTTCCATCAGGTTGAAGGACTGTACGTTGATAAAGACGTGTCCTTTGCTGACCTCAAACAGACATTGTACTACTTTGTGCAAGAATTGTTTGGTGAAGATACCAAGGTACGCTTCCGCCCGTCTTATTTTCCCTTTACGGAACCTTCGGCAGAGATGGACATCAGTTGTACCATCTGCAAAGGAAAGGGTTGCGCGATGTGTAAGGGAACAGGTTGGGTGGAAATTCTCGGCTGCGGGATGGTTGACCCAAATGTACTCGAAAACTGTGGCATCGATAGCTCGACATATAGCGGCTTTGCCTTCGGTATGGGTATCGAGCGCATTACCAACCTCAAATATGAGATCCGGGATCTGAGGCTATTCTCTGAAAATGATGTACGCTTCTTAAGCCAATTTGAAACAGAACTTATATAGATGATTAAAGCGGCTGGGTATATTGCGCTTTTAACGGCCGTAGTACTGCAAGTGGCCTGCAAGAAGGGGGGGTGCAATGTGGTTCAGGATGTGCCGGTCATGGAACAGGTTTCGATGGTCCAGTATTCTCAACTTTATACGCCAGGAGGGTATGCCGTAACCCAGCGGGGCGGTGTAGCTGGGCTGATTGTCGTGAATACCGGGCAAGGATATGTCGCCTATGATCGTTGCAGCACGGTGGATGCTGGAAGACGGTGTGCTGTGGAAGTAGAAGAAGGGGGGCTTGTTGCCAGGGATCCGTGCTCCGGTGCACGCTATTTATTAATAAATGGATCGCCTGCTGAACTTGCGGAGTGCCCGCTTAAACCCTATCGGGCACAACGGAATGGCGAAACCATAATCATATCAAATTGATGGAAGCCGACAAAGTAAAAGAATCGATCAAAAAGGCAGCCCGAGAATTATTCCGGCGCTATGGCTATAAAAAAACCAGCGTCAATGAAATCGCCCGGAAAGCAAAAATCGCCAAAGCTACCATTTATAAATACTTTGACAGTAAGGAGCTGGTTTTACATGCTATCCTAATGGATTACATCCGTGAGAGCGTAGACGATTTATTGGGTAAATACAGCAAGCAGGCCGATCTTGAAACGTATTTGAGCAATACCATTTTGCGTGTAAGCCGACTCACCTACACCATCTGCAACGAGTTTTTAGGTTGGGATTTCATCCGTGAATCCGCCAATACACAGGAGTATCTCCGTACTTTATCAGACGATTTGGAGTTTTTGCTCGTCAGCTCGTTTATCGGCAATACGGAAATCGGTAAAGCAGTGGCACCGGATAAACTTACCTTTCTTATCAAGGCCAGCAAGAACATTGTGTTTTCATTTGCTTTTACATCGGTTAGTGAGGCCGACGTGCGGAAGAATTTTGTCTCCTTCCAAAAGGAAATCTTGCCGTATTTAGTCAAAGCCACGGTAGATTAGGTTGTGGTAAAAAAACGCCGTACCTTTGCATCCTTATGAGTAAAAGAAGGATGCTGCCTGAAGAACGGCAGCTATCGGATATTTCAATTATAGACATTGCCGAGGCAGGCAAGGGGGTCGGTCGCGTAGGCGAACTTGTCGTCTTTGTAGACAAAGCCATACCCGGCGATGTGGTAGATGTAACGCTGGTTCGCAAGAAAAAGAATTTTGCTGAAGCGAAGGTCACACAACTCAAAGACGCGTCGCCTTATCGCGTGACGCCTTTTTGCCAGCATTTCGGCACATGTGGGGGGTGCAAATGGCAACATATGGATTATGGCGCGCAATTGACCTACAAACAGCAGAGCGTGGCCAATGCGCTTTCACGTTTGGGGGGTGTCGACACTTCAATGATGGAGGCCATATTGCCGGCTCCACAATCTCAATATTACCGCAATAAGCTGGAATATACCTTTTCAAATAAGCGATGGCTTACCCACGTCGACGACGAACAGGCAAGCCTGGAGATGAACGCGTTAGGCTTTCACGTGCCATCCCGTTTCGATAAGATTCTTGATATTGAGCATTGCTATTTGCAGCAACCGCCGTCAAATGATATCCGCAATAAATTGAGGGCGTTTGCTTTGGCGCGGGGGATATCCTTTTACGACCTCCGGCAGCATGAAGGGGCGCTGCGCAACTTGATTATCCGTACGGCTTCTACCGGCGAGCTGATGGTTATTGTTGTGTTTGCCTACGCCGATCGGGATGTTATCGAACAAACCATGGCGTTCCTCCGACTGGAATTTCCGGCGGTTACTTCCTTGCTTTATATCATTAATCAGAAGAAAAACGATACGATCTTTGATCAAGAGATCCATGTCTATGCCGGTCGTGACCACATTTTCGAAGAGATGGAAGGGTTACGGTTCAAAATCGGCGCAAAATCATTTTACCAGACCAATTCCGCACAGGCTTATGAACTCTATAAAATAACCCGTGATTTTGCCGGTTTTGAGGGCAATGAACGGGTGTACGACTTGTATACGGGAGCAGGCACCATTGCCAATTTCGTTGCCCGGCACGTACATGAGGTCGTTGGCGTGGAATATGTACCCTCCGCAATTGAAGATGCAAAGATCAATTCCGCGATTAATGGCATTCAAAACACTCGGTTTTATGCGGGGGACATGAAAGATGTACTAACCGACCAATTTGTTGAAACACAGGGCAAGCCGGATGTCGTTATCACTGACCCTCCGAGGGCTGGAATGCATCCCGATGTGGTGATGCGGCTTTTAGCCATTGGGGCAGCTAAGATTGTGTATGTCAGTTGTAATGCTGCTACGCAAGCCCGGGACCTGGCGTTACTTCGTGAGAAATATGAGGTAAGCCGGATTCGCCCGGTGGACATGTTTCCGCATACGCAACACGTCGAAAATGTAGCTTTGCTTACACTCAAAGGATAAGGTTATGGAATTACAAGATTTGCTTGGTGCTCAAGCGGGTGATGATGGGCAGCCGAAGAAAGAAAGCCCGTTAAAAAGCCTTAAGGCGGATTTGGATTTTTATAGGGAGTCCATTAAAGAAATTGCGGTGGAGATTATGGCGGAAGGGTTGTCCGCTTACCCGATTTTTATTGCTCATCAGCACGAGGTCAATCTGGGTGAATTGATATTGGATAAGAACGAATTGGGTACCGCATGGTCTATCCACGCTTCCACTGTGGAGGAATTCGTGTCCCGTGGAATTATCAAGGAAGAACGGAAAACTCATTTCATCAAACAGTACAAAAAGCCGGAGGATTTTATGTGTGTGTTTGTTATCGTTCCCGAAGGAGCCAATTTTGTGTTCTATCCGTATAACGTATGATTTGCCCGCTCGGATAAGAAAACAAAGCCGTTAAACGTTTAGGAAAAAAAGCAGTCAAATGGAAATAACTATGAGTCGCCGTACTAAAATAGCGCTGATTGCTTCCGTCTGGCTGTTGCCGTTTTGGCTTTACGCTCAAGAGTCGGGTATAATCCGGGGCATTGTGGTCGAGGCGGGCACGAGTAAGCGAATAGGGAACGTGACCATTGTGAATCAACGTACCGGTCAATCAACGGCCTCCAGTAGTTTGGGTACCTTCGAGATAAACGCGTCGGTTGGTGACACGCTTATCGCAAACAGCATGGGTTACCAGTCGATGACCACTGAGGTGAAAACATTGAGCGATATCTTGATTGATATGCGGCCGGGGAGTATCATGCTGGAACAGGTGGATGTAAACCGGATGAGTAAGGAGGCCGAACTCCGTGATGCTATGCGTAGTTATAGGAAGCAAGGAGTATATTACGATGGTAAGCCGCCGGCATTGGCCTATATATTCAATCCGATCACTTCGCTTTATGAGCTATTGGGGCGTACACCGCGGAATGCACGGCGCTTTGGTAATTACATGGAAAAAGAACTTGAGGAGACCGAGGTAGACAGAAAGTTCAGCAGGAGCAAAATTCGGGAGTTGACCGGTCTTGATGGTGACGATCTCACTAACTTCATGATTTGGTACCGCCCATCTTTCGAAAAGGCGCAGTATTGGGGTGAGTACGACATCACCGCTTACATCGTTGATTCGTTTAAACAGTTCGACCGAGATGGTCGCCCGGCTGCCCCAAAGCTGCCTAAACTGGAGGCCAACCCCGTCAAATAGTGCATAAGTCTCTTTTAGTGTGAATTGGACGCATCTCTTTAAGGTTAGTACAGTTTGGCATTTGGTTTGTGTTTATCCCGTACAATAAAAAAAAGACAATTGTTATGGTAATGATGAATAGAAAAATAGCCTTGATGGGACTTTCAATCGCTACATCAGCAATGCTGCTTGGAAGTTGCAGTACTATCCAGTCAATGAGCAATACCCAGAAAGGTGCAGCCACGGGAGCAGTGGCCGGTGGGGCATTAGGCGCTATCATCGGCAATAAGGCGGGCAATACAGCGGTTGGCGTGCTCGCCGGAGCAGCTATCGGCGGTGTGGCTGGTGGATTGATTGGCAAAAAGATGGATAGGCAAGCTGCGGAGATCGAACGGACGGTGCCCGGTGCGGAAGTTATCAAGGCTGACGAAGGCATTATTGTAAAGTTTGATTCAGGCATATTATTTGACTTTGATAAAACAGAGGTCAAACCCGCTGCCCGCGAAAATATCGGTAAGCTGGTTGCTTCGCTCAATCAGGAACCCAATACCGATATCTTGGTCATTGGGCATACCGATAACAAAGGGACCGACAGCTATAATCAAGGATTGTCCGAACGCAGGGCAAAAGCAGTAAGGGATTACGCGGTGTCGCAGGGGTTAGCTGCCCGCCGTATTAAGACGGAAGGGCGTAGCTTTCATGAACCCATAGGAGATAATAATACGGAAGCCGGGCGTGCTCAGAACCGCCGGGTGGAGATAGTCATCGTAGCAAACGACAGAATGAAGGAGGAAGCACTAAAGGAGGCAGGTGATTCCTAATTCCTGATTTAGCAAAATCGCTGATAGAGCCGCAATATGGAGATAGCCGTTTGCGGCTTTTCTGTTTATATTCCCCAGGCCGTAATCATCAACCTCCTGCTGCCGCCGTGATTTCGATGTTCACAAAGGTATATTCCCTGCCAGGTGCCCAATGCAAGCCTTCCATTTTCAATAGGTATGGTTACCGAAACCCCCATCATCGATGCTTTAATGTGGGCGGGCATATCGTCGGCTCCCTCGTAGTCATGGCGATAATCTGGATCGTTTTCGGGTACGGCCTTGTTGAAATAGGTTTCAAAATCCATCCGCACCGTAGGATCCGCATTTTCGTTAATGGTGAGCGATGCAGATGTATGCTTGATGAAAATGTGGCATATTCCTGATCTCCAGTTGGTAATGGGGGATAGTCGTTCTTCTATCTCCTTTGTGATGAGGTGGAATCCTCTTGGCCGTGCGGGCAATATAAGCTGTTGTTGGAAGATTTCCATGGTTCGAAAGATAAGAATATCTTTGCAGTATGGCTGGCATTTATTTTCATATTCCTTTCTGCAAGCGGGCATGCCATTATTGTGACTTTCATTTCAGCACCTCGTTGAAGTATAAAACGGAAATGTTACAGGCCATGCAGCGGGAAATTGCTATGCGGGCACGTTATTTAAATGGGCAGCCGGTAGAATCCATTTATTTCGGTGGCGGGACACCTTCGTTGCTCGACGCAGATGATATCCGGCAGCTTATAGACGGCGTTGCGGCTCACTTCCCTGTTCGGTTTGATGCTGAGATTACCCTTGAAGCCAATCCTGATGATCTCAGCAATGACAAACTGCACGCACTGAAGGATTCACCTGTCAATAGGTTTAGTATAGGCATCCAATCCTTTTTCGAAGAAGATTTGCGCTGGATGAATCGTGCGCATACTGCTGATGACGCGCAGGCGGCGATCAGGCGCGTGCAGGATGTGGGATACACCAATGTCACTGCCGACCTTATTTATGGCTATCCTTTGCTGACAACTGGCAAATGGGAGTATAACATCGGCAAATTGCTGGAATTTGGCGTGCCGCATATCTCGGCTTATAGCATGACTGTGGAGCCACAGACCGCGCTGGCTGCTTTTATCCGTAAGGGTAGGCAGCCCGCTATGGATGAAAAACAAAGTGCGGCCCAGTTTGAATACTTGATGGATGCACTCCATATCGCGGGCTACATCCATTATGAGATATCCAACTTTGCTAAGCCTGGAAACTATGCTCGTCACAATAGCAATTATTGGAAGGGGGTTCCTTATCTTGGCGTCGGCCCATCGGCCCATTCATTCGATGGGCAGAGCCGGCAATGGAATGTGAGCAACAACATGAAATATATCAGGGCAATACAGGCGGGCCAGTTGCCGTTTGAACGGGAAGAATTAAGCGAACAGGATAAGTTCAATGAATATGTGATGACTGCGTTGCGGACGATATGGGGCCTCCACTTAGATAGGGTGGAGCAAATGTTTAACAACCAATATCGGGATGCACTTTATTCAGGGCTACAACCTTTTATAGCGAATGCTGAAGTCGTGCTGGCGGGAGAGGTAGCTACACTTACAAAAAAGGGTAAACTACTCGCGGATTACATTGCTGCGGAACTATTTGTTGAAAGTTCGTAAGGGCTACCACCTTTCTTTTAAGTAATTAAGTATCCGATCGGTTGCGCCCGCATGCGCCAATACGTATTGCCGTGCGATATTTCCAGCTTGCTCCCGATTTTGTCGACTGGTCATTTGGCCAAAAATAGTTGCCAATTCGGTCGCATCCTCCACACTGAAACCAGCACCTTTGGCAACCAAGTCTTTGGCTTCCTGAAATTTATGGTATTTAGGCCCAAAAATAACTGGAATCCCATACGTGGCCGCTTCCAACGTATTGTGTATACCTGCTCCAAATCCTCCGCCGATATACGCTATCGAGCCATAGGCATATAACGAAGAAAGCATGCCGATGCTGTCTATGATGAGGACGTTTGCCGGTGGTGGGGAGCCGGTGGTGAGTGATGGAGAACCTGTAGTTGATTGGCTATTGTTTGAAAACCGGATGGCTTGTGGGAATAATTTCTCAATGGTGCTGAGGTGGTCTTCGTGGATCTCATGCGGAGCGATGATGATTTTCCACGAGGGGAACCTATTGTGTAGGTCCGCTAATAGGTGTTCGTCTTGCGGCCAGGTACTTCCGGCTACCAGCACGGGATTGCCATCGGCAAACGCTTCGATTTCAGGGATAGGATTCCGTGTTTCGGGGAGCATAATTACGCGGTCGAAGCGGGTGTCGCCTGCGAGCTCTACATTGGTGAAGCCCAAGCTGTTCAGCAATACACAGCTTTCCTCGTTCTGGGTAAAAAAGTGGGTTACATAACCAAGCGTTTGACGAAAGAACCCTCCATACCACTTGAAGAATACCTGGTCAGGCCGGAAAATAGTCGAAATAAGGAATAACGGCACCTTGTTGGCGGCCAATGTCCTAAAATAAAAATGCCAATATTCATATTTCGTAAATATGGCTATTTCGGGATTGATTAGTCGGATAAAGGCCGCAGCATTGCGGGGCGTATCTTCGGGTAGGTAAAATACGTTTGCTGCCAAAGGTGTATCTTTCCGTATTTCATATCCGGAAGGAGAGTAAAAAGTGACAACGACTGGCTTATCCGGCCAATGAATTTTTATCGCTTCCAATACCGGGCGGCCTTGTTCAAATTCGCCTAAAGAAGCAAAATGAAACCAAACGCAACCTTTGTGCCCATCGGCTTCCTCGGCGACCTGTGCAAGCAATCCTTTCCGTCCATGAACCCACTTTTTTGCCTTGTCGTTGAAAGGCGACAAAATCCAAATTAATAGCCCATAAATTTTAATTCCGAAGAAATAGATCACCCGCATCTTGACGTAAATCCTTATATTCGCAACAAATATATCAAAACCGTTTCCTTAATCGGTTATACTGCGCAATTATGT